>NZ_JBMDKA010000002.1:0-389901 GCF_057809475.1 Flavobacterium sp. FG19 | reverse complement strand
ATAAATATGTATACCAGTATAAAGATCATCTGGGCAATATTCGTATCAGTTACAAAAATACAGGTACTGCCAGTGTACCTGCTTTGCAGTTGGAAGACGAAAACCATTATTATCCTTTTGGGCTTAAACAATCCGGATATGGAAACCCGGTAGTCAACTCTAATTATAAGTATAAATACAATGGAAAGGAATTGCAAGACGAGATGGGTCTTAACATAACAGCGATGGACTTTCGTCAATATGATAATGCTTTAGGAAGGTTTAATTCGATTGATGTTATGAGTGAAAAATTTCCTGCGATATCAACATATTCTTTTTCAGCTAATAACCCGATTCTTTTGAATGATCCAAGTGGAAAAGATTGGTCTATATCAGCTACAACAGATGAAAATGGCAACATTCATGTTAATATAACGGTTAATGCGGCAATTATAAATAATTCTGGGAAGAAAATCAATATGAGTAATTATATAAAGAAGCAAACGGCCCAATTTAATAGAATTTTCTCAATGAGCAGAGAAGGTTTTGATATACAGGGTAATGTAAATTTAAGAGAAATAACGAATGAAAGTGATGCAACAGAAAATGAGCATTTAATTGAGATACAAAATCCTAGTAATTTTGGTAGTAATAAAAGAGGCAATAGTCATTTAGGTGGTTTAAAAGTAAATTTAAATAGTGACTATATTGACGAAAATGGTAATGCCGCTTCTAATACAACTTTTTCTCATGAAATAGGGCATACTGGAGGTTTAGATCACCCTTGGTTAAAAGAGAACACTCAAAAAATTCATAGAAATTATTTTGGACCATTCGCTTTTAGTTCAGATATAGTACCAAAATATAATCAAAATGTGACAGATTTGAGAACAAATTTTATGACGTACCCTTATAAATTTACCAACGCTCTTACTTTAGAAGAAAGACTTCAAAAAACAAATCAAGTACAACAAAATCCATCAGGAGCCAGCAGAGGACAAATAGCGGCTATTATGAGATATTATAGTAATGGTTATCTAAATAATAATGATAAATGAAAACTAATAAATTAATTCTAATTTTCTCATTTTATATTTTTATTTCATGTTCAAATGAAAAAGAAATGCAAATCGTGGGATATGGATACGAAAATGATAATGTTATAGTGTTAGAGCAAAAAAAAACATTATTGAATTTTAAATTAAAAGGTCCTAGAGACTCTAATAAAGTATGTTCTTTTAATGAAGAAAAATTGAAAATTAATAGTTCAGAAATTACTCTTAAATTTAAAATTGATTCTAGCGGTATTATTGTTTTGGATACTTTTGTGACTATACCAAAAAGATTTAAAAAACCTTTTGTGTCATTTATATATCCATCTGAAAAATACAAATTTAAAAGGAAGCTATTTTTAGATGATGAGAATAATTACTACACTGAATAGGGTGTCTCGTCCTAAAAAAGTTTACATATTTACACTTAATCCTAGAATAGATTTACAATTATATTTTAGTCCTGCTATTCATTTACAATAGTAGGACTTTCATATAATAATTTCCAACAGCAGAAGGTTATGTGGAACCTGTATCTGGGGCTTATAGATATATTTACCAATACAAAGATCACCTAGGTAACGTTCGTTTAAGTTATGATAAAACACTTGCTATTAAAGAAGAGAGTAACTTCTATCCTTTTGGATTAAAACAAGATGGTTATAATACTATTAAAACTGGTGTAGAGAATAAGTATAAGTACAATGGCAAGGAATTGCAAGACGAGCTGGGGCTTAACTTTTACGATTATGGAGCACTTAATTATGATCCTGCATTGGGACGTTGGATGAATATTGACCCGCTTGCGGAGAAGTATGATAACTTTACTCCATATGCATATACTGTTAATAATCCAATCTTTTTTACTGACCCAGATGGAATGAGAATTAGATGGGCTAGTTGGAGTGATGTCCAAAAAGACAACGAATTAAGAAAACAGTTTTCTTCAAGGAAAGAATACAGAGAAGCTAGAAGAGAGCTCAGAAAGCAATACAATGAGACTTTGAAAAATTCAGAAACAGCATCTAAAATTTATCAGGATTTAGATGCAGATTCTGCTAAACACACTATTTATGCTACTAAAACTACTGGAGGTGATACAAAACCAAATGAAAAAGGAGGAACTAATATTAAAATTGGTATAGGCGATGGTACTGATAAATTTTTAGAAGGTATAACCAGTAATGAGGCTAATATTCAAACACAAATTGGTCATGAAGGAGGACACGCTTGGTTAAAAATGAATGGATTAGAATCGATGAAAAATTTGGAATTACCAAATGATAAAACAGCATCTAGTTTTGATGTTTTATTGTATAATAATTATTATGAAAAACGTGAAAGAGCTGCATCACATATTGAAAATATAATTAGAGGCGAATTAATTTCTAACGGTGCAAAAAACATGAGTATTCGTTCTACTTATTCTGGAAATCTACTTAATTATACAGGTGGTTCTCTTTTTAAATATAACCTTCAAACTAATGCTATAGAAATATTAAATTATCAACCTGAAAATTATAATACTCAAGGCTATTTGAATAAAATTTATAACCTTCCAATTCCTAAGAAATGAAAAAAATAATTTTGTTTTTAATTATTGTTTTTAATTATTCCTGTAAAGGGCAAAAAAAGTTTTCAGATCCAAATTGTCACATCACTTCAACGTCTGATTTGAAAGAATTTGATTCATTCACTAAAAATATTGACACTACAAAATTGTTCAAAGATGTATTCCAAGATTTTGGAAATACAAACGATGGTGTTTTGTTATACAGATTAGCCTCAGGTAATGATTATGGATATTTCACAATATTTAATGAAGAAAATTCAAAAATCTATTGTCAAAAATTTTCCAAAAATTTCAATAAAAAAATAAGTGTAAGTGAAAAAGATGGTAAAATGATAATTAAGGAAATAAATTTAATTAAGGAACCTAATACTTTTTACTACGAACAATGTACTACAGACTCTGTAGACTTTATTTATCTTTTGATTATTAAGAAAGATGGAAAGATAATTTCAAAATATCTTTGTCATAAATATACAGAAGACGTACTAGATAATAAAATTGATCTAAAAAGCATTAAAAACATTTTAGAAATTTCTTACAGGTATTCTTTTAAATAAAGATAATATATAACCCCGATAGCGCGGATTTGCAATCCGCGCTATCGGGCTGTAAAAAATTAAATTATGAAAACAAAATTTTTAATACTATTTGTATTTATTTCATTTAACGCCTTTTCATTAACAGTAAATCCAAAAGTTTTTGTTGGCTATATTAATAACAAACCTGTCTTTGATTCTTTCAAAGAAAAGCAGACAGGATAAACGGTAGAGCGGATAGGAAAGGGTGGACAGATGAAAAGCGTGCTAGCAGACTAGGAGATACTGAATCTAGAATTGCAAGTTTAAATGAAACTGTGAACAATCTAAACAATCTTGAATCAAGCACACAGTTTTATAGGTTAGATTCAGGTGCAGGGGAACTTGGTGGTACAACTTATGACACAACAACAGGAGAAATAGTAATAAGTTATGGTTCTACTTCAAATTTTGTTCATGAGACTACCCATGCTGGTCAATTCGAATCAGGAGATATTGCATTTAACACTGTTAATGGAGCATCTTTATTACAAGATTTGGGAGATGAAGCTCAGGCATATTCAGCACAATATGCCTTTAAACCTAGTTCTGTATCAGGTCTTAGATCAACATCAATTTTGAACTCTATAAGTGGTATTACTAATGCCTGGGTGCAAGGTATACAAACTTCTACCGGAGTGACTCCTTATGGAGCGGGAGGAATTGCAAATACAGGTATTACACCAATAAATATGAATTCGACAAGATCAGATTTAATTAGAGCGTATCCTGGTAATCCAGCTATAAGTAATCTTCCTGAAAACCTAAATTTAAGAACACAACCAACTATATATTTTAGAAGATAATGAGAAAAATAATTTACAGAATATCAATATTTCTTTTTCTGTGTTCATGTAACACATTAAAAAATAATCAATTGAATATCATAGGAGAATTTTACAAAGAAGAGACATCTAAAAATACCTTAAAAATTATTTATGACCTGAAGCTAAAAGCAAATAATAAATTTTCATTATCCCTAAAAACTCAGGATGCTAATCCGAAATGTAATGGTAAATGGGAGTTAAGAGAAAATTATATCTATTTAAAATGTAATGAATCTCAAGATATTGGAGAAATATTATCTTCTGGTCATATAAAATTTGAGTATAAATTAGAGATAATAGACCAAAACAAAATAAAATTTAGAGATGTTATTCTAAAAAGAAAACAATAAGGTAAAGCATAAAAACAATGTTTTAGAGTTTTTTCCGACCGCTGAGGGTTATTTTGATTGTTTAAATCAAAAATATGTATATCAATATAAAGACCATTTAGGGAATATACGAATTAGCTATGCTAAAAATCCCCAAACCCAAGTTCTTGAAATTATTGATAAAAATAATTATTATCCTTTTGGGCTTAAACAATCCGGATATGGAAATCCGGTGGTGAATTCTAATTATAAGTATAAGTACAACGGGAAAGAACTTCAGGATGAGAATATTGGAGGTAATCAGCTTAATGTTTACGCATATGGATGGCGTGACTACGATCCCTCAATAGGAAGATTTTTAAAAATTGACAGATTTGCTGAAAAGTATCATAAATTAAGTCCTTATGGTTATGCTGGTAATAATCCTGTTTTAATAAATGATATACAGGGAGATAGTTTATGGATTTCGTTTGGTAAAAACAACCAAAATCGTGTACTATATCAAAATGGGCAACTCTTGAATAAAGATGGTTCAAAATATGTAGGAGATGGTGTTAAAATTAAAAAAGATGGTTCTATGAGAATTACTAATTCATTTCTAAATAGTGTTGTAACTGCATTATCTCAGATTTCAAGTGCTGAAACCGAATTAGCAACAAACGTTGTTTCCACATTACAATCATCAAATTATAACTTTAATGTTGCTGAGTCATCAGATACGTATTTTGATCCGAGAGGTCCAGAAAAAATAGGAACAAGAATTAATGATGCGTCTTATTATCAAGGAATAAATTTAAATAGAGGTCAAGTAGGAGGAAGTTCACCGAGTAGTATAATAGGTTCAGGAGGAACATTTTATTGGAATCCTAACTCTTCAATTGAGATTGCAACAACTAAGGGACTTAAATTTGCGAATCCTAATCAAGCACTTGGTCATGAGCTTTTTCACGGTTTTGATGCAAGTTCCGGTAATTTAGTCTGGAGTACATATAATGATACTGAAATCAAAGAAATAAGAGCTGTACATTTTTTCAATCAATTAGGCGGTACAAAAGCCTTTAATGCGGGATATTATCAAACGTATTACAGCTCTGATAAATCAGGATATAAACTATTAGATTCAAGTGGACAGCCTCGAACAGTTACACCAACAATATTGTGGAACAATTAATATATTATGAAAATGAAAAAAAAAACAGCAATTTTGTTAATATTATTAATAAATATTAATTGTGCAACAACTAAGTCATTCAGATATAGATATACTAATTTTGATTCAAATAGAAACGCAGAAATACTAGCTAAAGTTCCAAAAAATTTTATTGAAAAGAAAATTACCACTATTGAAAATGTAGAAATAAAACTTATATATAAAAATAGAGATTCTGCTACAATTTTTTTTACTAATAATAAAATGGCTGGTTCTATTACAAATAGAATTAATAGAAAGAACAAAGGCATCGATATAATTTTCAGAGAGAATTACAATGATACTATAGTTTACGAAGGCAAAAACTCTAATGGCTTATATTGGAAAGAATCTTTTCTTGACGACGTTGTTGTAGGATATGTTAATGTATCGGAGGAAAAAAAGAAAGAATTTGATTTAATAATTATGTCTCTAAAGAGGGCTTATTAGTAAACTCATTACTCTCAGTTTTTTAGTTTTGAGTTCTCATACTAGGCCATTTTTTCATAAGATATTATAGTTTTTAAGTAAGACGAGAGTAATCTTATAGATTAAATAAGAGAAATGATGATGCAAGAGTACATTTCGTACGAATCTTTTCGTGTAGTACGTCCTACTTTACAAATTAAACAAGAATTTAATTTATAATTTCTCCTCATTTTTTAGTATTAACTATTTAAAAACTTCGATTTAATTCCATCATTTCACACGAAAAGATTCCTGTGGGAGCGGGGAGTTACTTTTATTTAAAAACAAAAAATACAGATATAAAAAAAAAAGCCTAAATTCAACTCATGAAAGAATACCATTTCTTCAATAAATCATATGTGCGAAACCGGAAAAGAAATTAAATTATGTACCTGTATTACTAATGAAAAGGATACGGTTATTAGTTATAAAAGGTTCACGAAGTATAAAAGTAAAAAATCTAAGGAATATATCTGGAGCCTCGATAGATATGTTGGTTATACCGAAAGGACTATGGACGGGATGATTATTTTTCCGTTGGATGCTTTGGCTGAAAATTTATCAACTGACAGTATGCTTACCGAACTTAACAGCAGAAACTGTTTTGATTTTGAGTACAGTCCGAACGAAGGAGATAATCTTACGATTTATGCACCCGGAAGTTATGATAAGAGATTGTCTTTTATTTACAGAAGCGGAGAATGGACAGCCGATTATTATGATGGTTTTATTCATGAAACCGAAAAGGTCAACTTTGGTAAAATTACTTTTGATTAAAAAAAACAGTATTGAATCTGTTGTAAATTCCCAAACCTCAAAAAAATCTAAATGAAACATTATTTCATAAGCGCCTTATTATTGACATTTTTATTTTCCTGTAAACAGGAACCCCAAAAATCAGCTGCAGTTCCTAAGAAACATCCGAAAAAAACAGAAATAAAAAAGCCTATTCCCATTTCAAAGGAAGAATTTGATTTGTTAAAGAAGCTTATGACTGAAGAATATGAGAGATATAAGACCAATGAAGGTACAGGTATGAACTTCAACGAATATCCGTTTGCACTGAGTATTACAGATGAAGCAGAAAGCCGGTCTACTATTTATTATTCTATTTTAGCGAAAGATGATTTTAATAATGATGGTATTACAGATTATATTGTAACAGAAAGCTGCGATTCGATGGCAGGCTCTTCTTTTGTGTATGTGATCATGAAAGACAAAGTAAATATTAAAGAGCAGCACGAAGTATTGGAGTACGCCCCTTTTTCGTATAATATTTTAAACGAAACCCAATATAAAGAAAAGAAGATTACAACCGTTGCTTCCAAGAACTGGAGGACTTACGAAGTGAACGAAAATAAAAATAACGAATCCGCTAATCTGGTTTTTTCGTATCGTGATGGCAATCTTTACGAAGAGTCTTATTTAACCAAATGCAAACTGGCTAAACTGGAAAGTAAAACTATTTTTAAGGATATATCCAATATTTCCAGAAGGGTAAGAAGTATTGACATGCATAATTATACAGAAACCATTAGTGAAACCTACAAGACACAAGATACACTTATCCACGCAGATTTGTCAGGCTGTGACAACCCGCTGTTTGAATTTGGAATTATCATTCCTGCGGAAAAAGAACAGGTAAACGAACCTGATTTTTTTAAAGATCAGGTGGTATCTGTTTTAACTTTTCTGGCTCAAAATACCCAGTTTGAGGATGAGATCAATCCCGTTTTAAATTATTATGAGGAAAATGAATTAACAGAAGAAGAGATTAAAACCGATGGTAATCTGGTGTTTACAATTTATGCCAGAAAAAAGGATTATAACAGGAAAGAAAATACTTTGTCTATGAGAATCATTATGGAAAGAAGATACAATCCTCATCAGACAGAAAACTGGGAAATAGCGACCCGTAAGAAATAATCTAAAACGATAAAACTTGTACAGCTTTATCGTTTAATCCTTTTTATGATTTCTGCGAGAGTGAGAGCAGTAATGGTATCTTTTTTTTAGTATGGGGTTATTTTTTTCTCTTTTTGGAGCTTTTTTTCTGAAGAGAAAGACTGGTAAGACCTCCGCAGACTGTCAGATTTTCAACATTTCCAAAAAACATATCAATAAATTCGTTGTCAAAGAAAATAGTTTTTTCGGGATCTGATTTATCCTTTATTTTATCAAGTAACAATTCGGCAGCAGTTTTACCCATTCCCGGCAGGGGTTTTTCTAATTTTGTGGATTGCACTCCTGTATAATAGGAAACCGCATTCTCCGATATTTGAATATTCTGGTCCTGCAGATAATGTAAAGCATCTTTAGCAAGTGAACTGGAATAAGCAAAAATACTGTCAAATTCGATATTGGATTCCAGAAAGTTTTTTAGTGCAGTTTTTACATCATCAGGATCAAAACCGGCTGTTTTTATAACAAGAGACGAATCAGTTTCTTGTTTTTTCATAATACGGTCATATCCCCGGGCATCCTCTGAAATAGTTCTGAATTCGGGGGCTCCCATAAGCCATGCTGTTTTTTTATATCCGTTGCGTACCAGTTCCTCATACCTGCGATGTCCCATAAGATATTCATTAACATTCAGGATACCAATGTCGTATATAGTGGCTTTCTTGTCAAATAGGATAACAGGAATGCCTCTTTGTATTACTACCTGACAAATGTAATTATTGGTTCTTTCATCGCACGGACTTAAAATAATACCGTCTACTTTAAAAGCTTCCAGCTGAAACAGGATTTCTCTTTCCCGTTCCGGGCTTTTACCGGATTCCAGAATTATAATATGATAACCCAAAGGGTCAAGGGTTTTTCTCACTCCCTGAAGTATTTTGGCAAAAAAAGGCATTGTTATTTTGGGTACCACAAAGCCAATAGTTTTGATTTCTAAAGGTACATCAGAGGTTTGGGTATCGGGATTGTATCCCAGGTTCCGGGTAATATGTTCAATTTTATATTTTAAATCCGGATCAATACTTTTAACATTACGAAATGCTTTGGATACGGTCGAAACCGGCACCGACAAACGTCTTGCAATATCTTCTATGGTAACTGGTTTCATATACTTTGGTCTGCTCAGAAAAGGTTGATTGTAAATATATCAGTTTTAATGCGACGGATAAAATGAGTTTTAAAAACTTTCTGTAAAATTTAAAAACGATTTCTTTTCTGTTAAATCCGTATAATTATAACGTGTTTTGAAACAGTTATTTAGATGCTGTAAGCTACATGCTTAATGCTTATAAAAAAGGAAGCAGAACGTATAGGGGCCATCTGTAAAACCATTTACTATTTCCCGGATGTTTTATTACGTTAAGGGGGACTTGTTTGATATATAATAGTTTATGTTTTAAAATTGGCTATTTTTATATGGAAAATTAATCCAATTATGGAATTGCCAAAATTACCATTTTACAAAAAATACAACCTGATTTTTAAAGCCGTTACTGCTGGCGGAATACTAGGTTTATTATATACGGCAATTACAGACTCTGGTTCTGAAAATCTGTATCTGAAATTGTTTTTAGGGTTGGTTATCGGAATCTGTTTTGGTTTGGTCAGTATTACTTTTGAAAAATTTTGTGCTTCTTTTGAACAGTATTCTTTTGTAAAGGCAATGTTTCTTAAAGCCTTACTATACAGTTTCAGTATTCTGATTTTCTTACTCTTTTTTGTGGTTTTATTTACGAAGATTCTGGAGAATATTTCCTTTGAAACTGCTTTGAACCGCTATATTTCTGAACGGTTAACCGGGGATTTTATCTTTTCGCTTGGCGCTTCTGTATTTTTAATTCTTTTCTTAGAAATCAGCAGTCTGCTGAGTGCGGGATTTTTTTATAATTATTTTACAGGAAGATACCATAAGCCAATTCAGGAAGAGCGTATTTTTATGTTTGTCGATGTAAAATCGTCTACGACTCTGGCCGAACAGCTTGGCGACGTTTTGTACAGCAGTCTCCTGAAGGATTTATTCAGCGATTTTAGTGATGCTGTTTTAGCATCGCGTGCCGAAGTTTATCAATATGCCGGAGATGAAATTATACTGACGTGGAAATCGCAAAAAGGTTTAAAAGAAAACCGCTGTTTGTATTGTTTTTATATGCTGAAAGAAAGTATTAAAAATAAAGAAGAGTATTATCTGAGGACCTATCAGACTATCCCTGATTTTAAAGCCGGAATGCATATAGGAAATGCAGTAACAACCTGGGTGGGAAAAGTAAAAAAAGAAATCGTATATCATGGCGACCTTTTGAATACGACCTCAAGGATTCAGTGCAAATGTAACGAGCTCGGTCATCATTTTGTTATTTCTGAAATGATGAAAAACGCCCTTAATCAGGATTCTTTTATACAATATACACAGCAGGGCGAAATACAACTTAGAGGTAAAGCAAAACCTGTGCAGCTTTTTACAGTTGATTTTAAACTTAAACAGCCAGAGTAAAGAGAGACTGTATACGTGTATTTTATAACTTTTAGAGTGGATTGTATAAACAGGAATTTAAGTTTTAAAGTAACTTTAATAAAATTTAAAACTTAGGAAAAATGAGCACAAATAATCAAAGTCAGAATAATACTGGAAAAAGTAAATCTGATAATAGAAGCGATATGAGAAAGCATCAGTACAGAGAGCATGATGAAGTTTTAACAAACGATGAAAACTACGATGTTGACACTCATAAATTTAAAGGTGAAGAACCTGATTTTGACGACAAAATGAACAATGAAGAAAAAAAATAAAAACGAAACGTCTCAAATATTTCATTTGAGACGTTTTAATTTGAAGTGCTTAGATAGAATTCTCACCAATAAAACTCTGGAATTTACTTTTGTACTGCTCGGCAATTGTAATTCTTTGTTTGTTAATGATGACCTGATTGCGTTCTATTTCTTCAATTTTGTTAAGGGCTATGATAAACGAACGGTGGATTCTCATGAATTTAGATTCCGGTAATTCTTCTTCGAGCGATTTCAGGCTCATTAAAGTTAAGATGGCTCTCGGCTGACTGACCAGCCATATTTTGATATAATCTTTCAGTCCTTCAAAATACAAAATATCATCGAGTTTGATTTTTAACTGTTTGTATTCAGATTTCACAAAAATAAAATCCTTGTTTACAGGTGTTTCAGCAGCTTTAGTTCGTTTTAGTCCAAACCATTCTTTTGCTTTTAAAGCTGCATTGTAAAATTCTTCAAAATTAAAAGGTTTCATTAAATAATCCAGGGCATCTACTTTAAAGCCGTCGAGGGCGTATTCGCTGAATGCGGTGGTAAAAATGATCCGGGTATCTTTTGAAATGGTTTTAGAAAGCTCTATTCCCGTTAGTTCCGGCATCTGAATATCCAGAAAAATCAGGTCAATTTTTTCGCTGTTTAGTATTTCCAGAGCATCAAAGGCATTGCTGCATTTTTCCTTAAGTTCTAAAAACGGGGTTTTTAAAACATAGTTCTGAATCAGTTCAAGTGCAAACGGTTCATCGTCGACGATAATACAGCTTATTTTTTGGTCCTGCATAAACGTTATTTTTGAGTATCAATTTCCAGTTCAGTTGTAAAAGTTTCTTCTGTTTCCTGAATTGTAAAGACATATTTTTCAGGATATAAAAGTTCCAGTCTTTTTCGGATGTTTTTTAAGCCAATTCCGGAACCGCTTTTATCGGTAATATTCTTTTTGACATTATTATTCCGGCTTTTGAACCGGATTACAGAATTTTCAATCTGCATCGAAAAATAGATATTCGACTGATTTAAGGCTGAAACGCCATGTTTAAAAGCATTTTCAATTAATGAAATAAAAAGGAGAGGAGCGACCTGAAGATCTTCGGTAAGATTAGGAAAGTCTGTTTGTACGATGGTATTTTCAGACGTTCTCATTTTCATTAAATTAATATAGCGTTCTATAAATTCAATCTCTTTTTTAAGGCTTACTTTCTCGGCATTCGATTCATACAAAAGATAACGCATTAAAGTACTCAGACTGTGAATGGTTTCTTTAGCTTTTTCCGGCGAAATATCGACTAACGAATAAATATTATTAAGGGAATTAAAGAAAAAATGAGGCTGCAGCTGGTATTTCAGATGCTGTAGTTCTGATTCCAGCTGGGAATTTTTGGATTCTTTTTTTTCGGCTTCATTTTTTAACCAGCGTTCAAATATACGGAGCGTAATAGAAAAGATCAGCGGAATTAGCAGCGAAAGGGTGTCAATATAAATAAAGAAAATCAGAGGCGGCGGCTGCAGGCGATTCGTTTTAGGCTGATTTTCCATAAAATAATCTCTAATCTGAAAATTCAGCCAGATAAAAAAAGCAATTACAGCTACATTAATGATAAAATACAGTACGGCTTTCTTTTTGAATAAAAAGGCATTTATAAAAAGGAAATAATTGAGATAAAAAACAGCGGCATAAATACAAAGCGGTATCCAGAAATGTTCTATGATTCTTTGTAATTCAACAGACTGCCCGGAAGATAAAAGATAGGGCAGACTGAATAAAACCGCCCACACCAAAACGTGTATTGCAATGGCAGAAAGGCGGTTATTTTCTATAAATTTATTCATAGCGTAAAGCGTTTATCGGATCTAAAGCGGCTGCTTTTCGGGCTGGGTACCATCCAAAGAATATTCCGGTAATGGCACAAACGGCAAAAGAGATCAGGATCGAAAACATCGTCACACTCGTAGGCCAGTTTAAAACGGCAGCAATAAAAACAGTCGAAATCAAGCCTAAAGTTACTCCAATTATTCCACCCGCAATACTTATTATGACGGCTTCAGTTAAAAATTGCATTAAAATATTTCTTCCGGTACCGCCAACGGCCATTCTGAGACCAATTTCACGGGTTCGTTCCTTAACTGAAATATACATAATATTCATAATCCCGATGCCGCCAATCAATAAAGAAATTCCGGCAATGGCTACTAAGAGCACGGTCATCATTTCGCTGGTAGAGCTGAACATTTTGATTAATTCCTGCTGGGAGAAAACATTAAAATCATCTTCGGCATTTCCCAGTTTATGATTTTCTCTTAAAATTTTAGAAATTTCTTCAACAGCTGCTGTCGCGTCGTCTTCACTTTTGGAAGAGGTTACAATAGACTGCAGATAGGTGGCGGCCAAAACTCTCTTTTGAACAGAAGTATAAGGAGCCAGGATAATATCGTCCTGATCCTGACCGAATGTATTTTCTCCTTTTTCAGAAAGTACTCCGATAATTTTAAACGGAATTTTATTGAAACGAATCGTCGCACCAATTGGATTTTCTTTGTTTTTGAATAAATTCTCCACTATAGTTTTTCCAATGACTACTACTTTTGCCGATTCTTTTATATCCCGTTCGGTAAACATGGTGCCGTCTTCTACATCCAATACCCTTACTTTCAGATATTCCGGAGAAACGCCGTAAAGTGTTGTCGGCCAGTTTTTGGCACCACGGATCGCTTGTCCGTTTCCGTTAACAACCGGAGAGGTATTTTCTACCAAAACCGCATTTTTTCGAATCGATTCCAAATCTTTTATGGTCAGGGTCTGCATTGCACTCACATCCATTCTGACACCGCCCTGCATTCCGGCACCAGGACGTATAGTAATCATATTGGACCCCATACTGGAAATCTGCGTTTTGATACTTTCTTTTGAGCCTTCTCCAATAGCCAGCATGGCAATAACAGAACCTACTCCGATAATAATTCCAAGCATGGTTAAAAAAGCCCTGATTTTATTGATCTGAAGCGCTTTGAAAGCTATTTTTAGTAAACTAGAAAGATTCATATTCTTTATTTTTAATCATTTTCAAGAGGCATATTTTTCAATGCTTCCGCTGCATTTAAGATGTTTTCGTTTTTATAATCTTTAATGATATGGCCGTCTTTGAGTACAATAGTTCTGCCGCTGAAAAGAGCAATATCCGGCTCGTGGGTAACAAAAACAATTGTTTTTCCTTCGGCATTCAGTTTCTGAAAAAGCACCATAATTTCATAAGAGGTTCTGGTATCCAGATTTCCTGTGGCTTCGTCGGCCAGAATCACAACAGGGTCATTTACCAGCGATCGGGCAATAGCTACACGCTGCTGCTGTCCGCCTGAAAGCTGGCTCGGCGTATGTTCCAGACGACCGGATAATCCTACCAGATTCAAAGAATCAATGGCTCTTTTTCGTCTTTCCTCTGCCGGAATTTTTTTGTTGTACAGCAGCGGAAGTTCGGCATTTTCAATAGCCGTCGTTCTTGGCAGCAGGTTGTAAGCCTGAAAAATAAAACCGATTTTTTCGTTTCTGATTTTCGCCAGCTGATTTTTATCTAAGTTCCGAACCGGAGTCTGGTCAATTTCATAAAGTCCCGAAGACGGCTGGTCCAGGCATCCTAAAATATTAAGAAGTGTTGATTTTCCTGAACCCGATGATCCCATAATGGTCACAAATTCCCCTTCTTCTATCGAAAACGAGATTCCTTTTATGGCGCGTACAATTTCGTCGCCCATTTTAAACTCTCGTTTTAAATCCTGAATATTGATAATTTTATTTTTCATGACTTATTTTTTTCCAGGTGGTTTTGGCATAAACGGACTGGAACTTCCTCCAGCTTCTTTTGCGTTGGCCTGTTCTTTTTTAAGACTTGTTACTACTTGGATTCCCTGCGCAAGACCGCCCGTAATTTCATAATTGATCCCGTCATTTTTTCCAATCTGAACTTCCTGTTCGTGAATACCGCTGGTATCTTTTACCCAGATTGTTTTTAGGTTTTTATCTTTTGGTGCAGCCGGACTCTGTTTAAAGGCGGGAGTACTTTTATCTTTATTGTATTCGTTTAAAAGACTCAGATCCGGTTCAAAGGCAAAAGCTTTGGCTTCCAGTGTCATCACGTCTTTTATTTCCATAGTATAAATAGAGACGGTTGCCGTTAGTCCCGGTTTTAATTTTTCTTCCGGATTATCTGCTTTGATAATAACCGTGTAGGTAACCACATTAGAAGTAACTGTCGAATTTAAACGTACCTGCGTAACAGAACCTGAGAATTCTTCATCCGGAAAAGCATCCACAGAAAAAGTAACTCTTTGTCCTTCTTTGATGCTTCCAATATCAGCTTCATCAACATCGGCTTCTACCTGCATTTGTTTTAAATCTTTGGCAATGGTAAAAAGAGTAGGAGTGCTGTAACTTGCTGCTACAGTTTGTCCTTCGTCAACATCTTTAGAAAGCACCACACCGTCTATTGGCGAATATATATTGGCATAACCAAGGTTAGTCTGGGCTTTTCTTAAATTGGAACTCTGCTGTTGAACGGTTCCTTTGGCAGTATTTAAATTAAAAAGAGCTTCCTGATAATCGGCTTTACTGATTACATTGGCTTTATAAAGCGCTGCCTGTCTGTCATAAATAACCTGTTTGTAATTCTGATCCTGTAAAGCAACATTATAGGCCGATCTTTCCTGCTGTAAAACTTCCTGCAGGTTTTCTTTATCCAGTTCGGCAATTAACTGACCAGCTTTTACTGCCGAATTGTAATCGACGTAGATTTTTTTAACCACGCCCGAAACCTGAGTTCCTACTTCTACCTGTTTAGTGGCTTCGATGGTTCCGGTTGCGGTAACTACGTTGGTGATATTGCCGTTTTTCGCCTGAACGGTTTCTACCTGAAGAATTTCTTTTGTATTGGTAAACGAATAAATGGTGGTACCTATGGCGGCAGCGACTAAAACAGAAGCTGCGATTATTTTTGTTCTCTTATTCATGACGCTGTTATTTTAAATTTGAATTGGATTTCCCTGATAAAACTGAAGAAGCTGATAGTACAATGCTAATGATAATTTGGACTGCAGATAAGTTTGTTCCGCATTCAGATAGGTGTTTTTGCTAACCAGAAGATCGGTTGAGTTTAAAGCCCCTAATTCTGATTTTTTTACAGACATATCATAAGCCAGTTTCGAAGAGTTTCGCAAAGCGGCAGCGGCCTCCATCTGACTTTGGCTTGAAACCGCATTCTGCCAGGCACTTTCAATTTTCAGATACAGCTGTTTGTTTTCTGAAGCTGCTGAAAGTTTAGAGCTTTCGATTTCGATTTTAGCATTGGCAACATTGGCTTTGTTCTGGTATTTACTAAAAATGGGAATGTTTAAAGAAAGTCCCACGGTTTGGTAAAAATTACCATCGAACTGACTAAAAAAGCCAAAGTTTTGTGTGTTGGTATACCCCGAATTTAGTCCGGCATTAAGACTTAAAGTCGGTAAATAACCTGCTTTGGCTTTAGATAATTCTAATTCTTTAATGGATGTCTGAAGCGCGGCACTTTTAATTTCCGGCAGATTGGATACAGCGGTGTTGTAAACTGTTTTTAGATCTGGCAGCAGGTATTGATCGGCACTTAATTTAGTCGACTCGATTTCAAACGGTTCATCGGGATTTAGTTCCAGTAATTGTTTCAGGTTGATGAGCTGCTGGCGGTAATTATTCTGTGCGGTTATCAGTGTTACTTCATCATTCTTAAGCTGTGTTTCCAGATTAGCCGCATCAAGTCCCGCTACAGATCCTGCTTTGTATTTCAGGTTTGTCTGATTAAGCTGTTCTTTTGAGGAAGCAATAACATTTTTGGCAGTTTCAATTCCTTCTTTATAATAGAGAGCCTGAAGATAAGCCTGGGCTACACTTAGCAGCGTATTGTTTTTGGCTTCAGAAACATAGAACTCATTTTGTTTTACCAGCAGTTCGTTTTGTTTAATCGTATTGTTAATGTAATTGCCTTTATATAAGGTTACTGAGGCATTCACACCTGCGCTTGTAGAATGGATAAGCTGTGAAACATAATTGCTGGTAATAGGATCAATACTGCTTCCGTTGTTCATGTTTTGCGAAGCATTAGCACTTACACTCGGCAGACGTTCGTATTTGGACTGTTTGTAATTGATCTCGGCTGAATTTTGGGTAAGTTCGGCCTGTTTTACCGTAATGTTATTTTGTACGGCATATGAAATGCAGTCCTGAAGGCTCCATATTTTGGCTGCTTTTTCCTGTGCGGAAATAACTCCGGACTGGAATATAAGAAGTATTATTATAACTATTTTTTTCATTTCCCTGAATTTTATGATTCAAAGGAATACTGAATTTACACGATATAATAATGAACTAGATGTCTGCCCTTATTTTCTATATTTTAACGAAGATTTTATCGACGGGAATGTAACGGTTTTGCAGTTTTTGGATAAAAAAGAAAGAGGTTTGCTGAAAAGCGGGGTATTACTTTTAAAAAGTCAGCCGAAACAGAAAAGGATCAGGGTTCATTTTTCTTTAAACACCTTCCTCTTGGTTCATCGCCTTCATACAGAACAACTTCCGAGTGCAGGAATTGCGCGGCAGCAGCGGAGTCTTTTACTTTGACTGCACTGCGTTCCAGCATTTCGGTTTCAAATTCGCTTAATACCGCTTCTCTGACGCCTCTTTTTCTCCAATCTGATAGAGGTCTGCATTCTTTTACAATACTTCGAGCCAGCGACAGGGCATCCAGTAAAGCCTGGTTTGCTCCCTGACCTTTAAACGGACTCATAGGATGGGCGGCATCTCCAATTAAAGTTACAGGACCGTATTTGGATAGAAGCTCTGAACTCAATAGTTCCCGGTCGTAAACCGGATAACCGGAAATTAAGTTTTCGCAGGTTGCATTTATAATCTGTGGTACCGGATCGTGCCATTGGGTTCTGCGGCAGGCTTCTTCTTTGAGTGCTTCAGATCCTTTTGCACTTAAGGCTATGGCTTCGTTTTCGGGCATCGGAAAACTTAACTGCCACATAACAGAGTCGGCATCATAAGGCATTACATAGATTCGTTCACTGCCATTGGCGGTTTGAAATACGGTAGCTGAATCTAATAAGGAACTGTTTGTACCGCTAATCGAACTTAACGGACAAATCCCTAATATGACAATGCAGTCCAGATACCGTAGGGGAGCTGTTTCTTCGCCAATTAATAACCTTCTTACTGAACTGCGGATACCATCGGCACCAACAAGAATATCGGCTTTGGCTTTTTTAATTCCGTCTTTTACCTGAAAACGGAGCTCAATTGTTTTATCTTCAGATATAGTAAAATCCAATAATTGATGTCCCCATTGTACAGAATCATGTCCGTTGAGTTGTTCCAGAAGTTCCAGACGAAGGGATTGTCTTGCAATATGGACATTCGTTCGTTTTGAATAGGCTTTCTGATCTGTATCGAGCCATTTTCTGATTCCCCATTCCCCAATTATTTTTCCTTCTGTATTGTGAACAATATGTTTGGTTGAAATGACACCTTCTTTTAAAGAAAAAATTCCAAGACCTTCAATTGCTTTGCTGGCCTGTTGTAAGGTAAGTCCATAGCCTTGCGACCGGGCAGCAAAATTGTCATCCCGTTCATAGAGCGTAAAAGGAATCCCCCGGTGCAGACAGGCGGCGGCAAGTGCTGTTCCGCCAATTCCGGCTCCAATAATAGCAACATGAGGATAATGCTCATGATCTGCTTTTGGATAAACAGCGGAGGCAAGCAGTCCGGAACCATTACAGTCCGGGCATACATATAAAGGAGCCTTAGGGCGAACCGGTGCAGGTCCCTGATTATTGTTTTTTTCAAATTGATCAAATGCCCTCTGGTATTCCAGTCGTACTTTTTTAGTAAGTCTGCGGCTTTTTTTTCCGCGTCCCTGGCATTCTGTACAAATAGTCCAGCTTATGGTCTCGTTCTGTTCTTTCACAGTTGGGGTTCTAAAGTTGAAGTAGACATAAAAAATCCCATTTCTGGAGAAACGGGACTTCAGTTTTTTCGACTGCAAAGATAGTTTTTTTCAAAGTATTTGTTTAAAGATTCTTTTAGAAGCTCATAAATTCTAATCATTTTGACTGATTTTGGATGGAATGGATTATAATTTTGAAAAATACACAGAAGTGAAAAAAATATTAACTGATTTTTATAGATTTGTAAAATCTATATTTTTCCCAAATCAACGGGATACCATTATAAATTTTGAAGACAATGAAATCGGTTACGCCTATATATTTATTCTTACTGTTCGTCTATGCCCATTCCTATTCTCAATTAAGTTCTGATAAAATATTCGAAAGTTTTAAACAGGGAGAACGTACCAACTGCTCATCCATAGCTTTTATTAAGGCTTCTTTAAATGTGTACGGATTAGATAATCTTTTTGTTTTGGAAAAGATAAACGACAGTGTAAACAAAATCACTTTAAAGAACAATGCCACGTTTAACCTGAATGATGACGAACTGGATAAAGCTAAAATATCAGCAGGTTTTGTATTTATAAAAGACAACTGCGACAGCGAAAAAATAGTAGATTATGCTGTTCTTACTTATGCTGTAATGGCCAAGTACAAACAGATTATTGATAGGGAATCTACTTTTGATGCAGCATTGGAAGATTTAGAAGATGGTTCTGTTTATACTCCGACTATTTATAAATATCTCGGCTTTAAAGAAGGAAAACAGATTGAAAAGTTAAAAAGACAGTCCGGAAGTGAATACTGCGGCGTAGTGGCCTGGTCCAAAGTGCACGCTGTTTTTGTATGTGGAGAATTTATGGACTATTACGGCAACAAAAAAAGTATCTTTATAAAGTATCCGGGGCGTTTTAGAATTATAAAATCATAAATCTTCGGCTAAACTTTAATATTTTGTAGTTTTTTACCTGCAAAATGTAATGTATTAAGAAATGTTAAAGTTTTTTAAAAAAAAGAAAACAATAAACTTGTAATTTAAGTTAATTTATATATTTTTGTTTTTGAACAACAACCAATTTAAATCCAGAAAATGAAGAGTAAAATTACTATACTAAGTATCCTTTTCTTCTTGGTTACAGCAGCGGCTTCTGCTCAGGCGAAGAATGCTCCAAGAAGTATTATTAGTACAACAGCCTTGATCCGTAAATACCACGATCAGAAAGAATTAAGCGGTATGCAAAAAGGTGAGCTGTTAGAATTGTACATTGAACGTATTAAAGTTCTTGTAAAAACTTTGCCTTACATCGCTTTGGTTACTAAACCAGGAGTTACAATGGCAGATTTAGGTATTCCGGACGACGGTGACCACAAAAAAATCTTAGATGCTCAGGCAGTAGGTACATCAACTTTCTTAGATACTACGGTAGAATTTCAAAGAAAAATGATGCCTTATTCAGATAAAGGAAACCTTATCGCTGCGATCTTATTCTACGAAAACACATTAAAATCATTACACGAATTCAATGAATTGAATGAAATGTAAGATCTATACGATATAGAATTTAAAAACTCCAAAGTCATTTGATTTTGGAGTTTTTTTGTTTCAGCAGATCAGGCAGGCTGTCCGTTTTCTACAGGGCATTAGGATTATATAGGTGAAGTACTTGTATAAAGTTTCTTTACAGCTTTACAGTCCTGCTAATCGATAATCGCTTTTATGAAAAGCAGGTGAGCATAATTCCGGAAATAATCGTTCAAATTTTGCAGTCTGAAATACCAATGCCTTTTTTCACTATCTCATAAACAACAGGTATTTTGCTTTTGTACAGAATAAGATAAGAGAATATGATAATCAGGTATGCTTAAAAATAGGAATACATTTAAAAATTAAGTTTAAAATTTCCATATTGTCATTTTTTTTTATTAAAAAGAATGATTTTAAGATCTATATTAGGTCTTGATTTTTTCATTCAGAATTTTTTGTAATGTATTGATATTCAGTTTTTTGATTTTGTGTCGCTGCGGTTCAGATCTTGATTTTTATCCTACTTTTTTTATAATTTTTAGTTAAGGTTTAGTTTCGTTATATCCCTTTAAGGGAACTAACTATTAAAAAAAACCGAAAATTATGAGAAAACAATTACCTGTTACTTTTTTTAAAAGAGAGACTTACTGCCATATTATAATGTGGATTTTATTGGTTCTCCTAACCTCAGATTTATATGCACAGCGAGGTTATTATGATGCACCTTATAAGAGATATGAAGCCAATTTAGGGCAGCTGTCGAATGGTGCGTCGGTTACGTCCAAATCCTATAGTCAGGCAGATCTGCAGTCAGAAGCTTCAGACCAGATTTGTGTAAATATGTCTGCGGCCAATGCAACCGTACAATGGACACTTACCGAAGCTGCCGACGGACTTGTTATTCGATACAGCGTTCCTGACGGGCAGAGTGGTACTATAGGTGTTTATAACGGAACGACAAAACTTACTACTCTTACGTTAACTTCAACCTGGTCATGGGAATATTTATGGAGTAACGGAAATCCTAATAACAACGGAATTACGAATCAGAACCCAAGAATGCGATTTGATGAAGTACGTTATAAAATGGCCAGTAAAATACCGGTATCCGGAACTTTACGACTGGTAAGGGAATCAGGGAATATTCATTTAGACTTTGCAGAGATGGAGCCGGTTCCTACAGCAGTAAGTGCTCCGTCCGGTGCCGTAACTTATACCGGAAACGGAAGCGATCTTCAGACTTTTATTGATGCAAACGGCGGTAAAAAAATATATATTCCTTCCGGTGTTTATAATGTTAACAGGGAGTTATACTTTGGTGCAGCCAATACTTCTCTGGTAGGTGCCGGAATGTGGTACACTCAGATTAACTTTACCAATACCAGCAGTTTAAATGGCGGACTACGCGCCAATGCCAGTGCTATTTCGTTTAGCGACCTGTACTTAACGACTAATTCAGCTTCCAGAAGTAATTCGTACAAAGCCATAAACGGGGTATTTACTTCGGGATCAGTCGTAAAAAACATTTGGGCAGAACATTTTGAATGCGGGGCCTGGATTGGACAATACAATGTGGGCGGTCCAACGATTGCCGATGGTTTTACCATGTCGCATTGTCGTTTTAGAAACAATTATGCCGATGGAATTAACCTTTGTAAAGGAACTGCAAATTCAATTGTAGAACATTGTAACTTTAGAAATAATGGCGATGACGATCAGGCGATGTGGTCGGCAAACGGACAGGAATGTATCAATAATACCTTTCGATACAATACTTCGGAAAATTGCTGGCGTGCCTGCGGGGTTGCTATTTATGGCGGTAAAAACAACAAAGCCTATAACTTAATTATAAAAGACAACCTGGAAGCGGGTGTCAGAGTCAGTAATAATTTTGACGGAGCCCCTTTTAACAATGACGGTCTTCATGAATTACATGATATCACGATTACGGCCTGCGGAACTTTTAACGATACCTATAATAATCCTGTCGCGGCAATAGATATTTTTAGTGCCACTAACGCCGGAACTCAGGTGAAAAATGTGCAGTTCTACAATATTGATATACTGGATTCCAGAAATGATGCGATTTCTATTAGCAAAAGATCAGGAGACGGTATTTACAATCTTTCTTTCAGAGATATTACGGTTAACGGTACAGGCAAGGAATATCCGAACAACAATGCATTAAACCGAAACTGGGGCAGAGGTTATTTTGTACTTATTGCAGGTTCGCCTGCCGGAAACGGAACCTACTGTAATATGAATTATTCCAACAGAGGCGGTAATGCTGCAGCCAATGAAGAAACCAGTGCAATTGGTACTTTTTCATGGACACAAAGCTCAACCTGTTCGACTTCTGTAGTTGCGGTTACCGGAGTAGTGCTTGCACCGGCAAGTGTGACTTTAGGTGCTGGTGCGACACAGCAGTTAACCCCAACTGTTTCTCCGGCCAATGCCACAAATAAAAATGTAAGTTACAGTTCTAACAATACAGGAGTCGCTATTGTAAACGCTTCAGGGCTAATCACTGCAGTTGCTGCGGGTTCTGCCACTATTACGGTAACGACTCAGGACGGAGCCAAAACAGCGACTTGTGCCGTAACAGTAACTTCTTCCAGTGTAGCGGTAACAAGTGTAAGTTTGAGCCCTTCATCGGCGACAATAGCAGTAGGAGCCACACAGCAGTTAACTCCAACTGTGCTGCCGTCTAACGCTTCAAATAAATCCGTTAGTTATTCCTCAAACAATACCGGAGTAGCAACGGTAAATGCCTCAGGTTTGGTAACTGCCGTTTCTAACGGAACAGCGGTTATTACCGTAACAACAGCCGATGGTAATAAAACCAGTACCGCTGCTATTACGGTAAATACCCCAACAGGAACTTATTTTACGATTAAAAACAGATGGACCAATAATTACCTATATGATGCCGGAGGAAATGTTGGATACGGAGCCACTGTGGCGAATAATACTTATAAATGGGAAAAAGTTGCCATAGACGGGACTTATTTTATGCTGAAAAATGTTGCTACAGGAGACGTAATGCATATTGAAAACCTGACTGGAGCCGTACAGTGTACAGCAGGATCTTCCGGCTGGTGGAGTGCACAATGGTCTTCTGAAAATGTAGATGCCACCTGGGTAAGAATTAAAAACAGATGGCAGACAGGAGCGATGATTCATATTGAAAACCTAAATGGTTCTGCCCAGTATGCCGGAGGACAGAATAATTGGGAAAGTGCACAATGGCAGTTTCAAAGCACGACAGCATCCAAAAAGGTAAATATAGCAGATGAAGCAGCAGAAGAATACAACGCAGCAGTGAGTATTTATCCTAATCCGTCAATTCATAATGAGTTTAATGTTATTTTACCGCAGTTAGGTACAGATGATACAGCTACAGTAACGGTAACCGACATCAACGGCAGAAAAGTTCTTGTGAAAAAGCTGCATACATCGTCTAAAATTAACCATGATCTGGCGTCCGGTATTTATGTGGTTACTATAAACTCAGCTGTTTTAAATATTTCTAAAAAGCTAATTGTGAAATAAAAACATCAAAGTTAATTGGCATTATTCGTAAAACTAAAAACAGTCTTCGGACTGTTTTTTTGTTTTATAAAAGTTGCTGTAATTGTTTTGAATGGCCATTTTTTTTTAAACGGAATTAATTTAAAAAATAAAATTTTGGTGGATGTTATAGAAATAGTAAAAGGAAAAATAACCGTTTAGTTAACCAATAACTTCTTTACGGTGTAAAAGCCCCCAGTTCCATAGTTCATACAATACTTTGTTGAGCGATCTTCCGTGATCTGTTATCGTATATTCAATCGCGACAGGCATACGGTCGTGAACCTGACGGTCGATGAGTTTATCGGCCTGAAGGTTTTTAAGTTCTCTGGCGAGGGTTTTATCCGTAATGCCAATTACTTCTTTCTTTAATTCGGTGAACCGTTTGGGGCCCGAACAAAGTGCATACAGAATCAGAAGTTTCCAGCTGCCGCTCACAGCTTCCAGAGCATCTTTAATAGAAAGCATTGCTTTTGAACAGTCTTTATCCGGTAGTATCATATTGAATTACTTTTTAGTTCACTTCCCTTTTGGAAAGCACTTTCCAAAGGGGAAGTGCTTTCTTTTGGAAAGTAAATATAGGTAATTTTGCTCTATATAATCACTATAGCAAAAAGTACCAGACGATGATTGAAATTTTTAAAACCCAAATAAAAGAGTTGGAATTAGCGGATCAGATAAAAGAAGCAATACAGGCAGTATACAAGAATTGTACTGTCAGCTTTGATCTGGAGGACCGGGATCGTATACTGAGAGTAGAGGGGAAGGAATTTGATGCTGAAAAAGTTATTGCGGTTGTCGAACGTTTTGGAATTTCCTGTAAGCTGATTCCTGACAGCCTATGCCCGCAAACAGAAAATAGTTCCGGACAAATGCAGGAACAGTGGGAAAACTGTTTCCGGTCTCATCAGACCGTCTGGGGATTTGAGCCAGCCCGTTCAGCAGTAATGGCAGCTCAATTATTTGTAGATAACGGTATACAAAATATACTGGTACCGGGATTTGGATACGGCAGAAATGCACAGTTTTTTACCGATAAAGGTCTTCATGTTACCGGCATTGAAATATCCGAAACAGCCATCCGCATTGCGCAACAGTATTATAAAGGAAATGTACAGCTTATTCACGGTTCTGTAACACAAATGCCTTTTGATTCTGAGCGGTATGAGGGTATATTTTGTTACGGGCTTTTGTATCTGTTAAACGAAGAGCAGAGAAAAAAAATGCTTGCTGTTTGTTACGAACAGCTAAGCCCAGGAGGTTACCTGTTTTTTTCGGTGATTTCAAAAAAAGCATCCAATTATGGTATGGGGAAGCAGACTGCTAGGGATACTTTTGAAAACGCACAGGGAGTCCGGGTTTTCTTTTACGATTCAGATTCTGTACAAAAAGAATTTGAACCTTTTGGATTATTGCAAAGCTTTGAAATAACTGAATTTACAGATGCTTCAAAAACAACTTCTTTTGATTTTATTGCTGTCGTCTGCAGAAAACCATTATAATTTTTATACCAAATAAATAAGGATATCTGACTTGATAAGGAACTAAAAATAGTTACGGATCAGGTCAGTTTCTTTTTTGTCCTTTTTCGGATTAGAAAAAAGGTTATCCCGGCGATAACAAGCAATCCTGTTATAATTATCAGGGAAGAATCAATTTCAGTTTCTGCCGTAGTAAAAATAAAATCGGTTTTTTGTTCAGGAACAAATGTAGTATTCGTTTTACCGCTGTCTATAAATCCCTGCTGTGAGATATCATAAACCCTTTCAGATTCATTACGATTATAAAAATACCAAAAGGCAGTTAGTAAAAATAAAAAGAGCAGGGAGCAGAAAGCAATTTTTTTATTCCTGTTTTTCATTGTTATGATATCTTTTTAATTCTTCAAATATATATCTTTTCATGGCAAAAGCAGGCAATTTGTATTTGTTTGTTGAGAAAGGCATGTTGTTTTTTTTAAAAGCCTTTTGAATTTAATTTTTTTCAGTTTCTGCTTTGGGTTAAAAAAAATCTTACATAGAGACACAAAACTTGTTTTTATATAACATTCTTGTTATTAGTGTTTTAAAGTGTATTTCAGAATTTAGTTAACATTTTTTTTGCAAAAAGAACCGTTAAAATTTTGAGTCTTAAATTTTTAATATACTTTTGTTCTATCAAATTAGTAGAGTTTTAGGTAAAATAAGACTTCAAACCAAAAAACACATTAAATTTTAATCAAATGATACCTAGATTTTTAGGAATAAAATTATAGATAAAGGCCAGTTTAAATAATACTAATCCAAAATAAAAAGAAAATGAAAAAACGAATGTGCTGCGGATGCAGATAAAAAGAAAACCATTTCTGTTGCAGCAGAAATGGTAAAGCTTAAAAGAAATTGTACATCTCTGTAAGGAAAGCCGGAGTGGAATAATCCATCTCCCGAAACCTTATTTATTAAACTAAAACAAAGTAATGAAAAAAAAATTAGAAAGATATACATGGTTCTGTATTTTGTTGATTTCCATAGGAATTAAAGCCCAGGAAACAAAACCTCTGATCCAGTCCAGACTGGAAGGAACCGTAATTGATGCTGTTACAAAAGAGCCTGTTATTGGTGCTTCCATAAACATTAAAGGCACAACACATGGCGTTGTAACCGATTTTGACGGAAAGTTTTTTTTCCAGACCGGTCAAAAGCTTCCTTATACCCTGATAGTAAGTTTTTTGGGGTACAAAAAGAAAGAAGTTGTGGTTAATGAAAATCCGGTAGTTATTGATCTTGTTGAAGAACAGAATCAGTTATCAGAAGTAGTGGTCACAGCACTTGGGATCTCAAAAGAAAAGAAATCTTTAGGATATACAACTCAGGCACTTAAAAACAAAGATATTGCCGAAACAAAAGAAACGAACTTCTTAAACAGTCTTAGCGGAAAACTGGCTGGGGTTCGTATTACAAATTCACAGGGAGATATGGGATCTTCCCGTATTATCATTCGCGGGGAAACTTCTATTGCAGGAAACAACCAGCCTTTATTTGTGGTAGACGGAGTTCCGGTAGATAATTCACAATTAGGAAGTGTTGGAGGAGCCACCCGTGACTTTAAAAATGCGATTGCCGACCTAAACCCAAATGATATTGAAACCTTAACTGTATTGAAGGGACCAAACGCAGCAGCACTTTACGGATCACGTGCAGCGCATGGTGTGGTTTTGATTACGACTAAATCAGGAAAAAGCCAGAAAGGATTGGGAATTACGGTAAATTCAGGTATCACGATTTCTCAGGTAGCGACGCTGCCAAGTTTCCAAAACTCATACGGGCAAGGTTCAAACGGAAGATTTAGCTTTGTTGACGGAAAAGGAGGCGGAGTAAATGATGGTGTTGACGAAAGCTGGGGGCCAAGAATGGACGGGCGTCTTATTCCGCAATTCTTCTCCAATGGCGAAGCAGTGCCTTTTGTAGCGCATCCGGACAATGTGAAAGACTTTTTTAATACAGGAGTTACCTATGATAATAGTGTTTCTGTTGCCAGATCAGATGATAAATCAGATTTCCGTTTAGGAGTAAACAACCAAAAACAATTAGGAACGGTACCTAATAGTGAAGTAAACAAAACAAATTTTACAGTTAATACCAACTATCAAATCTCTAAAAGTATAAAAGTAGGGGTAACCGGAAATTATATTACAACCAATGCTCCGGCTTTACCGGGAGGACCTTCAGGAAACCGTGCTGCGGGTGTAATGCTGCAGTTTTTATGGTTTGGTCGTCAGGTTGATATCAACCAGCTGCAGAGTAACAGAGACGTGAACTGGAACAACAGCTATTACAGCAATCCTTACTGGAATGCGTATTACAATACAACCAGCCAGCAGCGCAACCGTATTATCGGAGACATTCATTTGGATGCAAAATTAGCTGAAGGTCTTAATTTTAGATTCCGTACAGGAGTTGATTATTACAATGACCGAAGAAAATATACGATCAAATACGGTACAAACGGAACACCTTTCGGATCCTATGCTGAAGATGCTTACACAGTAAACGAACAAAACACAGAAGGTATTTTTACTTATACTAAAAAGCTGAATGATGATTTTAGTTTAGATGCGCTTGCGGGATTCAATATTCGTAACCACAGTGATGCCAATAACTATCAAAAAGCGCCGCGTTTGGCTGTACCGGATTTATATACGCTGACGAATTCAAGAGATCCGCTGACATCTTCAAACACTTTATCAAGATTGAGAGTGTATAGTGCTTATGCATCTGCACAATTTGGATACAAAAATTATGCATATTTAAACCTTACAGCACGTAACGACTGGTCATCAACATTACCGAGCAGTAACCGTTCTTATTTTTATCCATCGGTTAACGGAAGTTTGATTTTGTCTGAAGCCTTAAACCTGAAAAGCAATACACTGGATTTCTTAAAAGTTCGAGGCGGATGGTCTGAAGTAGGAAATGACGCAGATCCGTACCAGTTGTCAACAGTGTATAACTTCCAGACAGCATTTGACGGAAATCCAATTCAGACTTCTTCACAAAAGAAACTAAACGAGAATTTGAAACCGGAAACCACCCGTTCAACAGAAGTTGGTTTAGAAGCTTCTTTCTGGAAAAACAGATTGCATTTTGATGTAGCGTATTACAATACAAACAGCTTCGACCAGATTTTAGAAATTAAAACAACGGCTTCAAGCGGATACAATTCACAGTTAATTAATGCGGGAAAAGTAAACAACCGGGGATTAGAAATTCAATTAGACGGAACTCCTGTTCAGACTGAAAACTTCAAATGGAATATTGGAGCCAATTATTCCACAAACAGAAGTAAAGTAGAGATTCTGGATTATGCCAGACAGATTCAAAACTATACCATAGGTACATCAGGAGGTGTTGATGTACTGGCATCTGTAGGACAGGCTTACGGAGCACTTTACGGAACAGCATATTTACGTGATGCCAGCGGTAATATTGTAGTAGGAGCAAACGGATTACCAAAAGCAGATCCGACGAAGAGAGTTTTAGGACATTATACTCCGGATTATTTAGCCGGTGTTACCAATACGCTGACTTACAAAAACCTTGAATTATCATTCCTTGTAGATGCGAGTGTAGGAGGAGAAATTTTCTCAGGAACGAACAGAACGGGAACTTATACAGGAGTACTGGCTTCGACACTTCCGGGACGTGGTGCTGAAAATGGAGGTCTGAGCTATTACTTAAATGGTACGACCAAAACTTTGGTAAACGGAACTGCTCCAAACGGCGTAACGGTTTACGATGATGGTATGATTTTTAACGGAGTATATGAAAACGGAACTCCAAACACCACAGTACTTAGTGCTCAGGAATATTACAAAGCCTCTTACAACATCAGCGAAGCTTACATTTACAGCTCTACTTTTGTAAAAATGAGAGAAATTAAACTGGCTTACAATTTCAATAAAACATTTGCCAGAAAACTGGGATTAGAAGGCGCAAGCATTACGGCTGTTGGACGTAACCTGTTCTTTATCTATAAAGATGCTCCAAATATTGATCCTGAAACCGCTTTTAACACTGGAAATGCACAGGGATTGGAAAGTTTGTCTTTACCAACTACCAGAAATTTCAGTTTGAATGTTAATCTTAAATTCTAAAAATACAGAATCATGCTAAAGAAAATAGCCTATATAACTCTATTTGCATTAACATTAACTTCGTGCAGTGATACACTGGATGATATTAATAAAAATCCAAATGCAACCGAAAATCCGTTGGCACCTTACCTGTTAACAGGAACTTTAAAACAGGGAGCTGACCTTTATTGGGGAGATGCCAATAACTTTAATTCGTCTTTATTGTTTGTACAGCACTGGGCTAAAATCCAGTACACAGAACCGGACCGATACGATGTTTCAAATACTTCCTTCACTTCTTTATGGAATACAGGTTATGCAACCTTAATTACAGATTTGAATACGATTATTAATTTTCCGGATGCTCAGGCCAATTCAAATTACAAAGGAATTGCTCTAACGCTTCGTTCGTGGACATTTTTACTGCTGACAGATGCTTACGGAAGTATTCCGTACAAAGAAGCAGGGCAGAAGGTAACACCGGCCTACAACACACAGAAAGAGGTGTACACAGGACTGCTTGACGATTTAAAACAAGCGCAGTCTTTGTTAGGTACGGCAAACGGTACGGTAACAGGTGATTTAGTTTACAAAGGAGATGTTGCCAAATGGAAAAGATTCGTGAATTCGCTTCGCCTGAGAATTGCATTACGAATTTCAGATAAAGAACCTGCCTTGGCAAAACAGGCTGCCATAGATGCCACAAATGATGCAGCCGGGGTTTTAAGCAGTAATAACGACACTTTTAAATTTACCTATATCAGTTCGCCACAGCAAAACCCGGCATCGGCCTGGTTTGAAACCCGTGATGATTTCCGAATTTCAAAAACGATGGTAGATAAATTAAAAGAGTTTTCAGATCCTCGTTTACCGGTTTATGCCCAGCTGCCGTCTGATGCAACTGTGGGAACCTATGTTGGTGGTGCAAACGGATTGTCAAACAGTGATGCCAACAGCCAGGGTTTTGCTAAAACATCCAAACCGGGAACTTATTTCCTGACTTCTGCTTCGCCGGCTGTGATTTATTCGTATTCGGAAGTATTATTTAATCTTGCTGAAGCTGCTGCCAGAGGTTATATTTCGGGAGATGCTGAAACACTTTATAAAAATGCCATTACAGCTTCATTTAACCAATTTGGTATTACCGATGCTGCCGCTATTTCTAATTACCTGAATCAGGCAAGTGTAAAGTATGATGCTGCCAATTATGCCAAATCTATTGGTACACAAAAATGGATTGCTTTTTTCGGACAGGGTTTAGATGCTTTTACAGAATGGAGAAGACTGGATTACCCGGAACTGACAGCTGGTCCGGCTACAGTTTTGGATGGAAAAATACCTTCCCGTTTCTTTTATCCGGGAACAGAACAGTCTTTAAACGGATTAAGTTATCAGGCCGCTATTGCTGTGCAGGGAAAAGACCTGCTGACCACTAAACTTTGGTTTGACGTAAAATAAACCAGTTTAGATCCGTATTTATTTTTTAGAAAACGGAACCACAAGATATTTTTTTGAGATAGCCCCGTATCAGTTTTTTGATACGGGGCTTTGTGTTATGAAAGAATTTTTTTCAAATAAATGAACAGTATGATCTTTTATATTTATCGATAAATTCAGAATTTCATAATGCTGTTGCCATGAATCTTTGCGGTTTGCTGCAATTTTTTTCTGTCTCATTACAGAAAACGAAAAACAGTGGTGTTTTTTAAGAAAATTTAGTCGGCAGTATGGTAAATTTGAATCAAAAGCTAAAAAAATATGCAGATAAATTCAGATTCATTATGGGCGGGGAGTAAGAAAGTTTCTTTTTGGGAACGTTTCTTCGGAAAGAGAAAAAAAGTAAATAAAGCGCTGACTACTCCGGCAGTGATTAATGAAAGCTGTAAAGGACTGCTGATTGGAAAAGAAAAGATTAAATCATTTCTTTTTTCGACAGACATGGCTCTTATTGAAAACAATGATGCAGATGCTATTCTTGCTGTTTATCCTTTTGCACCGTCACCCAAAATAATCAAAACATTAATCGAATTTTCAGGTAAACCGGTCATTTGCGGTGTTGGCGGAGGAACAACCAGAGGAAAGAAGTCATTAGAAATGGCAATGTATGCAGAACAGGCGGGAGCAGCCGGTATTATTGTTAATATTCCGTTTCAGAATAAAGACCTGAAAATGATAAGCGAAAAAATCTCCATACCTGTTGTGGCAAGTGTCGCTTCTTCAGATTATCGTTTCTTAAAAGGTAAAATAGATTCCGGAGTTACTATTTTTCATGTAACAGCAGGAATCCATACCCATAAAATTGTAGAAGAAATTTCCATACAGTTTCCTGGTTTTCCCATAATGGCAACCGGTGGCAAAACCATAAGCAGTATTGAACAGGCTGTTACGGCAGGCTCAATGGCAGTGGTGCTTTCGCCCCCTTCCAATAAAGATTTGTTTAAAAACATGATGGTAAAGTATAGAGATAGTCTCAATCATTTTCCGTCTTATTGAGACAGTGCGGCATTTTTCTTTTCAAAAATAGGTATGTTTTCAAATATAGTTTTAGGAATGAAGTTTAAAAATACACTTACGATAATAATAAATACCGTGAATTTAGAGTTTAGGAAATACAAATAAGTCAAATCACATAAAACAGTAAAAGCATTGATTTTGCTGTGATTTTGTATATTTGTGAGATGCCTTTTATATCCTAAATCTAGCATGTTCAAATTTTTGCCTCTGGACCCCAAAACCATTTTCCTTCTTTATTTTTGGGGAAATCTGTTTATCTGCATTCTTATTTTTAGTTATTCGCTGTCTTATGCTACTGCGGAGAACAAAAAAAGACTAAAAATATTTGGATACGGGAAAGTATTATTAACAGCTGGCTGGGTATTTATTTCTTTAAGAGGTATAATTCCGGATTTTTTTTCAGTCAATGCGGCCAATACGATTATTCTGCTCGGATGTTGTTATGAAACCATTGCCATAATGTCTATGATAAAGACAAAATCAAAACAGGGCAATCATCTGCAAATAGGACTTACCGCTGCCGCAATATTGCTTTTTAATACGGCGGCATTAGCAGGGAGTGCGATTGATACCCGTATTTTGATCATGTCGCTCGGGATATTTACGATTTATTTGCCGCCTACCATTGGTTATCTTAAAGAAAAAAATAAAAATCTGTTTCGGATTTTTTACGTGCTTTGTTATGTTTTTTTTGAAATTTTGATTTTTATGAGAGCTGTTTTTAGTTATACTGATCCGCAGAAATATTTTTTCAGGCCGGGTATTTTTGACAGTCTCTACAGTCTGGGGTTATTTTTGCTGACTCTTATTGGTACAGTTGGTTTCTTATTGCTGGTAAAAGAAAAGCAGGATCTTAAAATTCAAAAACTCTTAAAAGATAAAAATGCATTCTTTTCTATAATTGCCCATGATCTAAAAGGTCCTTTAGGTTCATCGCTTGCGCTGTCAGAAATAATGGCTCAGGAAATTGATGGTTACAGCCGTGAAGAAATTAAGGAAATTACAGGTTTACTACATGAATCCAATAAAAACATTTACAAACTGCTGGAGAATCTTTTAGACTGGTCCAGGATGCAGACCGGAATGATGGAGTACAACCCCCGGAAAGTGATACTGAATGAGCTGATAGAAGAAAACATAAAGCTTAGTAAAAATGCGGCAGTAAATAAAAATATCATACTTAAATTTGAATCGGAAGCCATTATTGAAGCAGAGCTAGATAAAGATATGATTAATACCGTTTTACGAAATCTTTTAACGAATGCTGTGAAATTTACCGATCAGCAGGGTGAAATTACCGTGACCATGCAGAAGTCGGACCGGGAAGTTGAGGTATCCATAACTGACAACGGTATTGGAATTCCGGACAATATAAAAGAGAAGCTTTTTAAAATTAACGAAAAAGTGATCCAGAAAGGTACCGAGAATGAAATTGGAAACGGACTGGGATTATTACTGTGCAGCGAATTTATAAAGAAACATCATGGTGAAATCTGGGCCGAAAGTAAGTTAGGAAAAGGAAGTACTTTTAAATTTATTCTGCCGTTAAAAAGATACTAAATACAAATAAATATGCTGGATAATACAGAAGATAAAAAAGAGCAGAAGGCTGTTCACCTGCTTCCCTGGGTTACGGCCATAGCCATGTTTATACAATCATTAGACGGTACAATCCTCAATACGTCACTGCCTTCTATTGCCCGTAGTATGGGATATTCGGCTTCAGAAATGCATTCCGTTATTGTTACCTATACGCTGACTCTTGCTCTGCTTATCCCTTTGTCAGGCTGGCTGGCCGATAAGTTTGGAACCAGAACGATGTTTATAACGTCTGTTGTTATATTTGTAAGCGGTTCCTTATTTTGCGCATTATCGGTAGATTTACAGACTTTTAACCTTGCAAGGGTAGTTCAGGCTGCGGGGGCTTCTATGATGGTACCAACAGCCAGACTGGCCATTTTGTATCAGTATCCTAAAAATGAACTTCTTAAAACCATGAATTTTATTACCGTTTTCGGTCTGTTAGGAATGGTAGTAGGACCAAGTCTGGGAGGATTTCTTTCGGATCATTTATCATGGCACTGGATTTTTTTGGTCAACGTTCCTATAGGGCTTATCGGGATTTCTATGGCTTATAAAATTATGCCTAATTTTAAACATGCTGTTGGAAGATTTGATTTTAGAGGATTGGTTTATTTTAGTCTGGCTTTAATACTGATTACAATGGTTTTGGAGCTTATTGGAAGCGGCCGTATTCACATGATAGTTATTCTGGGACTGCTGTTTCTTTCCGGTTTATTATCGCTCTTCTATTACATTCATTATAAAAAAACAGAGAAACCTATTATCGATTTAAGACTGCTCAATATCAGGACACTAAAAGTAGGTTTAACCGGGAGTTTAATAACACGATTAGGAATTGGAGGACTGCCGTTATTACTGCCGCTGATGCTGCAGACCAGTTTTGGTTATTCAGCTTCGGTATCAGGACTGCTCTTACTGCCTTCTGCACTTTCAAATGTTGCTGTAAAACCTTTTATGGTTCGTATAATTAAATTTTTTGGATACAGAACCGTTCTGATCAGCAATACCATACTATTGGGTATCATATTGATCATTTTAGGATTTGTTACCAAAGAAACCCCTATTGGCTATTATATACTTTTGATGGTGTTTTATGGTATTTTTACCTCGATACAAATGTCGGCAATGAATACCATTACACTTTCTGATCTGGATCAGGATACTGCCAGCGGCGGAAATACCATGCTGGTGATTATGCAGCAGCTTTCTGTTAGTTTTGGAGTATCGGCCTCAAGTTTAATACTTTCCTTATTTCAGGCCGGTATTTTTGAGGTAAATCCTGCAAAAGCCTTTCAGTATACCTTTATAACCCTCTCTGTTTTTACCATTCTTTCAAGTTATACTTTTTCAAAACTGAGTAAAACGGATGGTGCCGGCTATATGTAATGGGTAGTTTAAAAGCTTTTTTAGGTTTAATTTGTTGTAAATGAATTTTTTAACTCTTAAGGCAGCCCTCTGTGAAGTGCCGGAAATAAAGGAACTTTAAAATTTTTAGTAAAAAAAATGGATCTAAATGCCCTATTTTCAAATATTTATAATATTTTTAACACTGCAAACATGGGAATTCTATAAAATTTGTACATAATTTTGCAACGTCAGGAAGTCCTGACAAGCTGTCCCAAACTGCTTCTAACTTAATTCATTATTTTCTGTATGAGAATATTTTTTATGGCACTGCTTTTTTCTTTAAGCTCGTTCACTACTTACAATGCAACGGACAAAAAAGAGATATTAACAGAACTGGAACTGGTTAGACTTAATGACCATGTAAAAGAAATCAAAAGTTTTACCGCTTCTAATCGCAAATACAGCAATAAGATTGCTTTTTTGGTCGATATGAAAATTAAATCAGGCAAAAATCGTTTTTTTGTTTATGATCTGGAGAATGATAAAATTATTGACCAGGGACTGGTTGCCCACGGTTCAGGTTCAGAAACCGGAATAAAAGGTGATATTCTTCAGTTCAGTAATGCTCCTAATTCTAATTGTACTTCCCTCGGACGTTATTCTATAGAAAAACCGTATAAAGGTGTTTTTGGAAAAGCGTTCAGATTAGCCGGAATGGATGAAACTAACAGCAATGCTTTAAAAAGAGCTATAGTATTACACTGTTATAGAGAAGTTCCGGACGATGAAAAAGAATATTACATCATAAACAGCCACGGCTGCCCTATGGTGAGCGAAGTTTTCTTTAAAAGACTGGAAAAGATAATTGATAGTTCAGATTCTAAAATTATGCTTTCGGTTTATTACTAAGAGAATAAAAGATATAAGATTAAAAAGCCTGTTTCTAATGAGAAACGGGCTTTTTACTTTATTATGATGCTGTATTTCTAATCCGGTACTTTCATTTCCTCATTAAAACCTTTTCCTGATAAGATTAAAGCGATTCGCGGACTTTTGACAAATTCGATAAGTCCGTTTTCCAGTAAAGATTTTGCTAAAGAGTCAATTTCAGTTTCCTGTGCTGTAACTTCGAGTATGGTATAATCTCTTTCCAGAGTTCTGTATTGTGCATTATGCTTTTGCAATAATTCCTGAACATTGTCATTAGTTATTTCATAGGTTAGAACTTTAAATAAAGCGGTCTGAGTATGTACTATTTCAGCATTTGTACTGAAATAACATTTGTAAACATCAATAATTTTCTCGATTTGTAACGCCAGGTTTCGTACTGTATCATAGGATTCTGTGACAACAATGGTAAATCGATACATGCCTTTAATTTCACAAATAGAAATATTCAAACTTTCAAAACTGATTTTTCTTCTCGAAAAAATAACGGCGGTTCTGCTGACTAATCCCATTTGATCTTCAGTGTAAAAGGTTAGCGTGTATTGCTCTTTCATTGGATGTTTACTATTTATTTGTTAGTGAAATATTTTTAAGTTTTGTAGATTAATTTTCAGTTCAGATCAAAAAAAAACCTTTCTCAGCAGGATGAGAAAGGTTTTTATTAGGCAATACAATCCTGACTCATCACGGGGAATGAATAATGATAATTGCGATAATAATTGACATCAAATTTTTCATTTTGGTTCTAAACGAAAAAACCTCCCGTTGTGGGAGGTTTTTAAAATTGTACTTTAAATACTTTTATATAAAAATTCCCTTTACTACTATCGATCGATAATAATAGCGCTGTTAATAATAAGGGTAATAATTGGATTGCTCATTTTTTCTATTGTGAGGGCAAATATATTATTTTTTCGTAAACAATAAATTTTATTTCTGTTTTAGATTAGAAGAATTTCTGAACACATTTAGTAAAATATCCGCTGAAATAAGTTTTCCGTGTTCCGGCAGCTGGACTATTTATTTTTGTACTGCTGACATGTTACAAAAGCCCGTTTCACATGAAATGGGCTTTTTTTATGTCAAAATTGCTTTCTTTCTTTTGTAGTATAACGTTTGTGTTAATAAAATAAACATTACATTGGTATTCTCTTAACTATGATTCCAAAACCAGGTGAAACACCATAAAGCCATGACAAAAAAGTTTTTTATCCTTTTTACTTTTATCCTGCTTACAAGTTGTCAAAAAAACACCAGTGAGCCAGTCATTAATTCAAGAGCGGGATCAATGGAACAGTCTGAGAAAGATAAAAGCCCGGAATCTGTTCCTGCCAGAAAACAGCTGTTGAACAATCGTTTATACAAAACTTCAGAAGTAGAGGTCAAGCCTGATTTTCCTGGCGGTATAGCAAGATTTGATCTCTTCATAACAAAGAATTTTGTGGTGCCAATAGTTAAAGATGAATATGGAAATGAAGAGCCTCTTATCAGAGCTGGAATTTTTGCCGTTTTTGTAATAGAAAAAGACGGAACTTTGTCTGATATAAAAATTCTTCGCGATTTTGGATACGGGACAGGAAAAGAATTGGAAAGAGTTTTAAAGCTAAGTCCAAAATGGATTCCGGCCTCTATAAACGGAGAACCGGTAAGATGTTTGTACAGCATGCCTTATTATACGCAGTAATCTGAAGTATAACCATACGATTGGTTTTCGACCTGAATAACCTCAAAAGAAATTCTTTAGATGAAGGAGCATAAAGTCTGATCGTTTTTTTATGCTCAAAAATAATTTTGTTTCTTTTCCAACCTTTTTGCTTTTTAAGTGCTCTGTTACTAATAAGAAAAGTATCTTTTTGCCAATTCAATTGTAACAGCCGCTTATTTTTAACAGCTATGATAAAAAAACTACTATTGGTATTCATTTTAGGGCCATTAACCGTGTTTTCTCAGGACATACAGGTAATTCGGGAACAGGCACAAACTTATTATGACACAGGTGATTTTTTAAAATCATACCAGACTTTAAATAAAATAAAGGACCCAAAAACGCTTGAAACCACAAACGTTAATTTGTACAGGCTTCACTTAGAAAATATAATGCAGCATCGGTTTTTTAAGAAAACCATGCTGAATGATTCCTTGTACAAAGTTTATATCAGATCGAAAGTCTTAAAATCTCAGGGAGTTTATAACGAGAAGTCAAAAAAATATGTGCTGCCGCCTGTTTATGACTCTATTCCGTTTAAAGAACATTACTTTAAATATTTACATGTTTATAAAAACAACAAACAAACCTTAATCAATATTGAGACAGGCAGCGTTATTGTTCCGTTAGGAAATTATACGATCAGTTTTTACGGCAATTATGTTTTAACAGCTGAGGACCCTAAATACAACCAGTTTTCTTATGACGATATTATGAGTGTTTATGATCTGGAAGGAAATTTGCTTTTTAAAAATCTCAATACTTTTAATACGCTGCATTATTTTCCGGATTTTATACGGACTAAGAACAAGAATAATAAATACCAGCTCATTGATGTAAAAAACAAAAAAGTGGTCTTAGACGATGTTGATAATTTTTTTGAACCTAATAGTGGTATGGTTCAAAATGAGGTTTTAAAGGATAATGTATGGTTTGCTTTTCGTAAAAACGGTCAGCATTATTTGTACCTGTGTACTCCTGAAGGAATTACAGACCCGCATAAATTTGATACCTATGTTCCCTTGCATTCCAGTTTTACTTATTTTGATAATGCGCTTACCAAACTTATCAATGATAAAGATAATGCACCGTTTAGAGAAGATACGATAAGACCGACACGTTTTTTCAGTTATTATACTATCGTAAAAAAAGACAATAAATACGGAATTTATAATATTTCAAAGGATAAACACTATAAAGAACCCATCTATGATTCAATCAATAAATTAGGGAATACATTTTATAACGGAAAATGGATTAATCTTATTTATGGCGAAGAAATCTGTACACCGGATTATGACAAACCTAAAGGCATTGTTTTCAAAAAAAACAAGCTATTTGGACTGATGGATTTAGACGGGAAAATTATTGTCGAAGCGAATTATGATGATATCCGGTATTTATCGAATCGTGTTTTTATTTTAAGAAAAGCTGATAAATGGGGGTTCATAGGGGTGCAGAAAGGAGATAAATTCATACCGCCGGAATTTGATTATATTGAGTATCTCGCTAGTGATTTTGGAAATATTGCCTGTTATAAAAATAATAAAGCGACTTTGTATTTAAGAAACGGTGACAAAGCAGACGTTAAAACCCAGAACAATCAGAAGGATAAAAAGTATGTACTTTTTGAAGAATCTATTAGTATTGGGAGTATTGAAGATTACGGAAGAAAAAATGACTTTGACAGATTAATATTTGAACGAAACGGAAAGTTTGGTCTTGATGATAGTGCTTATGATAAAGAAATTTTACCAGCAGTTTACACCAATTTACAATATGCTAAGAAAAATACATTCATTGCTTCCAAAGGGACAAAATCAGGATTGATCGATCGAAATGGTAAAGAAGTTATTCCGGTTAAATATACCAAAATCGAATACAAAAATTTTGATTCGGATTTGTTTTATGCAATAGCTGATAATGGATTGCAGACGATTTTTAATTGTAAAGGAAAAGAGCTTTATTCGGGGGAGATCAAAGAGATAACCTGGGATTATTTTGACAGTAAAACCAATGCGGATTATATTTTTATTAAAGAATTTTCGGCTGCGGGCGAAAAGCATAGTACCGATATAAACGAGAAACCCTATAGGAATTTTGTCCTGAAAATTAAAGAGGACAAAACAGAAAGACTGCCATTGAATGGCCATTCTTTTGAATTTGTGAATTCTAATTATATAAGGGCTCATAATTACCAGACCGCTAAAGTACTTTTTTATAATTTGAGAAATGGAAAAATTATAGAAGATATACGCGGATTGCAGATAATTAACGATAATGAAAACAACAGTTTTTTTGCTGTCAGAACTAATAATTATGATACTGTAGTGGATAGTTTAGGTAATGAAACGGCATTAGAGCATCCTTTTTATGAAATAAAAAATGATAATTATTTTTTTAAAGAAGGGGATAAGACAGGAGTAATGAATAAAAGGCTGCAGGCTGCTGATTTTAGATATCCTGTTGTAAAAAACTTTATCGAGACGGAGTATCGCAATTTGTCTCCCTATCCTTCACAGGAATTTTGTAAAAAAGCTTCTGCTTATTTCAGATTTAATTCAAACAACACCTCAAAAAAGGATGGTATCATAAACTTTGATGGAAAAATAATAGTGGAGCCGGATACTTACGACGATATTCAGTTAAAGTATTTCCCGGAAATGGGAATGTACAATCAATACCTTTATTTTGAAGAAAACCAGTACTTAAAACAATTTAAAAGCGATTTGTTTGCCTGCACGGTTTACGGGAAAGAAAATAAAACGGTACATATAATCAGCAGCCAAAAAGAACTTATCGCCGAGTTTGGAATAAAAAATAATGAAAATTGGGATTTTAGTGCAAACAATGGCGTAATTATTATAAGAAGCCCCGATTCTGTAAAAGTTTATGACCTGAAAACAAAAAAGGTCTTTTGGAAATTAAGAGCCAATCGTTTTCAGGACGATAAAGATTTTGGATATACGACGGCTTACGTTGACACTAAAACGACTGAAGATAAATTTGAAAAGTATGATAACAGAGGACAGTTTATTTTTGATACAATCCTGAATAAGAATAAGCAGTATTATTACAGAAGTTCTGCTGAAAATTATATTTTAAAAAGAAACAATAAATACGGAACCCTTAATTCTAAAGGAAAACCCGGAATTCCTTTTGTATACGACTATTTAGAATCTAAGAACGGCAAATTATTTATCAGCAAAAAGGATAATGTATACGGAATAATCGATGAAGACAACCTGACCATTACAGATAAAAAATATCAGGAAATAAACGCACTGGAAATTAAAGATCCATATTCAGGTTACAGTGCATCTTTTTCAGGTTATAAAGTAAAAGAAAAGAATAAAGTTGGACTTCTTGATTCAAATTCCGGAATACTTCTGCCTGCTGAATTTGATGAGATTAAATTTTCAAAAGCTATTATTACGGCTAAAAAAGATTCGCTTATAAGTGTTTATGATTTTAAGGGAAAAGAGGTTTTTTCGGTAATCATGGATAGTGTTGTTACAGATAGTAATAACAATTATCATTTGTATAAAAACGGTAAAATGTTTTACAGAGATTATTATGGAAATATTAGCGATACATATCCCTATATATCCTGGGAAGAACAGCTTAAAATGAAGTATTCTAAACAGACTGATGGAAAGTATTATCTTGTAAAAGATGACAATATACTGTATAAAACACCTGTTGTGAGCTTTAAAGAAGTTGAAACAGCTGATAATTTTACAGGCGAACGTGTAAAATATTTAGTAATTCAGGATGAGAACAATTTTTATGGTTTGTATACCAATGATTTAAAGCAGCTGGTACCTTTTTTATATGAGGAAATTACTATAGCAGAAAATGAAGATTATTATATAGTGAAAAAAGCAGGAAAATATGGTGCTGTCAATTCTCAAAATCAAACAGTAGTTCCATTTAAGTATGACAAAATTAGTTTTAACAGAGGATTATTTTATTGTACAAAAAATGGCAATAAATACCGTTTACTGCCTCAAATAAAATAAGTAACAAGAGAAGTAAAAAAATGAAAGCCCCGATACTATTTTTCTTTCTGCTGCTGATACAGCTTTGCCCTGCTCAAAATTATGATTTGATAAAACAACAGGCAGTGGAGCTTTTTAACGACGGAAAAGTACACGAAGCCCTGCAGACTTTAAAGCAAATAAAAGACCAGCAGACACTTGCCAATACAGATGTTAACATCTGGAAAAAACATTGCAGAGCAATACTGGATTACCAATTTCAGCAAGGAGCAGCGATCAGTGATTCAGTTAAAATAGTGAGCGTAAAAACAGCATTATTAAAACATTTTGGGGTTTATAACAGCAATGCCAAAAAATACATCCTGATGCCAGTTTATGAGGATGTTCCTTTTAGGAGTAAGAATTCAGATTTTATAACAGCTGTTTTAAACCGTCAGACTGCGGTATTTGATCTCAAAGGAAACACGATTATTCCGTTTGGTAATTATACAGGCAATGTCGCGATTTATGATAAAATCATGATGTTGTCTTCAAATGATAGAAATTCGTTAATAAGTCTTTACAATATAAACGGAAAACTGCTTGCAGAACAATTAAAATATGTTCAGCAGGCAGGCGGAAATTATCTTATTCTGCAGAAGAGTTCAGACAAATTTGGATTATTTGATATAGAAAAGAAACAGTTTTTAATTGATGACTGTGATTCAATTGAAAACACAGCACCTTATTTCGTTGACCATACAAATGACTTTTTTATTAAAAAAGAGAACAAAACAGCAGTTCATGATTTTAGTGCCAATACGATTAGCGCCCGGAACGCTTTCGATGAAATTATAACTTATTCCAATGGACTGAATATATTCAGGCAGAATAAAATAGAGACAGCTGACCAAATCGTTAAAGATCGGCAAAAAGATAAACGCATCATTGTAAAGAAAAACGGCAAATTTGGTATTTACAACCTGACAAAGGATAAGTATGATACCCAGCCGGTTTATGAGTCCATAAACAACTTTTACAATTGTCTGCAAAATAAGGTCTGGACCAATTTGAAATATGTTTATCCTGTAAAAGAAGACTGGGACTATGTTTCCAATGCGGTTGTTTATGCGAAAAACAATCATTTTGGATTAAAAACAATACATAATAAAACGATTACCGAAGCCGAATTTGAGGAAATGGAACAAATTTCCGGCAGTTTGTTTCTGACCAAAAAGCAAAAAGCCTGGGGATGGATTGCTGTGGAAAAAGATAAAACGACTATTATAAGACCTCAGTTTGATCATGTGTATGTAAAGTATGATTTCAAACAGACCCGTTTTGGCAGAAAGATTAAAACTGCTCCCAAACCTTATCTGGAAACCTGTTTAAAAGGAAAAATTAAGAAATACAGTATTGACGGAAAAGAACCAATCTTTTCGGAATCAGAAAGCAAAAAGGAATATCCGCCCACAAACTGGAGTTACACCTTTCCAAATTCAAACCGGGTTTTAACAAGTCTGACAAAACCTGCTGATCCTCACGAAGAGCAACTTCAGGATCGAAAAGTATTTGGTCTTGATGATAAACAGGGTAATGAAATTATAAAGCCGGTTTATACACAAATAGATAATGGCTTAGACAATCAATATATTGTAGATCAGGATTACCAGGATGTTGGAGTGATAGACGAAAACGGTAAAATCATTATTAAGACGGATTACCGTTCAATCAGTTCTTTTGACAATAAATACTATCTCGTAAATCAGTATTATAATTTCGGGTTGTTTGATAAAGACGGGAAAGAAGTTTTTCCGGTTGTTTATAAAGAAATCAAAGTTTTTTTAGACGGCTTGTATCTGGTTAAAGATCAGGATAATGTATACAGGATTGTTACGGCTCAGAATAAAACAATTTATGAACTTCCAAAGGATTGTGACAAGGTGTATAAATTCGAAAAAATGGTTTTAGACAATAATGACGTTTTTTTTCACATTCAGGGCTATCATCATTATTTAGTTAAAATTGAGAACAACAAAGGGATCCGAATTCTTGAAAAATATGATATTTCAGAAGTTGATCCAAACAGAATTGTTCATTTACGTTATCATAACCTGATAGGTTTTTACGATTTAAACAGTCAAAAAATAATAGAACCGAAATTTAAAGAAATCCAGACAGCCTATCTAAATGGAAAGAGACGGATATATGCTAAAACGGATCACTATTTTGACACGATTATAGATGAAAATATGAATACGACTTTTTCAAAAGATCAGATTTCAGCTGTCATCAATAATACGATATTTTACGAAAAGAATGGGAAATATGGTTTTTTCGATAAAAACGGACAGAGCACAAAAAACACCTTTCAAAACGTCGATGTGAATTATGTTATGCAGACAACAAAAGGAAGGTGTTATAAATTTTATGATAACACAAAGCGCCCCGGTCTTGTTACGGATAACGGAAAAATAATCATTAAAGCTGGTGTTTATGACCTAATTTACAGGGCATCCAATAAAGTGGTACTTTCCGGCATAAAGAATAAAAAAGAACAATCGGGAGAAATTCTGGTTTGTATGGATAAATCAGATAAAGCGGCTGATAAAATTGATTTTGTATCACTTGACGGAAAGAAAATAGCAGGATTATCCGTTTCCAAAAAGAATTATAAACTTGATTTTCGAAACAGCCTCGCCTTTTTATCAGCTTCTGATGAAGTTGTATTTTTCGATTTAAATGAAAATAAAATTATTCAAAAAGTGAAGGGCAGTTTATTTTTGGACGCTGACGGAGGTTTTACGATTAGAAATAATGGAACTTCGGGTTCAGGCTCAAAAGTACTGGTTCAAAAATACAGCACCAAAGCAAATTTAATTGCCGAACGATTTGTTGATCAAAATCAGGATGTACGATATTTAGAGAATTGGAAGCTGTACTTTATCCGAAAAAAAGAAAACAAATACGGAATAACAGCTGTCGATGAAAAAATCTGTGTTCCTTTTGTTTATGACACCCTTATAACTTCTGTAGATTCTGTTTACATTGCTAAAAAAGATCACAAATACGGAATTATTGATCGTGATAATACGGTACTGCTGAGTTTTGAATATGATAAAATAGAGACTCAGTATCTGCAGGAAAGGAGAATGCCGGATAATGATGTTGGGATTATCAAGGAATTGTATGATAAAAGAATGCCTCAAAAACCATCTTTTAATTTTATAGTTACAAAGGACAACAAATCGGGAATTCTTGGCCCTGATTTAAAAATCGTGGTTCCTTTAGAATATGACAGTTTTAGAAAAGACAGAACACTTTTCAGCACTATAATTGCCAGAAAAGACCGGAAAGAGAGGGTTTATAACTCCCGGGGAGGCTTTTTGTTTGAGGTAGAATGTGATTCGCTGGTAGAATTAGAATGGAATAATCCGAAGATTTTTAAATTTTTTAGAAACGGAAAGCAGGGATTGATGAATGAAAAAGGAGACCTGTTGTTTCCTCCGCTATATTCCAAAGTCAGCAAAACGTACAACAAGAATTTGTTTATTACCGAAAAAGATTCTAAAAAATACATTGCTAATTCTGATGGAGCAATAATTTCACCGGCCTACGATGAAATCAGTTTCTCAAAGTTTTACAACTATCTGGAAGTAAAAAACAATACTAAATTTGGACTTGTAAATCATTTGGGAACCGTAATTATTCCCGTTATTTATGACAACCTGATTCAGACTACGGATCATAACTACATAGTGGTTTCTTTAAACGGAAAACAGGGACTGATAGATTTAGGTTCCGATGAAAATAAAATACTGTCCTTAAAAATTCCGGCAGTTTACGGAGAAATAAAACAAATGATCAATAAAAAATATCTTATCGTTTCTGATCTTTTTAAAATGGGAGTAATTGATTTAAACAATAAAGTGCGGATTCCCATGATCTATGATTCCGTTACTTATCAGGAAAGCAAAAACTATTTTGTTTGTTATAATAACGGAAAAATCAGCTCTCTGACAGCTGACAATGTCAGCATTACAATTGAAGAATAACTAAAATTTAGAATATGAAAACTGTTTTTTTACTTGTTCTGTCAGGTATGATTTTCAGCTGTTCGCAAAAACAGAATAATCCCCAAGATACAGCTGCAGACTCCGGCTTTCAATCTAATTATAAAGGTTTTGAATGGGTTAAGCAGCCTGTAATGATAAGTGATTTGCAGGGTACGTGGAATTCAAACGAACTAATACTAACAGATGAAACGGCAGCGTATTATTTATTTCCCAACAGTCCTGACGAATTTGCTATTGGAAATATGATTACATTGAAACCGGACCAGACTTTTGCCAGTTATAATGTGGCAGACTGCGGGAACAGCTGTTTTACAAGTTCAAGTGGTAAATACAAAATAATAGACCGGAATTACATTTGTTTTTATCTCGAAAAAATTACCCAAAGTGGTGAATGTTCCGGAAGCAGAGAACCTAATAAAGATTTAGGGGCTTATTATTACTATAAAAAAGAGGATATGTTCTGCTTGTTAAAAAGCAGTGGTAATCTGGAACAGGATAAAAGGAATGTGCGGTATCGCGATTTAATTACAGCCAAAAGAGCTGAAATTGAAACCTTTTATAAAAATGGCAGCAATACAAATAGTTTTATGTTTGACTGGAAACCTGTAAATTATAAAGAAGGAAAACAAATTGCCGCCTTTTGCATGTCAGAAAACAAAATCAAAAATTACGAGTTTTTGTACTATGACAAAGGAAACGAGTATTCCAGACTGGGTATAGCATTGATAAAACTGAATAATGAACTTCGTTATGTAGTATACAATACTTACGGCGATCCAAAAGTGAGTTTGTACAATGATGCTAAAATTCTGGAGACGGATAAATTTATTCATAAAATAGATACGGACAAATCTTTGAAAGTGAAAAGCTTCAAAGCAAAAAGTACTCCGGGAAGAAGCCCTTTTGACAAAAAGACTATTACCGTATTAAAAAAAGGAAATGAAATTTGTAAAGTTATTTATGAAGAATATCCAAAAGATACAGAACATATTGGAGTTTTAACTTTAAGTGTTTATTACCGGAATTCGGTGCCGCTGTATATAGACTATCAGAATATTTTTGTTGGAACCGAAAACGAAGGACTGAACACCAAAACCGGGCTTTATATTCTGGATTGGGAAAACAATGAATCACTTGTAAAAGCCATAACGGGTAATGGAAGTTATGTATCAATGAATTGGCTTAAAATGAAAATAAACGCTGTTAAGGATGAAGCAAACATGGCAAAAATATAACAGAATTTAGTCTGCATAGCGGCTGTTTTTTATTTACATCACGTTTTGAGGATTCAGCTGATAAGAAATTTTTTTTGAAAAAGCGTTGAAGAAGAATCAGGCTCAGTCAATAATGATGCGTATATTTGAAAGTGTAATTAATAAGAACTGTAATCTATGAAAAAAATAGGATTTTTATCGTTTGGACACTGGGCCAATCATCCGTCCTATAAAGCCCGCACGGCAAGCGATACACTGCTGCAGTCCATAGATTTGGCTGTTGCCGCAGAAGAAATTGGTATAGACGGTGCTTACTTTCGTGTTCATCATTTTGCACGACAGCTGGCATCGCCATTTCCTTTACTTTCGGCTATTGGCGCTAAAACACAGAAAATAGAGATTGGAACAGGCGTAATCGATATGCGGTACGAAAATCCGTTGTATATGGTCGAAGATGCCGGTGCAGCGGATTTAATATCAGAAGGCCGGCTGCAATTAGGAATCAGCAGAGGATCGCCGGAACAGGTTATCGATGGATGGCGCTCTTTTGGCTACGAACCGGAAAATGGTGAAACGGATGCCGATATGGGACGTAAAAAAGCACTGGAATTTTTGGATAAACTCAGTGGGGAAGGATTTGCAGAACCCAATCCGTATCCGATGTTTCCAAATCCACCGGGTTTATTGCGTCTTGAACCGCATTCCGAAGGACTGCGGGAACGAATCTGGTGGGGTGCCGCATCGAATGCTACAGCGATTTGGGCAGCTGAAAACGGAATGCACCTGCAAAGTTCTACTTTGAAGTTTGACGAAAACGGAAAACCGTTTCATATTCAGCAGGCAGAACAGATCAGATTGTATAAAGAAGCCTGGAAAAAAGCCGGACATTCGCGTGAAGCGAGAGTTTCAGTAAGCCGTTCAATATTTGCTTTAGTCAATGATCAGGATAAATTTTATTTTGGAGATCAGGGTAAAGGAGCCGATAGTTTTGGCTATATCGAAAGTGATAAGCGTGCCATTTTTGGAAAAAGTTATGCTGCTGAGCCCGAAAAACTTATAAAAGAACTGGCCGAAGATGAAGCTATTCAGGAAGCCGATACCGTATTGCTTACGATACCTAATACTCTGGGAGTTGAGTACAATGTACATATATTATCGTCTATACTTAAATACGTTGCTCCGGAGCTCGGATGGCGTTAGAATTTTAAAAACAGAAAGACCTCTAATTCTAAATTAGAGGTTTTTTGGTATAATCGATTTTCTTATGAATGAATTCCTTAAGTTCAAAAGGAACAGGGGAGTCCTTAATTTAACAAAATCAGACAAAATTAGGCGGATTAATGTTATTACAAAGATTTGCTGTCTAAACAGTTAACAGCTTCGATACTGGTTACACACCATCGAAGCTGTTATTTTTATTTATTCCTAAGTTGTTTCCGGCAGGAACACTACCTTATAGAGCGTCCCAGGAAGCACTAGGATAATAAATCGAACTGGTTACCGGAGCCGTCCAGTAACTTTGACTTCCGCCTCTGAAAGTGTGCAGACTAACGGCATTCACATTTCGCTTAGAATCATTGGTTACCCAGCGGATTTTTTGATTCAGGATTTCAGTACCGTTTACATAATATTTAACGTAGCCGTCTGTATTGGATCCCGTATTGAGTTTAACCGATATCTGGCAGTTGTACGTTACATTTTCCTGTATATAGTATTTTTTTCCAAAGTCATTACCATATTGCCCGGGCTGGTCTCTGTAATATACATAAGGCTGAAGATAAGCCCCGCTTCCTTTGGCTGTATTGGATCCGTTTGGACAATACCACATAAATCGGGCACTTCCGCCATTACCGTCCCATCCCGGATCACCGCCCGTATTCTGATCACCAATTAAGATACCATATCCGCATTTTCCGCCTCGGCTCCAGTAAAATCCGGAATTGAAACGCATCTGGAACCATACGGTATAAACGCCCGTTGACCAAACCCCGTAGGAGGTGCATAAACCGCCGGGGCACGATAATGTATTGGTTTGCAAAGTAATCGTTCTGGCTCCGGCACTGCCTAATGCAGTAACAGTGCCTTCTACTGCAGCAGCCGGGGCAGCTTGCTTGCTGGCGTTTTGCTCTCCGCTTTTAGTAACGCTTTGAGGCTCATTAAAATCTTGTTCCTTTTCACAGGAAGAAAACACTGCGGCTGTAATAAACAGCAGACTTGCTAATTTTAAGAATTTTTTCATTTTTAAAACATTAAGGTTAATAAATAGGTAATAGTTAATAAAGGGTTAGATAAGTTTTACCAAACTGCGATTCTGTTGGTTACGTGTTTAGTAAACTATCCTACAAAGTTGATTAATAAAGGTTTACAGGAGGGGTGATACAGTACGTTTTTGGGTACAAAAAAATCTGGTACAAATGATTTAAGTGTATTTTATTTGTTAAAATAAGAGATGAAAAACAGAATACCGTCAGGTTTAAAAATGATTCTTTGTTTTATGTCTTAAATAAATAAGTAAAATGTATTGTGGTTGGGTCGTTTTTACATGATCAGGATGTTTTTTATTCCGGGAACATTTTTTAAGGCTGATAACAGATCTTTAAAAGGCATAAAAAAAAGCCCATTCCCAAAGAAATGAGCTTTTGATTCTGGTCGTATTTTGTGTTTACAATTAATGCAGATATTTAAGTCCGATAATATTTAAACCTGTATTTATTATTTGTTTCGCTGCCAGATACAGGATGGCGATAAGAATAACCCGGATAATAAGCTGGTGCTTTTTTAAATCAAATACAGAAAAGTACTGATAAAAGAAAATGACGATATAGACAAAGGTAAGTACACTGAGGAAAGTATTAACCATAAGCAGAAATTCCTTGTTGTCGCTAAAAATCATAAAAACCGGCAGGACAAGGCTGATTGCCAAAACTCCGCATAACAGATACATATTGAGTACTAAATTCTCCGTATAGTTTTGTCCGCTTTTTTTAAAGAGCAGATAACTGGCAAAAGCAATAATGGGAACGTGTAAAAAAACAGTAATTTTTGAATATTCCTTTAAAACCTTAAAAACACCAGACAAAGCCGTTTGATCATACAAGTCAGATACTTCGATTTTCGTCCATTTTTTCAGGAAATAGTTTATGGTCAGCAAAAGAATAATGGTGGCAAAATAATTAAAATGTTTTACTCTTTTTCCCTTTACATATTCCCTGATACTGTGTCCAGGCCTTAAAAACAGCTCTTTCATCGTATAGAAAAAGCCGGTATCAAAGTGGAAAATTCCGTGAATTAAGTCGTGTTTAAGAACATGAGATAAAGAAAATCGATGTGTAGAGGTCGACTGTCCGCAATTACTGCAAAATTTTCCTGTAATTGCTTCATTGCAGTTTAAACAATTATTTGTCATTGGTGGGGTCTTCTATTTGTTCAGTTTGTATTTTTTTGGCGTTTAAGTGGTATTGGCTTTAGGAAATTTTCACAGGTTTATTTTGTAAAAAAAGCGGTCCGGCCTTATTTTATAAGTGTTTTGCGAATGTAATTATTTTTTCTGTATATACTATTTAATAAATCATGAATCGTAAATAAATTTAGTGTCAGCTGAAGTGAGAAAATGCGGTTCTGAATTTAGAAATTTAAAAAACGTACAACAGGATTTTCAGGTTCAGTTGTTTTCAGACCAGGGCTGCGATGCAGGAATGTTTTCTGCTTTCCACTCCCGTAAGACCTGAGCTGCTTCGGGGTAGTTTTTACCATATAGTGGAATTTTTCTTTTTTCGGGCTCAAGCTTAAACTCTTCAAAAATAAAAGAATCATCAAATCCCGCCTCAGAAGCATCTTCATTACTGCAGGCGTAATATATTTTAGACAATTTGGCCCAGTAAATGGCGCCAAGACACATTGGGCAGGGTTGTAAAGTTGTATATATTTCGCAGTCTTCCAGCAGCAGTGCACCACTGTTTTTACAGGCATTTTCTATCGCCACCATTTCGCCGTGAGAAGTAGGATTGTTTCTTAAAAAGATTTCGTTATGACCTTCGCCGATAATTTCTCCGTTTCGAACAATGACGCAGCCAATAGGAAGGCCTTTACCGCTTTGATACGCTATTTTAGAAAGATATACGGCTCTTTCCATAAATTCAGGATTGTAATTTTCTTCTGCTTTGTCTGCCATAAAGTATAGATTAAAATTAGAGTAAGGAACTGTCTGTCTGTTTTTGCAGCAGTATCTTTTTTAGTTTTACAAATGTGCCATTCTGCTCAACAGCTATCAAAAATACCATATTCTGATTAAAATTCGGGTATCTAGGGATCTTCTTTTAATTCGTCATTTTCCTTATTTAAGAGTACATCATACAGCTTTTTTTTAAAAGAATCAGAACAAAACCATGGCACTTTTTCTCATTTTGAAAGGCCGGTCTTCTCATTTTGATAAGTATCAGGATAAGAATAAAACAGAATTTATTCGATTAAGTTGCTGTTATTTAGTTGTTTATTCTGTTTTTGGTTCTTCTGGCATACCCTTTGTTTTTTTGACGAAAACAAAACCATTTAAAAACAGCGTATGAAAAAAAATAAAACAAGAAGCCGCGAAATTACAAAGCAGTATACCTCTCTTAGATCTGCACGGCATAAGGACAGGATTATTAACACAATGGTATTTGGTATTGTCTTTTTTATTGCCGTGCTGCTGATCTCACAAATTGTATAAATCAGATCATGACAGAATGAGAATTATATTGTAAAAGAATAATGATATCTACAAGACGTATGAAAATTTTAAATCCCGTAATCAATCCCGATATAAACCTGACTAAAAAAAGTTTCTTTTCGGTTTCATCCCGGACTCATGCTGTGGTTTCAGCAGTTGAAGAAACGGAGATCCCAATTGATTTTACGATCGAAAAAGCGAGATCAGTACATACTTTCTGGATCCGGCAGATTTGTGAAGTAACCTTAGCCTCTGCGATTGGCAGAGGAACGGGTATTTCAAAACGTTCCCCGGAACTGCTCGAAACCAAAATGAACAGGGGAGAAGCGGTTATCGCATTTGCCTCAGACGGGAGATGGGCCGGATTTTCCTTTATTTCTTCATGGGAAAACGGACAATTTGTTTCCAATTCGGGACTCATAGTGGCACCCGAGTTTCGCCATACAGGCCTTGCCAGAAAAATTAAAAAGAAAATATTTGAACTAAGCCGTGAGAAATATCCCGAGGCCAGAATATTCAGTTTAACTTCCGGTCTTGCCGTAATGAAAATGAATCACGAACTGGGTTTTGAACCGGTTACTTTTGCAGAATTACCTTCGGATGAAAAGTTCTGGGAAAGCTGTCAGTCCTGTGTAAACTGTCCTATATTAAGAAGTAAGGAAAGAAAAAACTGTTTGTGTACTGCCATGCTTTATGATCCGCTGGAAAAAGAGAAGTCGGTTTGATGAATCAAACCCTATATAGAAAGACAAATAACCATGAAATCAGGTATTGTTTTCCGCAGCTAACGTCAGTAAATTTGTAATTAATCAAAGAAATCACAATGAAAGCTTACAATACAGCTGGTTTTTTAGTACCGAAATCGGAATTTCCCAAAAAGAGAACATCAGGTTTAATAAAACAACTTTTTTATGCAGCAGTACTGCTTCCTTTTACAGTATTCGGACAAAAAGAACTATTGCCGGGAAGTAAAGATATTAATACGAAGTATATCAAACCCGGAAAGTCTCTCTATACGGTTTATTATGTGAAGGATAAAGACTGGAAAAATATGGGATCTTTGACCTATGATATTACTACTGTGAACAATCAGTTAACTTTAAACAATACGTATACTCCAAAAGACAATGGAAAACCAACGTCACGTATTAGTACAGCAGATGCCCAGACACTTAAAGCGATTAGTTATGCCGATGAAACCAAGAACGCAAAACTAAATCTTAATTTTGGAGAAACCATTACCGGTAATTTTTATTCTAAGAAAACCAAAAAAGATAAAAAACTGAAACTAAAACCTAAAGAAGAATTTTTTGACTTCAACTGGACCGATCATCTTATTGGAACATTGCCATTGGATGTAGGATACAAAGCCCGTTTTCCGCAGTTTTATTATAATGATGAATCCAGTGTACTGGTTGAATATTATACGATCAAAGAGGTAAAAAGTTTTGTGTACAATTCTCCAAGAACCGGTAAACACGAAACATGGCTGGTTTCGGTTTTGGAAGAAAGCACGAATGCGGTTTATAATTATATTATTGACAAAAAAGACCGTCGTCTTTGGCAGCGCGAAATGTCTATGGCTAAAGGAATGTGGGAGATCACAACCAATGAAGAGCTGGATTATCAGCCTATTAAGAACGCATTTAATAAAGAAGAAGCTGTTAAGCAGATTTCTAAAGGCAATAGTGTTATTATTGGTACCGCTTATGCACGATCGGATTCTGGTAAAAGACTCGGAGGTCTGGTCAATACAGCAAAAAAACAATACGCACCGCAGGGTACAGAGATTACCCTTTTTCCAAGTTCAGACTATTATGAGGAGTGGGTAGAAGTGAATAAGAAAATCCGTAAACAGAAAAAAATGCCCGAAGTTCCTTTGAACAGCGATTTTGGTTATTCTGTTAAAAAAGCCAAAGTGTATGACGATAAGGGGCATTTTGAATTTTCAGATCTGATGCCGGGAACCTATGTGGTAATGGCAAGTTTTGATTTTACCAATTCTTATAACTATTCTTACGTGTCCGGTTATACCAATTATTACAACTACTGGGGATATCAGGGGTCTACAACCAATTACGGCACAGCAAGACAGTCTTATACAGATAAAGCCAATGTTGAAAAACGGGTAACCATAGATAAAGACGGCGATAAAAAAGAAGTGAACTTAAAAGAAATGTAAGGCTTTTTTAAACAGAAGCACTTAAGATCATCATAAATTAAAACCTCGGAATCAGCTGATTTCCGAGGTTTTTTTATGGTTCGAAATAAAAATACAGATGGTAAAAAAAATGCTCGTATCAAATTTAAAAATGTATTTTGAACAGAAATAAATTTATATTAGCTAAAAAAATTAAACAAATTTTTCCGGAAAAATAATCGGGTAAGGAATGTGGGATTCCGTAAAAATAAAAACAATTTTAGTGTTTTCAAAAAGCTTATGGTTAGAACTTTACGAAGTGTAGATGCAATAATTAGTTTACTGGTATTTATTTTTACCGGTCCGTGTTTTTCACAGACACTAAAAGATAATGCGTCCGGAAACCTGCTGGCTGACGATTTAAAAGATGAAAATCTTAAAGGCCCTGTAAAATCCTTTCATCTAAAGGTACATTATGTTGATCTCAGCAATACATACAATAATGCTAACCGAATAGCAACGCCCAAAGGAGATGTCGAAAAGGTCTTTGCCGAATATAACAAAGACGGATTAATGACACAATCTTTGTTTGGGGCATACAATGACAGTCTGCTGGTTTTGGAACCTTTGGATTTAGAATATTTAACTTTGTATGAATATAGTGAATACGATTTAATCTCTAAAAAAAGATTTTCTGGTACAAAGGGATTTCCTCCAATGGCAGACCCGAGATTTTATAGTATACGTGCCAGCAGAAGTTATTATCATAAGGATTATCCACAGCATCCGGATGCCGTACATGAAATATACGGACTCAATTATGATGAAGATAAAAAGAAGATTACTGATGCCGTGTTTTACAGAACAATTACTCCCCAAAAAAAGCTCAATGGCAGTGATGAAGATCTGGATGACAAACATTTTAAAGACAGATGGCACTATGAATACAATGAAAAAGGTCTTTTAAAAAAAATCAAAATGCACAGAGACCGTTCTCTGGATTTTCTTATCAAATATTTCAGGACTCAGATAGAAACTTTAAAAGCCGAAATTCTTTTTGATTACGACGATAAAGACCGATTACTGCAATATACCGTTTTTGCTGTCGATGATAAAACAAGAGAAGAAATAGGGATCGTAAAGTATTTTTACAATAAGCAATACGGATTTGTAGAAACAGAATCTATTTATCATAAATACCCGGAACAGTATTATTTATCAAACGTGCACAATTATACCAGAAAATACAATAAACAGGGTGATCTGACCGCTATTTTATTACATGTAGAACCCAAAGATGAACAGCTCGTCAGGAAAAAACAGCTTTATTTAGATAAATATTACGATTACCAATACGATCAGTATGATAACTGGACCGAATGTAAGATAAGGGTTAACAGTCCGGAAAGTGAAATTTCGGCTGTTATGGAGCGAAAAATAGAATATTACCATGATTAAGCGATTTTTATTTCGTGACAAGAATCAACCCCTTCATTATTCCCCAATTTTTAATTTCCCTGCTAAGATGCATTTAAGATTTATTCTATTTTTAATGGTGACCGCCCATATCTCGTTTGCGCAGACCCAATTTGTTGAAAGAAAATATAATGGAAACGGTACCGAAAAAGGCAAATTGGATGCTGAAGGCCTGCAGACCGGTTTGTGGCAGAGATTTTCTTCTGATGGAAAGCTTTTTCAGGAACAAAATTATGTAAAAGGGAAAGATAACGGAACAGGAAAAGAATTTTATAAAAGCGGACAGGTAAAAGTAATCCGCAATTATAAAGAAGGAAAACTGAACGGCAAATGGCTGGAATATTATGAAAACGGACTGAAGAAATCAGAGGGTAATTATGTTAATGGCGACAGATCCGGAACTTTTATCAGTTATTTTGAAAATGGAGATCCGGAAAAAATTCAAAAGTTTTATGATAATGGAAAGCGTTCCAGTTATATCAGGGAATACGATAAAAACGGGCGGCTGGTTATTGTAAAGGATTTAGATCAAAAAGGAGACGGTACTTATGAAGTAACCCGTGAGGACGGAACCATAAGAATAAAAGAGATTTATAAGAACCACAACAGAATTTCTGAAACCAATTTTTATGAATCGGGGATCAGGAAAAAAGAGAGTCTTTATGAATATGATAATGAAAAAAATACCAGCTGGCTTGAAAAAGAATATGACAAAACGGGCAGATTAAGAGAGGAGAGATTGTTATATCCGGCCAAAGAAAGGTACAGAAAGGTTTTTGGGGATTCGATACAGGAATTGTACCACTATGACAATACCTATTATTCCGGCTATTTTGAATCCCATTACTACGATGGAAAGGTTGCCGAACAGGGATATTATAAAAAGAACTTCAAAGACGGAATATGGAAGACTTTTTATAAAGACGGAAAGTTAAAATTTATAGGAAAATATGTTTCTAAAAACCCGCAGCTAAAAGACAGTACACATACTTATTATTATCCGGACGGAAAGATTGAAAAAACAGAACATTATAAAATAGCAGCGTCTAAACATGTTAGCAGTGTTTTATACAATTACAACACAGGCAGCTGGAAAGTGTATTATAAAAACGGAAATTTAAAAGAACTGACGGAATACCCTGAAGCCGTTAATGAAAGAAATGAAGAGCCCCGTAAACATTTTGTTTATTTTGAAAATGGAAAACCAAAACTGGAAGAATCGATATTAAGAGACGGAAGATTATCCGGTATGTATAAAACGTATTTTGAAAACGGCGCCTTAGCTTCTGAAATAAAGTATTATGCCGGAAATAAAGACGGAAAAGCGGCGGAATATTTTGAAAATGGAAAACTAAAGTTTTCAGGAATCTACGACTGGAAAAATGAGAAAGAAGAGTTGGTGTACTATTACCGGACAAGTACAGAAAAAAAAGCGCAGAAAATAACCATTACTGATGAAGGTAAAATAGTAGAACTCTTTTATCCCGATGGTAAAAAAATGGCAGAGTTTATTTATGACAGCGAAGAAAAGAAACATAAAGACTTTAAGGTTTTTAACTCTTCGGGAAAAATAATATCTCTTAATGAGTTTGCCGCTGTCGACAGGAGTTTTGAAGTAAAAGATTGTGTGATGCTGTACAATCAAAAGGAATTTGTTATCGATGTAGAAATTGAATTCCGGAATTCAGAACGAAGTTATACGTTCAACAAAACATTCAAATAAATTAAAATGATACTATGAAATTTTTAAAAACAGCTCTTGTGTTTTTACTGCTGCAGACTTTTCAGTCAAAAGGACAGGAAGTAAAAATTATTGTTGACAAACCAGAGTATAATATAGTAGATAAAATTCTGGTGACTTATAAAGTAGAAAAAGATATCGACAGTGTTTCTGAACTCGATCAGAGTCAGTTCAGGCTTATTGCAGGTCCTTCCCGAAGCTCTTCCCGGAATTATGTGAACGGAAAAAGCAGTTATGAAATAAAATACAGCTTCATTTTAGAACCCCGTAAAGCAGGAAAAATAGATTTACCGCAACTGCAGATGTTTACAGACGGCCAGGCCCTAAAATCAGAAACAGTTACTTTAAATATAAACGGTACCGTACTGAACGAGGAGGAAACAGCAGCCAAAATTAACTCAGGCGAACATGCTTTTAAAGAGTATAAAGCAGGAAACGTTTTTGAGATTACCCTGCCGGCTTATCTTAAAAGAGCATATGGAGTAAGTGCAGATGCCGCAATTTGTTTTAGTAATGCAGAACATGAGATTTTAGGCTATGTAGTATTGGAGAAAAAAGAAAATATGCAGTTGTCAGGTAAGAAAGTGAAACCATTAACCGTTTTCCATCAGGAAATTGTGAATGGTTACGGAGGAAAAGAAATGAAGAAAAAGATCCTTTCTCCCGTAAAAATTACCAAAGCAGGGGGGATAAATTTTGCAGAAAACGACCTCACTTATTTTGACACCGAAACAAGCGAAAACTTTTATTATTTTACAGGAACTGTCGAAACTAAAACAGTATTTTATAGTTTGGTTATAAAAACAGTCAGTAAAAATAAAAGCAGATTCAAATCAGACTTCCAAAAAGTATTATACAGCTTAAAAGACTAAACAATGAAATCCGGAATATTTATTTTAGTACTTTTTTCCCTGATGTTCCATAACACTCATGTAACAGCTCAGGAAATAAAGACGACGATTGAAAAATTAAAGTATACTACAGGTGAAACTATCGATATTACATACAGCATAGAAAAAGGAATAGATTCTGTCAAAATAGAAAAGAAAAATTTTGAATTAGTGAGTGGTCCTCATCAAAATACTTCGACAGACAGAGCAGCAATTTCTTTTGGGATGCGGGCCTATAAACCCGGACGTTTCAACATTCCGAGGGTCTATATGTACAAGAACGGAATTGCTGTAAAATCTAACGATTTATTTATTGAAATAATCGGGAAAGAATTTACAGAAGAAGACCTAAAACTGATTACCCACAAAGCTGGTTTTGTTTTTACGATAAGTTTACCGGCCTATTTTGAGAAAACAGCAGGACTGAACGTGGATGCGACCATAGAATTTAAAAATGAAAAAAAAGAGGTGTACGGATATGTCATTGTGGATACTAAAGAAAACAGTAATATTACCTCCCGTACCTATTCCGCCAAAAGTTATCTTGACGAAATTCTTCGCGATTTTATGATAAATGAAGAAAAAAGAAAAGTGTCTCAATCAGCGTATTTTAAAAAAGGAGAGGTAAATTTTATCGAAACTGATCTGACCTTTTTTGATCAGGAAAGAAAGGAAACCGCATACTATTTTATAGGTGCTGCCGAAACCGATAAAGCATTTTACAGAGTTATTTTCTGGACCTCTGAAGCCAATAAAGAAAATATAAAACCAGATTTAGAAAATATTCTATACAGTATTAAAGACTAACAGATCCGGTTAAGTACGTTCAAAAAAAGCGTTAATTCTTTTAGAATTGACGCTTTTTTTTAAGAAACCCGTACGAAGCCAATTTTTATAGTACCGGTAATTAACGGTTGTTAATTTGTTCTGTAGTATAATACATCAGTAATATCTCATAACAGAAAGTTGTATAGTATAACCTTTATTCGTATTGTCTTACAATTTCAGAACTTATTTTTGGATTAGGCTTAAATGCCGGACTAATCTTCCTTTACTATTTTGATTGTGATACTATTAGGTAAAGGGAAGATAAAAATAAGTTTCAACGTTAAATTTTATGGATATAATTTTACGATATGTAAGAAAAAATTGTACTTTTAATATTGTTTAATTTCTTAAAGCTCTGGCTGACAACTGAATCCATTTTTGTGTTAACGGATTTTACAGTTTCTTATAAGCACCGCTGGTTATAAATACCTTTTGAAGTTGTCTTTTTCTGATAACCTGAAAATGCATTTTGTATTTGGGAAGGCAGAGTTTTACTGATTTTTTCTTTTTTAATATATACTGATTATATCCGTTCTGCTAATTTTTTAATCATATTATTGCTATGAAAAAACTTTACATTTTACTGGTATTACTTTTTCCTTTTCAGTCTGTTTTTTTGTTAAATCCTATTGCAGCTCATTCCGTTACAGATAACAATAGAGCCGGGTTTCAGGAAAACAGGACAGTTGTTAGTATAAAAGACAGTACAGCGCTCGAAACGATCAGGCACCGGGTCTGGATCAATCTTAAAAACAAACAGGGCTTTTTTAAACAAATTTTGATAGCCTATATGACCGGAGCCACCAATGGCTGGGATCAGAAATACGATGCCGTTACCATCGACGGTAATATATACGGAGATTTTTACAGTATTAACGAAGGTCTCAGATTAGTAATTCAGGCAAGAGCACTGCCGTTTGATTTGTCAGACAGAGTACCCTTAGGATACCGCTCTGAAATTGCAGGAGAACTAATAATTTCTATTGATCACGCAGACGGCGATTTAATCAATCAGGATATTTATTTAGAAGATAAGGATACCGGAGTACTGCATAATCTGAGAAAAGAAAGTTATACCTTTTCTACTGTAACCGGTACTTTTACAGATCGTTTTGTAATTCGATACAATCCGGCTGGTACAACTCTGGGGACAGATGATTTTAAAAATACAGTACACAGTCTGAATGTGGCTTCAAAAGATAAAATTATCAGATTAAAATCATACGGATCAGCACTGCAGAAAGTAGCTGTTTTTGATATGTCAGGCAAATTACTTTACAACAATGTTAACATTGGAACATCTGAATTTGAAATTGCCAATATTCAGGCAGGTTCACAGGTTTTATTGGTAAAAACAACCTTAGAAGACGGATACACTACAGCAGAAAAAGTACTTTTTTAAGTTTCTTTTATTTTTCACCTTAAAGGAACAAACTTACACAACCTTGAATTATTACAACGCGAAGATTGGACGGATTTTTTTTGATCAATTATTTTTATTGAGTCTAAATTAGATTATATTTGTAGAGATTAAATGTCTTTTGTTATATAAAGTCTTTTCTGGACTTCGCAAATAAAATAAAAATGACTTCCTGTAATAGTCTTAAAATACCCTCTTTAAAAAAAAATAAGATTTAAATCTCTTTTACTACTGCTCTTGTTTTTCAATTTTGGTATACTGCATCAAAAGGCGTAGATATGCATTCTGTTATAAAATGTAAAGACCAGAGATTTTGAGGTAAAGTTGAAGTGGATATTCAAAAAGAAATTAGTATGATAAGAAATGATAAAAAGAACATACAGCTGAGTCATGTGCTTTATTGTGTTGCAAATCTTCACGAGGCAGTTAAAAAACTTACCGATGCCGGATTTAATGTAGAATACGGTACCTCTCCAAAGAAAGCATATAATGCTTTTATATGGTTTGAAAAAGGGGTATTTATTGAAGTATATGAAAATCCGGAATTATCCCGATTTACAAAATGGTTTATGAAAATCGCTGGATACCAGCCGGTATTAAACAGAATGAAGAAATGGGAAAGTTATGGCAGTGGTTGGTGTGAATGGTCGCTCGAATCCACTACAGTAACACTTCAGAAAGAAAAAGTACTGTTTAAGCTCAACAAGATTCCGTATAGTTATCATAAAGCGAAACGAACAGACGAAAACGGACGAAAACTAAAATGGGAACTTTTAATTCCTGATGATATTATGTTTCCGTTTATAATGTCGGCTTATGCTCCTAATCCCCGGCCGGAACATATAAAACATCCCAATGGTGCAGAAGGAGTAAAGTTTTTACAAATAGGAAATGAGGCGCTTGACAGATCACTGCTGAATCAGCTTCTTATTGATCAGAGCGGGATTGAATGGAGTAGTGGGATGGGGCTGCAGACCGTAAAACTGTTCAATACCAATTTAAGAATTGAAGAAATACTGAAGTAAAAAAAGATGAAGAGAAACAGTGCAGCTCAAAGATGCGGCGAGATATGGAGTAAACAGCTTACAGCACCGCATCCGGTTAAGTAATGTTCGACTAATATCCTTATTTATAGAAACGGCCGGAATTTATTCCGGCCGCTTTGCTTTTATACAGATCTGTCTGGAAGTAAAATTAGAATGATAAAGAGTTTTTAGTATTAATTCTCATTTGGAGCATTAGCAAATTGGATTTTTTGTAAATAAATAGTATCGGCATCCTGCCCGTTAGGTTCATAGGAGATCTCTATTGTATTATCATTTACAAATTTTACTTTCTGGTCACATCCGGTACGACAGGATTGTACCGTAATTGGGAAATACAATTTTTTAATTTTATCATAACCAATAGTGTTATCCTGAAAATAAGAAACTATTTTAAAATTGGAATTTTCAATAGCCCGGCTGTTATCGTAATTCCCGTTAAATTCAAAAAGATTTTCAGCATAATAAGTACTTCTCACTATTTCCGGATAGAAAATTTCTGCACCTCCGGGATAATTGTCTTTGTACCATTTGTGTTCAAAGTTTTTATAAAAATTAATGTCTTTTTCTTCTTCAGAAGGATTGTAAATCCATTTGCTTTGATTCGCAAAATGTAATACTTCCTTATAAATTTCAGCGTTAGATTGTAAACTTTCATTTTCTGCAAAAGAGCCGTCTGCCGTTTTACTGGATCTTAACGTAGCTTCTCCATTGTATTTTAATATATCAAATTTTAAAGAGTTAATGTCTAATAGGATAAAGCTTAAATACTGCGCGGGGTCTTTGCTGTCTGAAGGAGATTCTTTTACGGCAAACAGAAAATAATCGATGCCTTTAATTGTTTTCCTTAAGAAAAGCTTACGGTCTATCCGGATACGATTGTATTTGCTTATTATCAAAGTATTGGTCCTGATAAGCTCAGGTTTTCCATTACTATTTTTATATTTAGAAGCTGTTACTATATTTTCATCGCCGTCAAGATAAAAATCATCGTTATCACTGACTTCACTTCCTGATATTTTGATGATTTCGTCATGGTTCTTATTATGAAAAGAAAATAAAGTTTTGGTTTTAGCAGATGCTGCTATGGCGGTGCTGTCTTCTATAGTATTTTCTTTGTTTAAGGTCTTTTCATCATTCCTGCAGGAAGACAAAGTAATGACAGATAAAAGGGTTATGGTTAATTTGCTTTTAATTGGGTTCAATTTATTTTAGGTTTAAGGATTATAAAGAAAGATATTTTTTTAGAATTTGGTTTAATCACAACGAAAACCTGGCAAATCTAAGCCCTGAACGTAGATTGTTTTAAACGTATCGTTTTTTTCGTGAATGAGAATTCTTCTTTCAGGAAATTTAGATTTTGACTGATTAAAATTTTTCCCCCATAAAAAATCATCATTGTAAACAAAATAGGCGGGGCCTGTATTTGCATACACTTTTACTTTAACAGAATCCATATCACTATATCTGTAAACGATACTGTCATCCATTTTCTGAATTTTTCTCTGAATCGAAAAATAATCTTTTCCGTAGTTGAGATTTAATGGTTTTACAGAACAGATAAGCGGTTTGCCATTTTTAGCAGTATCAAAATTTTTAAGGGTTAATGCAATAAAATTTTCTCTGCAGTCGTCGATTCTGCAGAGAACTTCATCGATTGTCGTTTCCGAGAAACCTTTGGTACCGTAAACATAGTATTTAGACGCGATAATTTTTTTGATTTCCTTTTCCAGTTTTTTGCTTTTAATGAGGTGTACAATCCCTAAAGTATCGTAATATTCGATTTGTTTAAGTCTTGAAGATTTTGGATTGTAAAAGTCATTCTCCAGTGAATCGGTTTCGTTTATTCTCTGGTAAATTTCTTCGTATTGAGAATTGGTATCCGATTCAAACATCGTAATTACAATGGCAGTTGTATTACCAGCCAGATTATAAACCGGATAGATAGTGTTATTTTTTATTTCCGATTCTGTTTTTGTATCATATGCAGTTGCTTTTTGTACAGGAATATTTGGGATTTCTTTATTTTTCTTCTGACAGGAGATAAAAAAGAAGAAGGGAATGATACAAAGTAATAAAGCTGGTTTATTCATGCAGGTATTTTTAATAGTAAATATTTTTTCAATATCATATTGTTTAATCAAATATACATAAGTATTAAAGAGAGACTCCATTATCGGGTAAAAAGATTTCTGATGGATAATTGATGTAAAAAAATAATAATTAATTAACGCAACAAAGTTTCATTAGTTATTGAAAAAGAACTTAATTTACAGGATGTATAAAACAATTAATTCATGAACAGACGTAGATTCTTAAAAGGCAGCACGGTACTTACCGGACTTTTTACGCTTAGTCCCTCAGTTATTCTTTCCAATGATTTAGAAAAAGCAGTTAAAAAGGGTAAAAAAGCAAAAAACATAATCTTTCTGATAAGTGACGGAATGAGTTCCGGAACCCTTCAAATGGCGAATCTGTATTCTCAGAATATCTTAGGAAAAAATGGAAACTGGATGAATCTGTATACCGACAATAAAGTTTCACGGGCTTTAATGGATACTGCATCGGCAAGTTCAGCGGTGACCGATTCGGCTGCGGCAAGTTCTTCTTTTGGCGGTGGACATCGGGTTAAAAATGGTGTTTTAAATATTGGACCGAATGGTGAAAAATACCTTCCGATATGGCAGAAATTTAAAAATGCGGGCAAAAAAGCGGGCTGTGTGACTACAGTAACGATAACGCACGCCACTCCGGCTGGTTTCTGTGTCAATTCTGACAGCAGAAATGCTGAGAACGAAATTGCAGAAATGTACGCTGATCTGGGACTGGATGTTATGATGGGCGGTGGTGATGAGTTTTTTAATGCTTCAAAAAGAGCAGACAAAAAAGATATCTATAAAATTTACGAGCAGAAAGGCTATCAGGTTTTAAAAGAAAAATCAGATTTAGAAAACCTGAAGAAAGGGCAGAGAGCACTGGGGGTTTTTGCTTCGGGGGCGCTTCCGTACACTATTGACCGAAACAATATACCGGAATTACAGAATACACCCACTTTAGCAGAAATGAGTGCGGCGGCGATTAATCAGATGAAAGACAGCGAGAAAGGTTTTGTGCTGATGATTGAAGGCGGAAAAGTAGACTGGGCGGCACATGCTAATGATATTGCGGCTTTACTGCACGATCAGCTGGCTTTTGATGAAGCAGTAAAAACGGCGGTTGATTTTGCAGAACAAGACCAAGAGACTTTAGTGATCATAACAACCGATCACGGAAATGCCAATCCGGGACTTATATATGGAAAAGAAGCCGTAGAAAATTTCAACAGCATTGCCAATTATAAATACACAAATGAGTACATATTAAATGCCATTCATGCCGATTTTAATCTGCAGCAAATTAAAGACTGGATCTACAAAACCAATAAAATTAGTCTGACCGATGAAGAAGCCAAACATTTGCTAAGTTTTTATTCCGGTCTTGAAAAACAGGAAACTGGACTTTACAATTATAAAAAACTGCCTTTCAAAGCCTATTCTGAAATTCAGAAAAAACATAATAATGTAGGCTGGATCAGTATGGATCATTCCGGAGATTATGTAGAACTGGCCATGTATGGTCCGGGCAGTGAAATGCTGAAACCTTTTGTACAAAACATAGAATTACATAATTTAATGCTGAAAGCGGCCGAAGTTACAGTGTAAGATAATTTTCGTTCCAAAGAATAGCTGCACTTTAAAATGGCAATAGTCCATTATTAACATAAGTTTAAAGGTCGTATTCTTTAAAAATCCGGCATTTTGGCGTACATTGTTTCATATTAAAGCAATGATTAAAATGTATAATTATGAAAGCAGTACGTTATTTTGGACATAAAGATGTAAGAGTGGTGAATGATTTGGAGAAACCGGTTCCTAAAGGGGATGAGGTTTTATTAAAAATTGGTGGAGCAGGCGTGTGTCACTCCGACCTGCATATTATTGATGAAGGTACTATTGGAGATCTGGTTTTTACGCTTGGACATGAAAATGCAGGCTGGATTGAAGAAGTCGGAGACACCGTAAAAGATTACAAAAAAGGAGATGCGGTATTGGTTTATGGACCCTGGGGATGCGGACATTGCAAGCCCTGTCAGCAGTCTAAAGAAAATTACTGTGATCATCAAAGCGAATTAGGTTATGGCGGCGGACTAGGATTAAACGGAGGTATGGCCGAATATATGCTGGTACCGTCTTCACGGTTATTAGTGCCTATTTTTGACCTTGATCCGGTAATTGCAGCGCCGTTAACAGATGCTGCGTTAACGCCTTATTCCGCTATTAAGAGATCACTTCCTAAACTTATGCCGGATGAATATGTGGTGGTAATTGGAGTAGGCGGACTTGGACATGTGGCAATTCAGATTTTAAGAGAAACCACGGGAGCCGCTATAATTGCCTGTGATGTAACAGAGGAGAAGCTGGCATTTGCTAAAGAATTGGGAGCTGCTTATACGGTGAATTCTAAAGATGCCGATGCTGCAGAACAGATTTTAAAAATTACAGGTTTAAAGAAAGCCAAAGTAATTCTGGATTTTGTTGGAGCTACACCCACCATTGAACTGGGAACGAAAGTAGTGGGAATGGATGGTGATCTTACCATAGTAGGACTTGGAGGCGGATATTACCAATACAGTATGAACGGACTGCCTTTTGGAGTTACCATGACGAATCCGTATTGGGGATCCCGTACCGAATTGATGGAAGTAGTGGGACTGGCAAGACAGAAAAAAATACATATCGAAATTGAAAAGTTTAATCTGGAACAGGCAAATGATGTGTACGATAAAATGCGTCACGGACAAATTAAAGGACGGGCTGTGCTGGTTCCCTAAAAATCCGGTTAAATTGCTGTAAATAGTAAGCAGGCTGTCTCAAAGGGCTGCTCATTTTTTGTATGCTTCGGAGAAGCGCCCCATTTACAGAATAGGGTACATGTTTCCAATATAAAGCTCCAGAGGAGCGACATATAATGTAAATTGCAAAAGAATATGTCGCTCCTCTGGAGCTTTTTTTATTTTCTTATTGAAATTCTATAAATATTGTATCCTTTTATAATTATTACAATAAACTGGTAAAGAATGTTTTTAAAGTAATTAAATAAAGTTTTGGTTTAGATAATTTAAGAACTCTTATCTGATGTATTTGTTGAAGTAAAAATGTAGAAAAAAGAGCTCTGAAAAAGGAGTAATTAGTATTGAAAAGTTTGAGTCTTTTATTTAAAATATAATCTCTACTTTTATTGATTGACTATTTAAACCAAAAAAACATGAATTCTCAAAACCAAAAAAATGAAATCAACCGCCGCAGATTTTTGCAAAACGGCCTCAAACTTGCAGCTGCCGGAGTTTATCTGGGTGTGTTTGGCATGCCTGAATTATTCGGAAATGTACTGACAGAGAAAGCAGCTGTCCAGATACCGGATGTAAAGCTGAATAACGGCTTAAAAATGCCAATGCTGGGATTTGGAACTTACGGACTCAGCGGAGACGTATGCCGGCAATCTGTTGTAGATGCTATAGCGGCAGGTTACCGTCTTATCGACACGGCTAAAGTATATGGAAATGAAGAAGCAGTAGGAAGGGCCATAAAGCAAAGCGGAATTGACAGAAAAAAGCTTTTTGTTACTTCAAAGCTATGGGTTGATGATGCGGGTTACGAAAATGCTAAAAAAGGTTTTGAAGAGACCTTAAGAAAATTAGAACTTGACTATCTTGATCTGTATCTGATACATCGTCCGAGAGGTGATGTTAAAGGATCCTGGAAAGCCATGGAAGAACTTTATAAAGCCGGAAAAATCAAAGCCATAGGTATAAGCAACTTCGATCCGGCACAGCTGGCAGATCTTATATCTTATGCTCAGGTAAAACCTGTTATCAATCAAATTGAGACGCATGCCTATTTCCAACAGACTAATGATTATAATGTAATGAAACACCATGATATCAAAATGGAGGCATGGGCTCCTTTTGCGGAAGGTCGTAACGGTCTTTTTACCGATGAGGTATTAACCCGGATTGGAAAAAAATATGGCAAAACTACTGCACAGGTAAGTTTAAGGTGGCATTACCAGCGCGGTATTGCAGCCATCCCAAGATCGTCTCAAAAGACACATATTGCAGAGAACCTAGATATATTTGATTTCAGACTGGATGATGCTGATTTAAAAGCAATCGAAAAACTGGATTTAAATAAAACTCAGTTTCCGGAATGGAGTTAAACCGGGTATGATAACGCCAATAGTTTTAATCTTAATATATAAAAAGCCCATTTCGCAGGAAGCGGGCTTTTCAGTTTGTGACCGATTGTATAATTTTGTACTATGTGAAGTATTAAACCTCTTACTATCATACAATGAACAATATATTTTCTGCTAACAGCCAGATAGGAATCGTATCTACTTTCTCTGAACTTGTACATACTGATTTCAAAGGAGAAATAAATGCACTTTGCTGGTACAGAAACCTGGATGGTGATTTTAATGAAGTTGCGGCAAAATTATCTTTAAAAGAAAATATAACCGAAATTTATCCGGAAGATTTAATCGCACTCCGGCTCTCAGAGAAGGGAAATAAAGCGAGAGAAATAATCTTAAACGATTTGCAGCTTTTAACTGATTTTGGAGCTTTGCCCTCTCTTAATTTATTAAAATGTTATGAACGTGACGATGAATTTGACTTCATTTCTACAGATGTATATTCATTTCACGTTGACCGTTCTCCCATAGCAGCAGATACCTTTTTGTGCACCTATCACGGAGCGGCTAGTGATATTGTTTCTAATTCGCAGGCGGAACAAAAAATTTTAATTCCCGAGATACGCATCAGATTAAAGGAACTGCATAATGGACCGGAGGAAGAATTCGAAGACTTTTTAAGAGAAAATTATTTTGATCTGCATTATCAGGAACATGAGAATGCAGAACCTGTAAATCTGGGAGTAATGCACCTGTGGCGACTGGCTGTTGATCATCCGGAACAGCAGGTATTGCCTTGTATTCACAGAGCACCAAAAGAAAATGAGGGAGAATACAGGCTGCTGCTGATTTGTTGAAGCAGTATTAAACTACATTTGTTTTGTCATAAAAGTTAAAAAGATCCCTGAAGAAAAATTCAGGAATCTTTTTAGACAAAGGGTGCTATGCGTTTATTCTGATGCAATTTTGATTAAAAGCTTTGTCAGTTCCGGAGATTTAGAAATAAAGGGACTATGTCCGGAGTTGATAGTGTAAGTATGGGTTATACCGGCTTCTTCTGCCATTTTCTGCTGAAAAGGATATGTTATGGTATGATCAGCAGTGGTAAAGACGTAGTATTTTTTACCTCCCAGATTATAATCTTCGGTTTTATAACTCAAAGGTGTTCCAAGAGGAATGGTGGGTTCTGCTTTGTAGCGTTTTACCAGAAATTGCTTTTGGGTCTCTGTGGCATCCTGAGAGAAGATCTCAGGCAGGTTAACTTCCGGATTTACTATTCCGGCCAGAGTCTGATCGTCGGATAATTGTAAGGATGCCGGCAAAAGAGATGCTTTATCCATTTGAGAATAATCCAAAACGCTTTTTCCGCTTTGAGGAATAAAACCGGCAACATAAATCAGTTTTTTGATTTTTTGGGGAACTTCAGAAGCGGTTTGCGTAATTACGGCTCCACCCAAACTATGACCAATCAGGATAACGGGCTCACCGTATAAATTAACCGCTTTTTTAACTTCATCAACATAAGTACGCAGCGAAACCTGATAAGCAGGAGTAGTGTCATCTCCATGTCCGGGAAGTTTTACAACGGAAACATTGTAACCCGCTGCTTTTAAATCAGCTTCTGTCTGGTCCCAGACATAAGAGGCCTGCCAGGCTCCGTGCACCAGTACAACCGGAGATTTTTTGGCATTGTCAGTGGTTTCGTCATTGGAACAGGACGCGGAGGAAATGGTAGTAAACAATAGCATAAAAAGCTTTGACATTGTTTTTAAAGGGATTTGAGTATTCATTTTTGATTTTTTCATTGTTTCTAAATTTAGTATTTGTTTTATTTTTTAAGAATGAGATGTTTTTATTCCTTAGGGAAGAACATCAAAACCATTTAAAACAGTTGCAAGAAGAGTGTAAGCACCAATTAAAAAGATAAGCTCGGCTAATCCGTCCTGACCTAATGTTTCTTTTGCAAGATTATAAAGGGAATCTGGTACAATACGGCCTTTGGCTAAAACAGCAGCGATTTGATAAGCGGCAGATTCTTCCGGATTTAATTCATCAGGACGAATTCCCGAAGCTAAAGAGGCTGTTGCAGCCGCAGAAAAGCTAAAATGTCGCGCCATAATTTCGTGTGCATAAAGTTCAAAACGGGCACCAAATGCGGCACCGACAGTTAGAATGGCCACTTCCCGGACTTTTTTAGGCAGCATAGCATAATTGTCCAGTGAACGCACAAAACTTAAAGCAGGAATTCCAAATTGAGGAAAAGCAAGCATGGGGGGAAAAGGACCCGTTAAGGCCCCTTCGTTATTGAGCATTGAAACAGGCCCCTGACTTGTTGTAATGAGTTTGACAATTTCATCGTGTACATAACGAATTTCGGGAGTCATGGTTTCCGGGTTTACAGGATTTACTCGCATAGTAATTATTGTTAGGTTTAACGAATGTTTTCTTCAAATTGTCCGTCAATCAAAATGAAAACAACGCGGCATACTTTTCCCGATGTATTACTCCAGGCATGATTTGTACCCCTCTGGATGATAATATCTCCTGCTTTTGCTGTTGTTTTCCCTTCATCAACAATCAGGGTTAATTCGCCTTCGAGAACAATTCCGTAATCAATGGTTTCTGTTTTATGCATTAAAGGATGAGGTGCATTTCCACCCGCTTTTGAAGCATGTTCGCCTCCCATGGTTTTAAAATGTTCAAAGGCTTGTTCTTTGGTAAGATTGCGTATCTCGTCATTTTCCGGCGGAAAATCAATAACCCGTATTCTGGTCCCTTGTTTTGGAGGACCTAAAATAAGTCCTGTTTCTTCAGGATCTTGTGAAATGGCATCAAGTAGGGCAGGAGTTTGTTTTGTGTTCCATATTTCGTGAAATTTAGCTCCGTTTGGTCCGCCTACCCTATACGTTCTTGCCGGAACTTCATCTGAAATAATAATCGCTTTGCCTTCTGTATTATGCCCCGTTACGATGCGTCTGAATGTTGTATTTGTTTTCATGGTTTTTTGGTTTTAGATTTTGTTTTTTCTGAATACATATACCCCTAAATAGTGAAAAAGAATTCCAACGGCCCATGCAGGAACAGACCAAAGCGGCCAGGGATAAGTAGTGTCTGTTAAATACCAGATAATAATGATTACCGGAGTAAGTAATAAAAAGACAAGCAGGTGAATTTTGAACCCTAATTTTAAATTTTTGTCTGTCTTTGTGTCGATGTTAAATCTAGTTTTCATGGTTGTTTTTTTTAATGATTGGTAATAGGTTATTTTTAATGAAAATATTTTAATGGTTTGATTTTTATTTATTTACAGGTCAAAGGTAGAGGTGGAATTTCACAGGTATCATTGACTTTGGTTAAGAACGATTCTTTGCTGTTTTGAAAAGGAAGTATTTTGTACTTAACAGAATAAAATCTAATTTTAGAGAAGTTATTTCTCTTAAATTATTCCTATGGATGCTATTCAAACTGTTGTAACATCGTTTATTCCCATGTCTGATGAAGAGTATAATCGGATGCTTCCCCTTATAGAAAGAAGGGAAGTGCCAAAAGATACAGATCTGTTACAGCAGGGAGAAATATGCCGTCACATCTACTTTATAGAAAGCGGTTTTTTTAGAATGTTTTATGTGGATTACCGGGGAAACGAGATCAATTGCAGGTTTGCAAAACCCAATGATTTTTTAGTTGATTTCGCCAGTTTTATTACGCAAAGGCCGGCTCAATACTATTGCAGGGCGATGGAAGATTCGAAAGTCATTGCTTTAGAATATGAGAAAGTAGAGCGTTTGTATGATAGTTCTCCTAACTGGTCAAAATTTGGAAGATTAATAGCTGAATCTGCTTACCTTATCATTATCGAAAGAGAAGAAATGCTTCATTTTCAAACTCCCGAAGAACGGTATAAAACCATTTTAAAAAAGGAACCTTATCTTTTTCAATTGGTATCACAGAATCAGCTTTCATCCTACATTGGCATTAAACCGGAATCTTTGAGCAGGCTTCGTAAAAGAATGACCGGCAGATAATAACGTTTAGGTTATAAAGAGATTCCGGTCAGTTCCTTATGGATATATTCCAGCTCTTTTTCCGTCAGGTTTACCTCAATTGCCTTCGCATTACTGATCGCCTGTTCTTTATTTCGGGCTCCCGCCAATACAACCGTTATTCCGGGCTGAAGTGTGGTCCATTTTAAAACTAATTGTGCCAGACTCGCTTTTTTATCTGCTGCCAAAGGCTCCATTTTCTTCAAAAAAGCTTCTGTCTTTTCCCGATTAAACTGCCCGAAATAATCCTGTCGATGGTCGTCAGATTTTAATTTTTCGCCTTTAAAATATTTGCCACTTAACAAACCTCTTTCTAAAGGACTATAAGCAATTATTCCAATATTGTTTTCAATTGCTAATGGGACAATATCCTTTTCAATTCCGCGATTCAGCATGCTGTATGGCATTTGATTAGAAGCAAGGTGAATACTTTTTTGAGCTCGCTCTAATTGTTCTTTATTGTAATTACTGACACCTGCAGCTCGTATTTTCCCCTGATCGATTAATAATTGAAGCGCTTCCATAGTTTCTTCAATGGGAGTTGTAGAATCCGGCCAGTGTAATTGAAGCAGATCAATATAATCGGTTTTTAATCGTTTAAGACTTTCTTCAGTCTCTTTGATAACATTGGCTTTTGAAGCATATTTATAAAGCGGATAACTTTTTTCATCATGTTCCTGATGCCACATAAAATCGCCTTTTCCGTTGTTACTGCCGTCCCAGACCATTCCGAATTTGGTTAACAGCTGCACTTTAGAGCGATCCAGATCTTTAATGGTTTCACCAATCAGTTCTTCGCTAAGTCCCAATCCGTAAAAAGGGGCGGTATCAATACTGGTAACACCGTGATCTATAGAAGCCAAAATAGCTTCTTTGGCTTCACTTTTTTCTGTTCCTCCCCACATCGTACCTCCAATAGCAAAACTTCCGTAGGTAATTGTGGATAACCGGAGATCAGAATCTCCTAATTTTCTATATTCCATTTTTATAGTTTTAAAATTAATTTTTCTTGTAAGTTTCCCAGTCAGTGTAACCGTGATTTCCTAAACCGTAATACAGATTTCGGTCTGGCGGAGTCAGTTCCCAGTTGTTTTCTAAACGCTCTACCAGATCGGGATTGGATATAAAAGGTTCTCCAAAACCTGCCACATCAATGGTTCCCGCATTAATCAGTTTTTCAGATTTTTCACGGGTCATGCTTCCGGCCAGAATTATTACACCATCGTACCAGCTTCTAAAACGTTCCAGGAATCCCTCAGGCAATGCATGACTTCCTTTAGACTGCTGATCCATTAAATGCACATAAGCCAGATTTCTTTTGGTTAATTCCTTTGCCAGATATTGATAAGCAGCTTCAATTTCATCATAATGTGGTAAATCTCCCAGACCTCCATAAGGTGTAAGTCTAATGGCTGTTTTTTCATTACCAACAACTTCAGTAACTGCATCTACAATTTCAAGCAAAAATCTTGATCGGTTTTCGATGCTTCCTCCGTATTCGTCTTTACGATTGTTTACAAACGGATTTAAAAATTGTTCGATCAGATAGCCATTAGCACCATGAATTTCGACTCCGTCAAAACCTGCTTTAATCGCATTTTTGGCCGCTTTTGCAAAATCATTCACTACTTCTTTAACTTCGCTGGTAGAAAGCGCTCTGGGTTTAGAAGAAATTACCGGGCCTTCTTTTCCGTTTTCATCATATCCCCATGCAAAAGAAGTGGATGCCTGAATATCTGACGGACCAACAGGAGCAATTCCGTTGGGCTGATTTGAAGTATGAGAAACTCTTCCCACATGCCATAATTGTGTAAATATGGTACTTCCTTTTTCGTGTACTGCCTGGGTTACTTTTTTCCAGCCTTCTACCTGCTCAGCAGTATATAAACCCGGAATATAGAGAACTCCTTTGGCCGTATCAGAGATGGCTGTTCCTTCGGTAATTATCAATCCCGCTCCGGCACGTTGTGAATAATAAACGGCATTGTCGTTGTTTGGGATTCCGTCTGCATTTCGGGCTCTTGTCATAGGTGCCATCGAAATGCGGTTTTTTAGTTGTAATGAACCAAGAGTAACAGGTTCGAATATATTTGTTTTCATTGTTTTATCTATCTAAAATTCAATTTGTATTTTTTTGTTTTATAACGGAAGAGCTTTTCATCTTCCGTTATTTTTTTCCTGCCTATGGAATGAATTATTTTTTAGCTAACCAGCTTTCAACAGCTTTTGAAAAATCAGCCACATCAATTGGGTGTCTGCTTGTAATAATGTTGGCATCCACTACTACTGGCTGATCAGATACGATACCGCCTGCGTTTTTCAAATCAATCTGAATGTTCCAGTATCCGGTTAGTTTTCTTCCTTTCAAAATATCGGCAGAAGCCAATACAACCGGAGCGTGACAAATAGCAGCGATTAATTTTCCGGATTTATTAAAATCCTGAAGGAATTTGATAACATCTTTGTCGTAACGAAGGTTATCCGGATTCCAGGCACCACCGGGAATAAATACAGCATCATAATCACTCACTTTGATCTGGTCTGCTGTTTTATCAAATTTGATCCATCCAACAGGTTGTAAGTACTGAATGGCCATAATATGTGTTTTTGCCATTTCGGGAGCGCTTAATCCGTATCTTGCCGGAGCAGGATTGTATTTTGGAGCTACAATATCAACCTGAGCGCCCAATTCTTTAAAGTACCAGACTGGTCCTGTTAGTTCGATTTCTTCAAAACCGTCGGCAGCGAGTACGGCGATTCTTTTACCTTTTAAAACGGTTTTGTCTTTTACCGGATTAAAGAAGAAAGCTCTTAAAGCTTCATTTCCGGGAGCGTTCAGTAATTGCGAAACAGGCATCACAGAAACGTGTGAAGGTGTTGCCAATTGGTTAATTACATCAAGATTGTGATCTTTTGACTGTGCCTGTACATTAAAAAATGCAGCGGTGCTTAATAAGCTGGTAACGATAATTTGTTTTAAATTTTTCATGACTTTTAATTTTTAAATGGATTAGTAATTGAAATTTATTTATGATTTATTATTCTCTTGTAAGTGGTGCAAATTCTATCAGGTTACGAATTCCGTTTTGAAATGGCGGTTTTTTGATGCTTGTTTCCAGATACTCTATTACCGGTTTAATAGGAGGAAAGTTGAGATGGTATTGAAAGGCATCGTTGCTTCTGAATTTTTCATAAGTTACAAACTGCGTTTCGTCTCCTTCAATTTGAGATAGCTGATAGGTTACTACACCAGGTTCGCTGCGAAACTGCGGCATTGCAGTATGATAGGTATCTTTAAAGTTTTGTTCTGTTCCTTTTTTTCCATCGACAAAAAGCATTATAACAAGCTGGTCATCTTCTTTTTTAGAAGTTCTTCGCCATTGTTCTTTAGTCAAAGGTTCAAGATCTTTTACGTAATAGATTTTAGGAGAAATTTTTAATTTTTCAGTTAAGGACTGCAGGGCTTTTGCCGGTTCTTTTTTGCTGAAATTTTCCAGTTGATTTTTTCCGTTCCATCTTTCAATCAGCCATAAAACATTAAAATTGTTTTGCTCGTAAAAAGCTTCGGCCATAATATTTTCTTTTGAGGAAAGAGAAGCTGTTACATAAGCTGTTAATGCTTTGCGAAATGGTACTGTATTTTGTTCCGTTACTTCGTATCTGGTTATTTTTGAAGTAGTTTCAGTCAAAAATCCTGTTTTTATTCTATAAGAATTCTGAGCTTTTGTATTTGCTGTTATAAGTAAAATAACATACAAAGTAATTTTCAATGCTGTTTTAGTTATTGATTTGTAAACTGTTGGTTTCATAATTTCTATTTTTTAATGGTTAAATGGGTAAAACAAAATTGGTAATCCGTAATTCGCTTTATCTTACATGACAAAGTTCTGTCAAGTCTAAAAACTACAGGTTGCGTCAACTCACTTTAAAAGTGTGATTTGAATCACATTTTTAAGACAAGTCTTTAGAAACCAAGGGCTGAAATAAGAATACAGGCGAAGAGCATTAACTGCTTTTTTAATGAGACAGTTAATTATTCAGATGATTTTATGAGGCAAAAGTAAATTCGTGATTCCGGAAGAATCATTGACTTGGGTTAAGAAAAATTTTCCTGTGTGGGTACGGGCGGGTAAAGTTCAAATACGAAATCCGTTTTTTGATTTAGTATATTGAAAGCAATAGTTTGTTTTTTACTGCGGCAAAAAACAGGGTTTTAGTAAAAGAAAAGCGCTGAGATTTAACTTTACGGATTAGAGTAGAGCCTGCTTAGTGTTTCTCTGCTGACTCCAAGATATTCAGCAATGTATTTTTTGGGTATTTTTTGCATAATGTCCGGATAAAGACTGGCAAATTCTTCATATCTCTTTTTCGGGTTGTTGGACAAAAGCGAAATAATTCTGCGTTGTTGTGCCGAATACCCTTTAGTCAGTTTCATTCTGAAAAAATGCTCCATCTTATGAAGTTCTGATGCCAATTGCTCCCGGCCGGAAAGCGTAAGACATAAAACTTCAGCATCTTCCATACAGACGATAGTAATGCCGGATTCCTTTTCATTAAAAAAAGCATTGTAATCAGACAGCCACCAGTTTTCTAAAGCAAACTGTACAATATGCTCTTTTCCTTCTTTATCCATATAAAAAGCGCGAAAAATACCTTTAATGATCCAATATTCAGAAGAAACTTTATCTCCGTCCTGAAGCAGATATTGATGTTTTCTGACCTTTTTTAGGGTGAAAAAAGTTTTGATATAATCAAATTCTGCATCAGTAAGCGGCGTTACTTCTTCAATATGTCTTCGCAGTTCATTCATAAGTACTAAAAATTATTTCGACTTTTTACTAATAATGCGTAATTGAACCTAAAATTAAAATATTTCCTATTTTGTTTTTCAATTACAACTAATAAAATCAATCTTTTTTTAGTTTTACTTTGAATAAAAATGCTTTTCCGGTTTTTAGTTTTCCTTTTCTAACTTCTTTTATCAATGATGGTTTTTAAATCATAGTAAATTGTCTCACTTTTTTCCAGCACCCCTGTGATAATTCCGTTTTTATCAATTACAAAACTGGTAGGAAAATAGAAAATATTATATTGAGTAATTATTTCAGCCGAATTGGGTAACTGAACGTAATTAAATACACGTTTTTTCAGAAAAATTTCTACATGTTCCGGAGTATTGTAGGTAATGGCAAGAAAGACAACGTTTTTGTTTTTGTATTCTTCCACTAACTTATTGAGTTCCGGAATTTCCTTAATACAGGGAGCGCAGGATGTAAACCAGAAGTTTAAAACTACCGTTTTACCCTGAAGTTCCTTTAAAGACCAAACTTTACCTTTCAGGTCTTTAAGTTCAAATTGCGGGGCGGGAGTGTTACGCATTTCAGCTAAAGCTTTTTTGCTTTTGGTTTCCTGATCTTTAAAATCTGAAGTTTTTTTCACAAGATGGATTACACCGTTTTGATCGTCTTCTTCATTATGTTTAAAAAGGATCTGACCTTTTCCCCAAACATTTTCAAGACTGTCAAGATTTTTAAGAACTTCTCCGTTGGGCAAAAGAAAGGTAATTGAGTTTTTTGAAGCATCGTCTTCCAATGGAGTCTGTCCTTTCATGTTTACGAAAAGCAGACCTGTCGCTGTGCCTATTAAAAGTTTTCTGGTTTTCATGATTTCAGTTGTTTAAGTTTTACAAGTCAAAAGTAGCTGCAATATTCTGGCTGGGAGTTAAAGCCCTCTTAACCAATGTTAACTAGTGTTAACTCGGTTATCCTGTCATCAAAATCAGATATATTTGTGTAAATAATAATTTACAATGAAAAATCAGTTTAAAATTATTTTAATCACGACAATTACGGCTTGCAGTATAGTACTGTTCCAGCTCTTTTGGGTTTACCGAACGTATCAGGAGAGCCAGGAAAATTTTCAGGTAAAAGTAAAAAATGCATTACAGCGCAGTGTCGATCTATACTTTCTGGAAAAGATCAGAACTCCTATGAGTTTGTCTAACAGCGATCCGTATTTATCCATAATAAGTGAAGTTACAGATGATAAAAAAGAAAATGTAAACTTTAGAAAAGACATGTCAAAATCAACCGGACCTGTTAAAATTGGGATGCAGCCCCTAAGAATAGATAGGGCCAATCTGGAAAGTGTACGTTTGTTTTTGGTAAAACTAATCGCATCCTCGAACAAACAAAATGTTGATTTAGCATTGGTTAGTAAAGATTTTAGAAAAGAACTCGAAAAGGAAGGGATTTTTATTAACTATACCTTATCAGTACAAAAAAAAACAGTTTCAGATTCTAAAGAATTGATAAGCGTTCCTTTAGCCGCTAATGCGAAAAACGGGGTAATCGAAGCAAGACTTTCTAGAACCGGAAAATACCTGCTTTCCAAAAACATTATTCCGCTTTCAATATCTGTAATTCTGGTAATTCTGACGGGCGGAAGTCTTTGGTATTTGGGACTGATCATTTACAGACAGAAACAGCTGGATTTTAAAAAGAATAATTTTATAAGCAATATTACGCACGAATTGCGAACACCAATATCTATTCTTAAATCGACTAATGAAGCCTTACTGCAATTTGGCGAAGCTTCGAATCCCGAGAAAACAAAACGTTATTTAAAAATTAATGCCGATGTTTTAAATAAACTTGATTATAATATAGACAGGCTTTTGGATATAACCAGATATGAACTGGGAGTAAAATACGTAAATTTAACTCAGATAAATATTGAAGAATTAGTAAGAAACATAACCGATAAGTTTCAGTTAAATGATTCCAGTGAAATAACAATTAGTACGGAATTAGAAAATGAAATTATTCTTACTGATAAAGATATGATTGACGGCATATTGACTAATCTTATAGATAATGCTGTAAAATACAGCGTTGATGCTCCGGAAATTAAAATAAAAGTACTGAGTTCGTCCCAATACTGGCAGCTGGAAGTTCAGGACAACGGAAACGGCATAAGTGAAGAAAATCTGCCTTTGATTTTTGATAAATTCTACCGGGTTACCTCTGGCGATCTGCACGATGTAAAGGGGTACGGAATAGGATTGAGTTATGTAAAAGAACTGGTTACTTTGCTTTCGGGTGAAATAATTGTAAATAGCCGGTTAGGAGTGGGTACAACCTTTATAATTAAATTTCCGTTATGAATGAGCTGATACATGTTTTGCTGGTAGAAGACGAAGAAGTGTTGTCGACTATCATAAAAGAGACTCTCGAATTGCGGGGGTTTAGTTTTACAATTGCCAAAAATGGAGTAGAAGGCTGGGAGCAGTTTCAGAGAAAGAAACCGGACATTTGTGTGGTTGATATCATGATGCCAAGAAAAGACGGTTATTCCTTAGTAGAAGACATCAGGATCATAGATCAGCTGACTCCAATCATTTTTCTTACCGCAAAAAATGAAATCACAGATGTGTTAAAAGGCCTGAAAATTGGTGCTGATGATTATATGAAAAAGCCTTTTAGTATGGAAGAACTTATTTTGCGAATACAAAAGCTGGTAAGGAGAAAGTCGGTTTATTCAGAAGATGAAATGGCTACAAGCGATAAAAGCATACAAGTGGGAAACTTTCAGTTTAATCTTCATAGACTGGAATTAACAATTGAAGGTAAATCGGTCAGTCTTTCACAGCGCGAATCGGAATTACTGGATTTGCTCATTCAGAACAAAAATCAATTACTCGATCGCAATAAGGCTTTGTTACTGCTCTGGGGCGATAATAATCCGTTTACCGCAAGAAGCATGGATGTTTACATTACGCGTCTGCGAAAATATTTAAGTGCCGATCCGGCTGTAGAAATTCTAAATATCAGAAACAAAGGATTCAAGCTTATTGATTGACATGTAGATTCCTGTTAAAAGAGCCGTCTCAGAAATGGGAACTGAGACGGCTCTTTTTTTATAGTGACGGAGTGTTTTTACAACTGAACTCTATTTTACAACTAACATAAACTCCAGTCCTTATCCAGAAATTCATCTTCTCCGGGTTCTTCTGTTTTATAAGCAATGGCTTCCGGAATAGACGTTTTAGGAATGTTTACGTGTATAATGGTATTTTCTGTGATATTGTCAAGCTGGACTAAAACCGCTTCAAGCTCGTCGAGACTGTTTACTTCAAAACCCTGACCTCCAAATACATCCGTGAGTCTGGCATATTTCCAGCGGTGCATTTCGTTATAATCATAAACATTGTTTAAATCCGGAAGAGGGTATTGTACCTTGTCTGCACCACGAAACGGATTTGGATTAACAAGCATTTGCTCAATACCGTAAATGCCATTATCCAAAACAAATACGATGGTATCGTGTTTCAGTTTATTCTGTGTAGATATGGCCTGACAGGTTTCCTGAAAAGCACCGTCTCCAACAAATACGACTGGTCTTTTATCAGGTCTGGCACATTTTATTCCGGTTGCTGCAGGAACAGAATACCCTATCGAAAGCCACGATGCCTGAGCTACGAATCCGTTAGGTTCTGCAATACGGATACCCTGGGCTCCCAATAAAGGAAAACCTGCATCGGCAACCACAATATGACGTTCGTCTATAAAAGTATTGATTCGATTGAAAAAGCTATCATAAGTAAGCGCTGGTTTTCCTTTTTTCATCAGCCTGTTATCAGCCAGAAAAAATGATTCGGGCAGTCTCTCCTGGTCATACATTTCGTAAGCAGTAAATGTAACTTTGGTAAGTTCCTCTTTTAGAAATATCATAAAATCTCTTAGTGATACATTGGCTATGTAAGAAGCCCCAATCCTTACGCCGCTGTGATTGGCAAGTACGGTATCTTCTTTCCAGACATCAAAACCACCCAGGTTTTTTCCGGTAGTCCATACCCCCAAACCGATTTTCAGCTGGGCTTTTTCAAATTGTTCCTTGACATCTTTTGGCGATGCTTTGCCATTAAAAACGCCTTTGAATTTAGGATGATTTTCGGATACGATTGATTTGCCAAGTATAGACGTAACAAATTCTGTATTGGTAGTTTCAATCAGATCCAGAAATTCATTTTGAATACCGTAACGCTGAATTTCAATACCGCCCCAAAAAATAATTTCTTTTCCGCGTGCCATGGCCGCTACTCTTTGGGCGGCCTTACGTGCACTGCTTTGACATTTAGATGTTTCTCTTTCTGCTAATGGAGCGGCAGGCGGATCGCATTCCATTCGCCATGCATCTTCAAAGACCTCCAAATATACGGGTCTTCCATATAAAATACAGGCATTCAGCACGGAATCAATTTTATAAGGTGCATCTGATGAACCTGTGACTTGTTCAGCTGCAACGGTTACATTTCGGAATACATTAATGTTGCTGTACATATCACCTGTCATATGAGATGCCAGCATGCCCTGAACGAGGCTTCGCTGCTGGTCTTTGTTGGTAGGAGCCCCGTTAATGACAAGTACGGGACAGTGTTCTACATAGGAGCCTGCAACCGAATTGAGCAGTGTAAACGCACCTACACCATAGGTTACCGCTACTGCAGCGAAACCGTTTTGACGGGCATAGGCATCAGTGCAGTGTCCGGCATTTATTTCATTCGTATCGTTAACGATTTTAATTTTTGCATTTTTGTCTTCCTGAATCGTATTTAAAAAAGGCGCAGTATAATTGCCCGCGATTCCAAATAAATGGGTGAGACCTAATTGTTCCAGTCGGATCTGCAGGTATTTTGCAACGGTGATTTTTTTCTGTGACATCTTAAATAGGGTTATTCAGGTTACCGGTATTTTCATTGACTTCAAGTGCCGTACGGATTCCGGACTCGATGGCGCCTTCGATCCAGGCATGTTTCAGGGAGGTATGCTCGCCGGCAAAATGTGCTTTTCCGTTCCATTCGGTCGAAATGATATGACGCTGTAGTAAGTGTAATTGTCCCGGATTAAATATAGCTGCTTCACCATAAGCATACGGGTCACGCATCCAGCTTTGTGTTGCACCGCCAATTAATTTTCCGGCTTTACCTTTGCGGTCTTCGATGCTTGAGCTGACTACGGCAAGGTCAATAATACGCTGCTGTTCCTTCTCATCGTCAGAGTGCATGATGGCGAGGTTTTTAAGTGCATAAAAATACCTGTCGTCGTCGTCCATAGAATCCCAGCGGCTTGCTTCGTCAGACCAGCAGTAAGAGGCCAGCACGACACCATGACCTTTAGTTCCCAAATCGTTGCTCGGATAATAGGTAAAACGGTTCGAAAAATCAGTGATCGTTCCGCCGCCTACAATATTATAAGGCGCTTCCTGCCACCATTTTTCACGAAATTCCAGCAGTATTTTAGTAGCAGAATCGTAGTGCAGTTCACGGATTGCTTTTCGTTTAAGCTGTTTGAATTGTGGCGTTACATATACATGTCTTAATGCCGAAAAGGGGATGGTAACAATTACTTCGTCAAATTCCAGTTCACTGACCGGTGTTTCTAATTTTCTGAATCCTGCGTCTTCATAAAACTGAGGGTCGCGCTGCACTTCAATATCAACTTCAATCTTTACTTTATTGTTAACGAGCATCATTTTGGTCATCCTGCAGTCAAAATAAGTGTTTTCTTCCAGACTGTGAGCTTTAAAGAAGGCATTTGGCAGCAGGTCGCTTCCCCCTACAATTTCTAAAAAACGGGTAGAATCCTTGATGATATTCTGCTCAATAAAACTCTGGATAAAATCGTAAGCCATTCTGGACTCCAGATTCTGCATGACCCCAATCATCTCTATAGCATTTTCTGAGTACATCGAATTTTCTTTTAAGAAACGTCTCATCGAATATTCGCCGTAACGCTCGATTAATAAAGGCCAGTTTTTCTCAGGATCTTCGGCAATAAAAGCCTTAAGCGGATTAATAAGATTAGCCATTAACTGGTCGGCACGCATGTTTTCACTGCTGCCCAGATGAAAGTCAAGCAGCTGGTTTACATCGACAGTCGTACTTGCATTTTTTGGGATGTACTGATTTTGCACAACGCGTTTACGGTTAACATAAAAAAGGGAATTTCTGGTTACCTCAGGCGCTGGTTTAGACGGATCTGCCTGATGTGCAATTGCCTGTTCTTTATCAACAGACAGATAGTAAAATGGCTCTGTTTTAAGTCCGAGTTTATCAATGTATTTGAGCACCATCTGGTGTATGGTCGGGATACGCATTGCGCCGGCTTCGCCATAAACGGTGTCGTCTTCAAAATATTTTTTGTTTTTAGAATTCCTGAAAGTCTTGATCCTGCCGCCCACACGGGTATTTGATTCGACTATAGTAACTTTATGTCCGGCTTGTTTTAACAGACTGGCCGCAACCATTCCGGCCATTCCTGCACCAATGATTAATACATCTTTTGATTTGCCCGTATGCGGTATTCCGTCGTCAATGTACTTTAAGTATTGCTGGATAATAGGGTCGTTGTCTTCATCGAGTAAGCCGTGTAAGTAGTTTTCCATGATCAGGTGATTTAGTTGTGGGTTTATTCTTTTTTCAAATCAAAATTCCTAACAAATAAAATCAGTAAAATCTGAAATTTCAAGCGTAATTCTACCTGTTTTTAAAGTGCAGTATACCTGATTTTCAGTTTTTAGGCTCAAAAGCACTGTTTTTTAAGACGACAATAATGTCATTTGCGAAGGAATAGCAGAGAAAAACAGAATAATTTCTTTTTTGTATTTTCGTAAACAGGAACAATTTAAACGAAAAATAAATGCAGAATGCCCCCCAAGTCCCAAATACATTATACTTTAGTTCTTTCCGCTATCTAAATTTGATTTACTCGATTCCGCTAGTATCCTTTTTGATTTTTGGTTTTGCAAAAGTGGCTTTTTATTTAGAACCCGTTTTACAAAAACAGCTGCCAGATTGGAGCAGTACTATAATCTACATTTTTGCATTGCTGCTTTTTACAGCTTTTGTAGTAAAACTATTTTTTATGCTAAATCTGCGCAGAATCAGTTTGTATGTAGATCACGAAGGATTTGTTGTGAATAACAAACAGGACAAAAAGAAGTATTGGAACCAGGTCAGGTGGTACACTTTCCCAAAAGACAAATATGAATCCGGATCAAATGAATCGGCTTCTATGGTTATGCTGTCTTTTGGTTTTATGAAGATGAGCATTATTAATTGTTCTGCCTGGACTTTATTTAGTAAAACACGCCGGGAAAAAGAACAAGAAGCATTTTCTCAATTCAAACAAGCTGTTATTCGTTTTTGTTAATAGAATTCCAGGGAGATGAAATTGTTATTTTTGAGTTAATATTATTTCCAGCAACAATCGACGGTTATTAAATATCTATTTTTAAAAACCAAAAATATAAGCCACACCTAATGATTAAAAAGTTTCTAAAAAAAGCGGCAATTATTATTGCGACCCTAATTTTACTTTTAGTAATAGTTCTGACAATTATTCCTTATTTTTTTAAGGATGAAATAACGGCTAAAATAGAAAGTATCGCTAATGAAAACCTGAATGCAGAGGTGCGTTTTGGAGAGATTGGACTTTCGGTTTTCAAACATTTTCCCGCTTTAATCGTCTATGCAAAAGATGTTAGTATAGTTAATAAAAAAGCCCAGTTTACGTCACCAAATGTGGTAAAAGCAGAAACGGCGGCCGTTGGCGTTAATTTTTACAGTTTATTAAAAGGTAAAATAGTTTTGGACGCTGTTTATCTGGATGATGCCAGTTTAAATCTTGAAACTGATCCTAAAGGACATGCCAATTTTGATATTGTAAAACCTTCTAATACTCCTTCGGATACTACCCAGACCGAATTTAAAATAAAAAAAGTCGTTATCAGCAAAACGAATATCCTTTATAATGATAAAAGTACCCTTTTAAAGTTTAAAGCTCAGGATTTAAACTATAAAGGAACGGGTGATTTGAGTGCTGATTTTTTTGATCTGAATTCTAATGTAAAAATAAAAACGTTCGATTTTAGCGTGGCCGGGGTCGATTATGTGCGCAGTAAACCCATAAATGCCGAAATTGTAACCTATATAGATACAAAAGCACTTAAATTTAAATTTGAACGAAACGCTATCCGAATTAAAAATTTCCCTTTCTCGTTTAATGGTTCTTTTTCTTTTATAAAAGGAGGGTATGATTTTGATCTTAGAATGCTTTCGAAGAATTCTACTTTAGAAGAAATGCTGTCGCTCGTACCGCCGGCTTATGACCAGTGGCGCGAACAGATGACGATTACTGGTAATATTAATTTTGGAATTTTTGCACGTGGAAAATACATGCAGGACCAGTCAGAAAAGCCGGTAGTTTCGGCAGATCTGCAGATTAACAATGGTACAATCGCCTATAAAAAAATTAAAGAACCGGTAAAAGATATTACTATTTCAGCCAAAGCTATGGTAAGGGATTTAGATATCAATAAATTAAAATTTGATTTAGATAACCTTTCGTTTAATCTGGATAAAAAGAAAACGGTAATTAATTTCCATTCAGAAGGTTTTAAAAAATTAAAAATTAAAACGGTCATCAAAGCCAGTTTAGATGCGGCAAAGTTTAAAGAAGCTTTAAATCTTAATAAAAATGATATTCGCGGAGAGATTGCTGTTGACTTAAAAGCCGATGGTGTTTTTTTACGGGATTTAGGGTTTAGTCCGCGTTTGAATAAAATTGATACTATCATTAAAAGTATTCCGAAGTTTCAGCTGAACGTCAGCTTAAAAAATGGCTATTTAAAAAATACCAAAACGCCAGACGCGATAAAAAATGTTAATCTAAATCTGAGTTTAACGGCCAAAGACAGTATTTTACGCAATGTTTCAGGAAAAATCACCAATTTGAATGCAGAGGCTTTGGGCAATTTTATTCATGGGCAATTTGAGCTTCATAAATTGTATCCTTTTACAGTAGACACTGAATTAGAATCTAAGATTAATTTAGCAACGATACATCAATTTTATCCTTTAGACAGTCTGGAGGTTAAAGGTGATTTGAATCTGAAAGTAAGCATGCACGGGATTTTAAACCGGAAACAAAAGAAATATCCCTCATCCAGAACAATTGTAAATATTAAAAACGGCTATTTAAAATCACTTAAATTTCCTAATATTCCTATTGAGAACATAAATGTGAGTGCAGCTGTAAGCAGTAAAAACGGGACAGGAGAAGATTTAAATGTAAAACTGCAGCCGGCAGAATTTGTTCTGGCGGGATCACCTTTTAAAGTGCAGGGCGAAGTCAATAATCTTTACGATTTAGTGTATAATATTAAAACGCAGGGAACTTTGGATATTGGTAAATTAACGCAGATATTCCCGATTAAAGATGTAACAGTTTCCGGAATAATTCAGACCAATTTAATTGCCAAAGGATCTAAAAAAGATCTGGATGCCAAAAATTTCGACAACATCAAAAATGGCGGAAAACTCGAAGCTCGAAATTTAGTCATCAAAAGTGCCATGTTTCCGGAACCGTTTCAGGTGTCTAAGGGAACCTTTAAGTTTTTTAAGGATAAAATGCGTTTTGAGCAAATCAGTGCTGCTTATGGTAAATCTGATATTGTTTTAAATGGGTATATCCATAATGTTTTGCGATACCTTTTTAATAGAAAGTACCTGCAGCAGTCTAATGAAAAATTAAAAGCCGATATAGAACTTTCCAGTAATCATATTAATGCCAATGAGTTTTTTGACATGATTGCAAAATATACCGATCAGAAAGCCGAAGAAGAAGCGGCACAAAAAACAGATACTACAGCTGTAAGTACGATTGCTAAAAATGAAGGTGATAAAAACAAAAATTTCGTTATTAGAATTCCCAGAACAGCCGATTTAAAAATCTCAGCAAAAGTTACTGATTTAGAATTCGATACCTATAAAATTAATGATTTTGTTGGAAATCTGGTTGTAAACGAGCGCAAAGTACAGGTAACTCAGGCCGCTTTTAATATGGCAGGCACGAAGATAGAAATGACGGGAGATTACAAGGCACAGCATCGTTTATTGGCAAAATATAATGCGAATTTTAAAGCCAGTAATTTTGATATTCAGCGTGCTTATAAAGAGATTCCGATTTTTGCAGAACTAGTCAGTATGGCTAAAGATGCCTATGGTCTGGTCTCGGTTGATTATAAGCTTGGCGGAAGTATTGACCGAAATATGGATCTCGATTTTAAATCTATTGATGGAGAAGGAACACTGACTCTGGAAGATATTAAATTTAAAAACTTTAAACTTCTAAACCATGTAGCCAAAAAAGCAGATGCCGCCGATTTAGAAAAAGCTTCCTTTAATAAAATCGCAATACATTCGGTTATTAAGAATAATGTCATGACCATTACGCCTACCACGATGAAAATGGCTGGTTTTAGAGGGAAACTGGAAGGTCAGGTAACAATGGACGGAAAAATAAATGTAGGTTTCCGATTGGGGCTTCCGCCAATGGGACTTATTAATGTTCCCATGAAAATTACCGGTACCGCTGAAAACTTTGAAATTTCTACAGGTAAATTTAAAGAAGACACGACTTTTTCTGAAGAAAGTGAACTTAATAATTTAAAACCGGAAGAACGCAGGAGACCGAGGCAGAGAGATACCTTAAATTTCCCGCGTACCAATTCAAAAAGAAGAGACACGATCAAATAAACGTTAAATATTCAGGTCGTTTTCTATTTAAAAAACGGTTTTTTAGCAAAAACCAATTGTGTATTCGTACAGGGCATGCTTTGTACGATTCCTTTTTTAACTTATCTTCGCTGTTTATACATTTGAGAGTACAGAGTACTCATTTAAAAATCTAGTTTGTGAAAAAAAATCATGATGCTGTAGAAGAAAATCAGCTTAAGCGAGGGCTGACTAACCGACATATTCAGTTAATTGCTTTGGGAGGCTCCATAGGAACGGGGCTTTTCCTTGGTATTGGTCCGGCGGCCGTACTGGCAGGACCATCGGTTATTTTAGGATATGCTATTGCCGGAATTATCGCTTTTTTTATAATGAGACAGCTTGGTGAAATGGTTGTCGAAGAACCGGTTTCGGGTAGCTTTAGTCATTTTGCGTATAAATACTGTGGTTCTTTTGCAGGGTTTGCATCAGGCTGGAATTACTGGATTTTATATATTTTAGTAAGTATGGCCGAACTGACAGCCATTGGGGTTTATGTACAGTTTTGGTGGCCCGGAATTCCGCTTTGGGCATCCAGTTTATTTTTCTTTCTGGTTATTAATGCTTTAAATTTTGCCTCCGTAAAAGTATACGGCGAAACAGAATTTTGGTTTTCTATCATAAAAGTAGCCGCCATTATTGCCATGATCCTTTTTGGTACTTATTTGCTCATAAGCGGTACAGGAGGGGAGCACGCCGCTGTTCATAATTTGTACAGCGATGGAGGTTTTTTTCCAAAAGGTGTCTTTGAAAAAACGACTGATGGCAGCTTTCAGGGATTATTGGCGGCAATGGCGCTGATTATGTTTTCCTTTGGAGGTTTAGAACTCATTGGAATTACAGCTGCCGAAGCAGAAAATCCGGAGAAAAACATTCCAAAAGCAACCAATCAGGTTATTTACAGAATCCTTATATTTTATGTAGGGGCTTTGGTCATTCTGTTTGCTTTATCTCCATGGAGACAAATCACAACAGACAGCAGTCCGTTTGTAATGGTTTTTCAAAACTTAAACGGAATGGAATTTGAATTGTTTGGCTTCAAAATATTTTTTACGAAGCTTATTGCCAATGTGCTTAATTTAATCGTATTAACGGCCGCTTTATCTGTTTATAACAGCAGTGTGTACAGCAACTCCAGAATGTTATTTGGTTTGGCAGATCAGGGAAGTGCGCCTGGTTTTTTAAAGAAACTGAACAGACACTCAGTGCCGGTTAATGCTATTTTAATTTCGTCCTGTTTTGCGGCTGTCTGTATTTTAATAAACAAAGTAATTCCGGAAGAGGCTTTTGGTATTTTAATGTCATTAGTCGTGTCGTGTTTAGTAATTAACTGGGTTATGATTTCGTATACACACCTGCAGTTCAGACGCGCCAAAGACAAGGAAAACACCAAAACGACCTTTCCATCTATATTTTATCCGGTAAGTAATTATATCTGTTTTCTGTTTTTATTAGGTATATTATCTATTATGTGGATGACCAATATGAAGATCTCCGTAGAATTAATTCCTATTTGGCTGGGGATTCTTTTTGTATTTTATAAGGTTTTTAAAACGAAGCAGCAGCAGGCAGATTTTTAATGACGGTTATGTAATGTCAATAGTAATTTTTTAAAATGAAAATCCTGAATAAATATCCGGTACTGGCAGCAGTTCGAAGAATTGATCAGAATGCAATAGTATTGAAATTTGTAGACGACAGATCCCATAATGATCAAAAGGAAGAGGTATTTATGCTGCAAATAAATGGAAAAGATATAGCAAATAGTATCTCGTTAATCAATGAATATCATCTTTACTATCCCACTGTAGTTGTTGATGACGGAGAACTGACTTTTTATAACGGAAGATTAGATGAATCGCCAGATTGGGGAGATTGGACAAGCATGTTCTCACTGCCTTTTGAAAGGTATGATTTTTTGTGAGATCTTTTTCTGAAAGTGTTCAACCTAAAAATATGTATACTTTTTTCAGTACGAGACAGAGAAATTCCACAAGAGAATCAATAAAAAAACTTTGTGCAATTTCTTTAAGTGTATCCATTCTATTTTTAATTTTTAACAAACATAAATAAAACAGAGATAAAAAACGCCCGTATTTTTACGCAAAGTAAAAACAGAAAAAGCCCGATCGTACAGATTTAGCTCCGCAACGATAGCGCGGATTTGCAATCCGTGCCCGCAAAGATTGGTTAGCTCACTTTGAAAAAAAATTCCCGATCGTACAGATAGCTCCGCAGCGATAGCGGAGATTTGCAATCCGTGCCCGCAAAGATTGGTTAGTTCACTTTGAAAAAAATGTTTGCGCTGATATATTTCAACAATGATAGCGAAGATTTGTAATCTGTATGCGCAAAGTGACTCCTTCACAGTCCTACAAGTAAAAATGAAATTTTATATTATATTTTTTATTTTTGTAGGAAAAAAGAGAATGTCAACAAAGTATAAAGCAACTGTAACTGGAGAAGCATATTTTATAACTATAACTACTGTAGGATGGATAGATATATTTACAAGACTAAATCAGAAAAATATAGTGATAGATGCTCTAAAATATTGTCAGGACCACAAAGGTTTAGAAATTTATGCCTATTGTATTATGAGCAGTCATATTCATTTGCTCTGTAAAGGGACAAATGGTTTTGTATTATCTGATATTATTAGAGATTTTAAAAAATTTACATCAAAAAAAATAATACAAACTATAATAAATGAACCCGAAAGCAGAAGAGAATGGATGCTGGAATATTTTCAAAAGACATGTGAGCATTTAAAAAAGAATGTGACTTATAAGGTATGGCAAAATGGCTATCATGCAGAACATATTTACAGCAATAAGTTTATTAAGCAAAAAATAGATTACATCCATAATAATCCCGTAAAAGATAAAACTGTTAGTTCAGCTGAAGATTATTATTTTAGCTCGGCAAGAAATTATTCAGGTTTAGAAAATGATTTAGATGTTGTTTTGTTATACTTATTTTGAAACTTGTTAACTTTTGATTTTACTCAGCTTTGTGGGCACAGATTACAAATCTGCGCTAACGAAGCTAGCGAACGAAATAAAAAAAAATGAAAATTTTGTTTTTGATGATTTGCTTTGTGTCTTACTGCTGCGGTCACGGATTGCAAATCCGCGCTATCGAAATTGGGGGTGAAACGTATTATTAATTTTTTTTTATGATATCATTTTATAAATGATTATTACCCAATCAATTTCTCAAGCTTCACCATCATTTCATCTTTCTCTTTCAGCATTCTTTCATACAATGCAATTTTTTCTTCATGAAGTTTTAGTACTTGCTCTACAGGATTAAAAATTGGATTATCATTTTTCTGATATCCAATACTATGATCACCAAAAGTATTAGAAATAACATTAACTGCCTGTTCTTCATCAAAATTCTGAAAAGCTTCAACCGGAATTTTTAGTACAGCGGAGATTTGTTTGAGCAGGCTGTCTTCGATTACATCTTTCTGCTCCAGCAAAGAAATTTTCTTTTGGGTCCAGTCTTCGCCCAGATCATAAGCCAATGCTTCCTGTTTGATGTTAAGCATTTCTCTAAAACGTTTTACGTTTCTTCCCTGATGTATTTTCTGTTCCATAATGAATATTGGTTTTCTACAGGCTCAAAGATAAAGCCATTTGTGCTAAAAATCATGAGTTTCAAAGATAAAAAAATATGACATAAAACTTTAGCATTGTCAGAATATTATACCTGTTTTTTGAATAAATTATCTTTTTTAAAAATTAGACTTTAGACTGTAAAACTCAAACTTTCTGCGGGTTAAAATACAGAAAACCATAAGAAAACAAATCCTCTTCATTCTTTATTTTGAAAAAAAAGACGATCTTTTGTGACTTTTCCGGTAATCTTATTACTAATACAAGAAACGAAACAAAAGCTGCTGATGAATTATGATTTTTTAGCCCAAATAAAGGAAAACGAAGGCATTATTTTTAAGCTTGTCAGGATTTATGCAGATCAGTATGACGAGCAAAAAGATTTATACCAGGAAATAGTCTATCAGCTGTGGAAATCCTTTAATTCATTTCAGGGAAAATCAAAAATAAGCACCTGGATATACAAAGTAGCCTTAAATACTTCATTAGCACATATAAATTTAAAGAAGAAACATTCAGGAACCATTTCAATACACGAGGTCAGGCTTCAGTTTGAAGAAAAAAAGGATATACAGTTTGAAGAAAAAATTTCGGAAATGTATCAGCATATTAAACAACTGAACGAAATTGACAGAGCGATTATTTTTTTGTTTCTTGAAGGAAAGAAGTATGATGAAATCGCTGATATAATGGGTCTTACAACAACGAACATCTCAACCAGACTCAATAGGATTAAATTAAAACTGAAAAATCAAATGACTAAATAATTGTTTTATGGAATTAGAAGAAATGAAAAAGGTGTGGAGTACTATGGAAGAAAGAGCAGAAAAAATTCCATTTGAAATTAGCGAAGCTTCACAGCATGAATACAATAAAAGAGCAACTGTTTTTAAAACAGGAGAAGTTATTGGTTTAGCGGCGGCATACACTTTTGCCGGGTTTGTGCTATACAGCTTTCCTGCTTTAGATGATTGGTATCTGCGTTTATGCGGTTGTGTTTTGGTTGTTTATCTTTTGATAATGCCAGTTTATACTTTGGCTGAAACCTGGAAAATGAAACATATTGATCTGGCCCGCTCAAATTGCAGAAATGTACTGGAACAAATTTATGCATCAGGAAACAATTTGAAAAAAGCAGAAAAAATAAGTTTTATTGCGAGTCCGTTTCTGTTCCTTGCAGCTGTTGTAGTTTTTACAAAACTATTTACAAACCAAAACATCTTTGCTTTAAACATTCAGATTCCCTTTATTTTTCTAATGGGAGCGGCATTTTTAGCAGCTGTCTTTTTCAACATTTGGGCATTTAGAAACAGAGATAAAGAGTTCAAATCTGTTAAACAATTACTTGAAGATAAAAACTAGCTATTAAAATCAGAGATTATGACAGGAAACAAAAAACAAAATGTGGGAAACGGAATTGGAATTGGAGCCGCACTGGGAGTGGCATTTGGAGCCGCTTACGGTTATCAGTACGGAAACGTATCACAAAGTATTGCCGTGGCACTTGCTATTGGCACGGCACTTGGAGCCATTTTTGATCTTGGTAAAAAATATTTTTAGAATGAATAAAGTAACGAACGATGTTAGTTCCTTACCATTATTTCTTTGTGCTTTTTAAAGAGGAACAAGCTGTAACCCTGTAAATATTCGGGGAACGATTGTATTAGTTTTTCCTGGCTTTTTTTAATTCGGCTTTCAGTATTTTTATGGTATCTTTTAGTTTTGAATTTTGTTTTATATACACCAAAACATTGTTTCTCGAAACAGGTGCCGGATTTGCATGCAGGGAAGACCTGTTTTCGTTACGGTTAAAATCGTTTTGGTCCTGATATATTTCATCCAGTTTTACATTTAAAATTACAGCCAGATTATGCCATTCCGGCATTGTAATTTCTGTTTTTCCTCTTTCTTTACGACTGTAAGTGGGCTGTGAAACAGAAATCATACGTGCAATGTCTTCCTGGCTGATGTTTTTTTTGATACGTATTTGCTGCAGCTTAATTTTAATCACTTCTATATTTTTAATGGCAGGAATATGTTTTAATAAGTAAAATGCAATCAGTAGGTTTAGCAGCAGGCAGGATCTGTTTCCTGCTGCTGCAGAATCATTTTATAACAGGGCAGGAGGGTATTTTCTCCCGGTATTGCTTCCCGGGCTAAAATGATTCCGATTACAGAAGCCTTTATAAGAAACAAAGAAGAAAATACCACCAATGCCGGAACTGTGTACCGTTAAATTGAAATTGTCATTAGGCGTTTTCAGATTAAATTTTGCTCAAACGGATGTATTTGATATAATTTTTGCCTTCTGTTTTTGCCGACAGCTGCTCCTCTGTAAGCGCTATTTCAAGATCGGCAGCATAATATTTCTGATCTTCGACTGCACTTTCAAAACGCAGTTTATAACCTTTGTTTATTTTAGAGTCTTCCAGTTCCAGTGTGGTAACACTTCGGTCTCCACCTGTTATTGAAGCGCCTGTTAAAGCACTGATATTGGTTGGTTTCTTAGAATAAAAAGCATACCATTCTTTAAGCGTGTTATACCATTTTTTGTTTTCGCCCATAACATACAGCGTTTTTTCGTAGTTTCCCTGCGGATTTATAAGCGAAACAACGATGTAAGCCCCTTCGCCCATATAGCCGGACATCTGCAGCATACATTTATATTTGCTTGTTTGTGCCGATGCGCCTGAACAAACAAGGCACATCAGCATTAGAAATGATAATCGGAAGGACAATTTCATAGTATTATTTTAAAAATTCGATGTCTATATTATTTTTGGTCAGGAAATCATTTTCCTTTGCTAAAGTATAGGCAGTTTCATTAAATTCAGACGTTATCTCTTTTTTGGCTCCTATCGAAATCAGGTATTTTAAGATCTCATCATTTTTAGAAAGCATAGCGGCTTTATGTAAGACGGTTAAGCCATCTTTATTTTTAGCGTTAACATCAATTTGTAAAGGAGCTAATTTTTTAAGTATTTCCAAATCGTTTTTGCTTATAGCCACATGATATAAAGTACTGTTGTCTTTTTGAGGAGCATTAAAATTTAAGCCGCTTTTTTGAAGCGATTTTAATTTATCACCAAAATCGTCCTGTTTTGGATTTTCTGTACCACCGCCAAAACCACCGCGTGCGGGACGGTAAGATTCTACCAGATGATAAGCTAAGTCATTTCCCTGTTTGTCTTTGATTTTTATATCAGCGCCTTTGCTCACAAGTAAATCAACTGATTTTGGCGAACCGCTTTTTACAGCATATGTTAAGGCAGATTCACCTTTTGCATTTACAGCATTTATGTTTTTTACTTTAGGCAGCATCAGCGATACAATTTCAAAGCTTTTCCCTCCGGCAGCATTCATAAACGGAGTATTTCCTTCTTTGTTTTCCTGATTGATATTAACCCCTTTTTTAATGAAATAGGTAATGATATCGTCCTGATTGTTTTTAGCGGCAATGTAATGCAAAACATTATCGCCCGATTCACTGGTAACGGCAGGTTTAATTTTTAAATCATCAACAAGGTATTGAAAAACATCGATTTTATTTGCTTTACGAAAAGCTCCCTGAGCAGCAAAAAGTAAGTCCTGATCAGAATATTTAACTCCTTTTTCTACCAGTTTTTTCAGAACACTTACGTTTCCATATTTTACTGCATAATCAAAAGCATTAAGCCCTTTATTATCTTTCGATTGTATAGAAATACCTTTAGAAATTAAATAATTGGTAATACTGAAATCAGTGTCTGAACCTACTGCTAATAAAAGGATATTAGCATCATTTTTGGCTGGATATGTTTTTTTTAGATCCAGTCCGTGTTTTTCAAAAGCTTTGATTACAGGAAGGTTTACCGTTCCGCTGAAACCGGCAAAGGTTAGGGCAGTTTGATCGTGATGGCATAAAAAGTTCATATCGGCACCTTTTTGCAATAAATAGTCAACTGCTTCTGCGTTTGGTTTTGAAGCTGCTGCATGCAGGTAAGTTCTGCCTTCACGGATATTTCTCTGAAAATCAATCCCCGGTTGGTCTGCCAGATATTGGATTACTTCTATTGGGGCATCGTTACTAATAGCCAGACTCAAAGGGTCATCGCCATTTTTTACATCGGCAAATTTAAAACCGTTCAATTCTGATTTTACAGCTGTTAAATCCGGATTTGCTTTCCAGAAATCTTTATCCAGAATTTTTATTTTTGACTTTTGTGCGTTTACAAAGGTCATTGAAGCCATTGCAATCGCTAAAAAAAATATTTTTTTCATTAGCTTATTTTTGTTTACAATAGTCCTGCAGGTAAAACCTGATCAGCATACCTGCAGGCTTGTTGTTAGGTTTGTTTTAAAATAATTTAAGATTGATTATTTTATTTTTTGGCTGAGCATTAATTAATATTGCTTTGAGGGCTCAGCTTGCCCATACCCGGAATAGCAGATACACCGGAGATGGAAATTCCTTTTTTGGCTGTTGCTGTAAGAGGATCAATTACATATACCGTTGGATTTGTGTTTGGTGTAACAGCAGAAATATAGGCTTTTCCGTCTGCCGTAAATGGCCATCCCACACTTATAATTTCAGTTACAGTCGGAAAACCTTCGCGAACCCATTTGAAATCTTTGGTACTCATACGAACAACAGCATATTGGGTGGCAGCCACAGTAGAGGCAACTACTCCGGCAGTATTGTACATTTCCAGAAGGAAGTAATCGGCTGTTATGTTCCAAACTTTACGTAATTTATATCCTCCGGAAGCCTCTTCAATATTAAAATAATAAGCTGAATCAAATGCTGCTGCATCTTTTTTGATTAACAAAGCACCGCTTTTTTTAGTAGTGGTACCATAGCCTGTTGAGAAAACATAAGTGTTACCATCAGCATCGTTTGCAAGCTGTCCGTAACGGGCAGAACGAAACTGTCCTCCGGAAGCGCTTAAACGATCGTCTTTGTAAAGACGCACTAATTTTGCCTGGGCATCCATTTTAGCCACATAAATACTGTCTGCATTAACAGGTCTTGTACTAGGGCCTACGGCTAAATTAACTGCGGTAAAAAAAGTATTATTTCCTGCGTCAGCTATACCAACAAAGCTGGCTATCTGGTCACCTCCAACAAAACCTTCTCCAACAGCTGCATATTGTGTGATTGCATTGTTATTGTTCAGGTCAAAGGAATAAAATACAGATCCTTTTTTACCGTCATTTGCTCCGGTAAGGGTTTCACCATTTGCTGCGGCAACCAGGTAATTACTGAAACCGCCAATGGTATTAAAACCTTTGTCAAGTACAAAATCATCTATTTTTTTTAATGCTCCGGCAGCGCTTAACTGAAAAACGGAACCCGGTGCCGGATTACCCTGCTGGTAGCTGATAGCAAAAAGCGCTTTGGTGCCGCTATAGCCCCATTGTGTATAACTGCCGATATTTTCAATTGTTCCAGGATAATTTGTACTGACCAAAGTATCTTTTGCAAGGTCTTTAACAGCCATGGTGTACGTAAAAGTAGTAGTTCCGTCTGATGATGTTCCCGCCAGAAAGTATTTGTCGGCAGCGGTATTGTCTGTTTCCGGATCTGCAGCATTATTGTCACTTGAACAGGCCGTAAGAGACAGCATGGCCAGGCCAAGCAGTAGTGATTTGTTTTTTAGTAATCGATTCATAGTTATTTAATATTAAAATTTAATTATTCTTTTTTAGTTGTTTTGACGTTTTCCACGGTGCATCAAATAAACCCTGATTTTTCCGTAAAAGGCTCTTCCTGGTTTCATCATCCCAAAATTGTCTGCTAATTCTTCGTTGGTGATATTTTTTACCTCCAGGGAGAAATTGTATTTTCCGCCTTTTATACTGTAGGATGCACTAAAATCATGGGATAATTGTGTTGGTAATGCATATTTATCGGTACTGCCTAAACTTTCCCAGTTCAGATAAAACTGACCTACATAATTAAGACTGTACTCCAGATTCAGTACATTTCCGGATTCTTTTTTTCCAATATTATGGATGTAATAAGCAGCATCAAGATTACCAAACTGATACGGTATATTGGGCATACGGTCTTTGTAATGGCTATTTAGCACCGTTCCTTCTGATCCTCTGAATTTTTCATTATCGTAGAGATGCATGGCGGTAAAGGTTCCGCCAATCATCGCTTTGTTTCTAAAGTAGTATCTGGCTTCCACATCTACCCCAAGGTTACGGGTGCTTCCAAAGTTGACAGAGGTCAGTGTTCCTGTTCGTACTAAAATCTCTCTCTTGATAAAATCATCTGTATCTCTGAAGTAACCGTTTACATCCAGATAGACGGCATCCGAATTTTTGAATTCTTTATTTACTGTAAAGCCTAAATTGTAATTCATTGAATTTTCGGCCACAAGGGATGAATTACCAACTTCAGCATTTTCGTCGCCAAACAGTTCACTATCTGAAGGTAAGCGGTAAGCCCGTTCCATGGAAGCTTTAAATTGAAAGAACTTCCAAAAATAGGTGGATGCTATTCCGTAACCCGTTGTATTGTAACTGGCATCCCGTTCCTGCCAGTCAGGATGCGCTTCATCGGCAGTATTATAAGGTCCGATAACTTTTTGGTAGTAGTTTTTTCCAAAAACATTGATGTTCCATTTATTAAGCTGACGGAAACGATATGAAATCCCTAAAACATTTTTGTAACTCAGTCGGCGTAATTTTTCAAATTCTGTTACCAGTTCCACTGGGGCAGTGGAAGTTGAATAGCGTTTTGAACCAGTCTGGACATCGTTAATAGTAACCGAGTGGGATGGACTGATGTCATAACTGATATTGCCCATTGCTGAATAATTCTCGTTATCGTATTCTGATAAAGCAGAAGTGCCCCGCTCACCTTTACTCACTGCCATTGTTTTTTCGCCCAGCCAGTTGTATTTATAGCTGGAAGTGTCAATACTTTTATTGCTGTTGATATTGTAGTTGGCAGATACTCTTGCGGTTAATCCTTTTAAGAATAAGTCTCTCTTGTAATATTCCAGATTGGGCTGAATACCTTTTCTGCTGGTTTCCACTTCGCCGTATACAAATTCGATATTAGCCGGCGCATTTTGTACTTCCTGGTGATCCTGACTTATTGTAGCTCCCACAAAAAAACGATCGGCCCATGATTTATTTACGACCCCTAATTTGGCTACTACGGTTTCATTGTGATAGGCAGCGTGAAAACGTTTAAATTCATAGGTTTCTCTAGAATACTGCCCGTTGGTGATCAGTCTGCTTTTTATTTTATAATCGTTATCAGAATAGGTCTGATATGCATTCAGCTGAAAAGAAAGACCTTTTGGTGTGGTATGTCCCAGTATAATATTTGTCCTGTGAGTATTAAATGAACCGTATGAATAAGAGGCATCCAAAAAAGAATTAGTGGTGCGATTTGTTACTATATTAATAGCCCCGCCAATAGCATCGCCTCCAAATTCAACAGGAACCACTCCTTTATAAACTTCAATACGTTCTGCCAGTGAAACGGGAATATTGTTCAGTTGAAAGGAAGAACTGTTTCCCTGCATGGGTACACCGTCCATAAAAATTTTTATGTTACGGCCTGTAAATCCGTTTAATGTAATATTCATATCGGCTCCCACGCCTCCGGCTTCCCGAATTTTAACTCCTGAGGCTTTGGCTAATAAGTGACCTAAATCCAGTGTAGAGTTGTACTTTGATTTGGCATCCAGCGCCACTACATTAAAAGGAGATTCTTTAACCTGCTCAATAGCTGATTTGCTTTTTACAGCTACTTCCTTAAGATCTATGGGACTGCTGGCTGCCAGTGTTATATTTAATTCTTTTGGCGTATTATCTTTTAAGTGTATTTCTACAGTCTGACTCTGAAAACCTGTGGCAGCGAAAATTATGGTATAATGTCCGGGTTGAAGTTCTATTTTAAAAGTCCCGTCGGCGTTGGTCTGTGTGAATAAATTAGTATTGGCTATCCCGACATTTACACCGGGAATTGTTTGGTTTTCTCCGGAAACACGTCCGTAAAGTGAAGTGTGTTTTTTTTGTGAAAAGGACTGGAATGATATTGAAAAGAATAGGAGGACAAATAAGTATTGCTGGTTCATGTATGGATTATAAATAGATGAATGGAAAATTATTTTTAATTAGAATTATTATAAATAACTTTGCAAAAGTATTCAGGTACTCCACAATACGGGTAACCAAATCAGTATTAAAAATGTCAAAAAGTGGATTAAGTTTTAAGCCTGTGATATGTAGTTTTGTTTGTTAAGTTGTTGAATTTTATTTAGTTATTTCTTTTTTTGTGCTTTTGAGAGATGTTTTTTGAACCTGAACTGAAGAATAGTCCGGGTGGACATAAGAAAAAAAATGCATTAATTAGCCGGACATTACTTTTTAGAGAGTAACTGCAGGCAGGAGAGCTGCAAAAGGAATAAATTTTTAAAGCTGTAGTATGTTTATAAACGTCAGAGTAAAAGAAGTTGATAAAGAGTTTTTGGATATTAACCTTCTTGATCATTATACGGAAGAACCTGATTTAAGTGAAAAGAAAGAGGAAATAATAAATTACGATTTCCTTGACGGGAGATATTTTGTCTATTATACTGATGGTTTCTGTCTGCTGAGATGCAATTACGAACAGGCTTATAAATGTACTGACATTATTAAGATCAATGAAGATTATATTCATATTTCCTTACTTGCAAGCGGAAGTTATAAAGTGCTGAAAAAGGGAGCCGACGAACTAAAAACGCTTACTCCGGGTTCTTTATCTTATGCTTATCTTCAGGATCATGATGTGGAAATGGAAATGTCTGCAGAAGAGGAACCGCTGCATTATACAAGAATATTTCTCTCCAGAAAGTTTTATCTCGGACTTTTGGAGAATGAGAACTGGATCAAAAAGGATTATTTTTATAAGCAGGTAAAAGCGGGTCATTATTTAGATTTTGGAAATTTCAGAGTTCCCATGAACTATAATATTGTTGAAATATTAAATGAAATAGTCCACAACGCCCACGAAGGTTCTCTGGGACATTATTATCTGCTTTCAAAACTAAAAGAGCTTTTTCTGATGTCACATATTTATAAACTTGAAAAAGCGCTTCCATCCGGAATTAAAGCAGAAGAATATTCAAAACTCGAGCATGCAAAGATATACCTTGAAAAAAACTACAAAAAAAATCCCACTATAAAACAGGTTTCAAGAACGGTGCTGTTAAATGAGTTTAAGCTTAAGAGCGGTTTTAAAGAAGTGTACCATCAGACCATGCATTCTTATATGACACAGCTGCGTATGGAACATGCCCGCAAGCTTTTGATGCAGGAGAGTACGGTAAATGAGGTTTCTGCTTCTCTGGGATATAAAAGCGTGTCACATTTTATTGCTTCATTTAGAAAATATTTTGGTGTTACTCCAAAACAGCTTTCGATAACGGATATGTTTACTGATTCCGGTAAAGCGGTGTGTTTCACTGCCGGATTTCTTATTAATGATCTTCTTGCACCGCTTTTTTATATTTAGGACCAGCTTTATAAACTAAAACACAACTATCGTTTTTAATCTGAAGAGAATGAAGTAAGGCAATGCCAATGGAGACTAAAAAATAAATATGCTTCATTAAACCTATTACGGGAAACTTAATCTAAGATGCAAACCACTCAAAGTTTCCCTAAATAAAGTATTAATGCCGATTGCTAAAAAATCAATTTATTCACTTCAGTTTGTTATGCTCTGTCTGAGCTCTCTTTTTTTTGCTGCAAGTTTTACTATGGTTATTCCGGAACTGCCTGCGTATTTAAGCAGTTTAGGAGGCGCGCAGTACAAAGGACTTATTGTTTCGCTTTTTACCCTGACAGCCGCTGTCTCACGTCCGTTGAGCGGTAAACTTACAGACAGACTGGGACGAATTCCTATGATGACTATAGGTTCTGTTTTTTGTCTGGTTTCTGCTTTTTTATATCCGGTTTTTAGTTCTGTTTTTGGTTTTCTGTTTTTACGTTTAGTCCACGGTTTTTCGACCGGATTCCGGCCTACGGCTTCATTGGCTTACGCGGCGGATATTACGCCCAAAGAAAGATGGGGTGAAGCATTGGGCGTACATGGTTTATTTTTTAGTCTTGGAATCTGTCTGGGACCTACGGCTGGCGGGATGCTCACAAAAGCTTACGGTGTTGATATGATGTTTTACAGTTCTGCTTTTCTGGCTTTTCTTTCCACTATAATAGTAATTAATTTAGAGGAAACCTTAACTGTGAAGGAGGAATTTGGTAAAAACATGCTTTATCTGAAAAGGTCGGATATAGTATATGCCGCAGCCCTTCCGGCTGGTGTAGTAACTTTTTTTTCCTATACGGCTCATGGATTAATACAGACTTTAATTCCTGACTGGAGCGCACATTTGGGGATGCATAACAAGGGGTTCTTTTTTACTGTATTTTCAGGAGCTTCCATACTGGTTAGATATACAGCCGGAAAAATATCAGATAAGAAAGGACGTACCAATGTAATAATGGCCGGACTAATAGTGAAAGCGGCCGGACTGTTTATCATAAGCGAAGGGCAGGATGTACCTGTTCTCCTGACCGGAGCTGCGGTTTACGGTATAGGTGCCGGTCTGATTTCAGCGGCTGTGGGAGCGTGGACAATAGAACTCAGTGAACCACAGTACAAAGGAAAGGCAATAGCGACAATGTACATCTGCATGGAATTAGGAATAGGATTTGGAGCGCTTATAGGGGGAACGTATTATCAGGGTGAGATGATGCGTATTCCGGAAATCATCCGCTTTGATATACTGGTAATTCTTCTTGGAATACTCTATATCCTTTATCTGAAGAAATATAGAAATGCTCCTCCATTTCTAAAATTCAAAAGCAAATAATGAATATCTGCTATGATAATGCTCCTCTGTTAAAACCAATTGTATCTCTGTAAAGCTGGGGAGAAATATCCGTTTTACCTTTAAATACCCGGCTGAAATAATATTCATCATCATAACCAAGTTCGTAGGCAATCTCTTTAACGGTTTTGTCTGTAAGGTACAATTCTCTTTTGGCTTCTACTATGATTCGTTCAGTTATTAAATCAGAAAGTGTCATGTTGAAATGACTTTTGGCCGCTCTTGCCAGAACCACAGGGCTTACATGCAGTATATCGGCATAATCACTGGCAGAATGTTTGGTCCTGAAATTATCTTCTATGGCATTTCTTAAGTTTTGTATCATAAGCAGCTGTTTCTCACTGCCGTTTATTTCTTTTACAGATTGCTGTTCTACTTTGATTCGCGTAGCGAGGACCAGAAATATTTTTAAATACGAAACCAGAACTTCATCTTTTCTTAAGGCCTCCATTTTTAATTCGCCCACGATTTCCCGTACAATGTTTAAAAGCGTCTTTTTATCGTTTTCTTCGAGCCAGATAAAAGGCTGTTCGTATATATTATTAAAAAGAATGCCATTACAGGCTATTTCTTTATGGTGTCTGTATATACAGAAAAAATCATGATGAAACTGAATAGAAATTCCCATCAGCGGCCCTTCTGAAGCCAGCATAAAAGGCTGATACGGGTAAAAAGTAAAAAGCGTATTTTCTTTAAAAGCGTACTCACAAAGATCAACTTTCGCAACGCCTTCTCCCGAAGTAATAATAATGATGGTAAAGTAATTATTTCGCTGAATATGATCGAAATAACTGCTGTTGTCAAACTCGAATACTTTAAAGGATAAGTTTCCGTTTTGCTGATTGACAAGTGTATATACCGACTGTGATAGCATAATAATTTCTTAGAGTTTATTAATTAATTCTAAAAACTGAGTATTGAGTTCGTTACATTCTTCCGGACATACATTAGGGATTACTTTAGGTTTATTTCCCCATTTGAGCACATCTTCTGCTGCAAGAACATTATATTTTGAAGTAAATCCGCCTATATACGGAACCCCGGTACCATAGATGATTTCAGCTATTTTATGATGGCGAATCAGATACGAACACATGATGCAGGGTTCGTGCGTGGTATACATTGACGCTAATGGCAGTTTGTCAGCGTAACCATTGTTGAGGGCATCGCGAACAGCCATTATTTCGGCATGATTGGTAATATCTCCGGTTGATCTTCCGGATTCAATACCTTTTCCTATTATTTTTCCGTCGAGCACAATAAGCGCACCTACGGGTGGATTACCGGTATTCAAAGCAGTTTTGGCAAGCTCTAAACACTCATTCATATAATATTGAGAATCCTTTTGCATATTTTTAAATTTAAAACCTCTTGTTTTTAGGAAGGTAACTTTGGCTAAATTACTCAAAAAAACAACTATTCGATAAGCAGTCTGCAGTACAAAAGAGGTGGTTTTTCAGGATATTAAACATAATAACTGCCCTCCTGAAAAGAGGGCAGTTTTACTCTGGGTTTAGAAAATTAAAATTTCGTAACCTTCTTTTTTAAGATTCACAAAACTTGGAAGCCCCGGAGTTCCCGGTACTGAAGAGTACAGGGATTTTTTAGAATATCACTGGAGAAATGTAAACCTTAGAAGCGGCCAGTATTTTGATCATTCGATGAAGTTCGTCAGTAATACCTTCACATACGATACTGAACCAGCCAGCCGGGCTTTGATTGTAATTCAAAAATTGTTTCCAAAAAGGGATTATGAGTTTCTGAACCTTATGCAGAAAGCATTCTACTCAGAAGGGAAAGATATTACAAATGAAAATGTTCTGGCCAGACTGGCTGAAGAAACCGGAGTTGAGAAAAATAGTTTTCTGGAGCATTTCAATTCAGACGAAATTAAAGCAAAAACACAGCAGGGATTTCAGTTCAGCAGGCAATTGGGAGTTAAAGGATTTCCAACACTGCTTACTATAGAAAATGGGACTGTTAAAGTCATTTCTCATGGATTTCAGAGTTATGACAGCTTAAAGCCCGCTGTTGATAATTGGCTAAAAAGCACAGCAGTTCCTGAATTCCAAACCGGGCAATCCTGTAGTGATATTTCCTGCGAATGCTAATAACTAAAAAGGCTGAATCTTTAACCGGAAAGATTCAGCCTTTTTTAATTTTCGATTTATTGTTTAAAACTTCAAAAACACACAATAAAATACATCTTATCAGAATGAAATCATTTCACTTATTCATAGAAAAACTTACGAATCAGCTGCAGCAGCCGCTTCCCGGAGAAACGGCGCATGAGATCATGCAGAATTCCTCGACAAGCCGGCTTCATTTTAAACCTAATGAACAAACCCGAAAAAGTGCGGTACTGATTCTCTTTTATCCTTTTGAAGGAGAAGTTTATCTGCCGCTCATTTTGCGTTCGGCTTATGATGGTATTCATTCGGCTCAAATTGCATTTCCGGGGGGCAGATATGAACCTGAAGACGAAAGCCTGATTCAAACTGCTTTACGTGAAGCACAGGAAGAGATTGGTTTAAGATCCGGTGACGTGAAAATTCTGGGAACACTTACGGAACTTTTTATTGGTGCGAGTAACTTTCTGGTGCTGCCCGTTATAGGTTATCTTCTTTACAAACCGGAATTTAAAGGCGACAAAAGGGAGGTAAAAACTGTTCTTGAAACCAAACTTAAAGATCTCTCCAATCCGGACATTATTGGAAATGGTGAAATGCTTATTCGGGGTGAACAGGTCATAGTACCGCATTACGAAATACACCCTCATAAAATTTGGGGCGCTACCGCTAAAATGATCAGTGAACTATTGTACCTTCTGAAGGATGATTTTTGATATTTAAAAGTGATTTACCATCAGTTTGTTAGTACTGCATTTGTTTTCAATTATGAAATACCTCACTGAACTTTATCCGATAGTTTTTGAACTTTTCCTGAAACAGACTCTTGAAAAGCAAAACTAATTTTGACTTATCGAAAACAAAGAGGCATGCAACTAATAAAGATTGCTAAAGGCAATGTATAGCTGTCCATTACATAGAGCAAGGCTGGCTGTTATAATGTCGAATTCTCTTAAAGTAGATCGTAATCTCATACCGTTTATTAATTACATAAATTGAATTTAAAATGAAAAAAACACTCATTATTGTTACACATCCTGATATTAATAACTCAGTAATCAATAAAAGATGGCTTACTGAATTAGAAAAATATCCTGAAAAGTTTTATATACACCAGCTGCATCAGGTGTATCCGAATCAGCAGTTTGATATAACAGCAGAGCAAAAACTGGTGGAAGAACATGATCATATTATTTTCCAGTTTCCGTACTATTGGTACCATTCTCCGGCATTATTAAAAAAATGGCTGGACGAAGTGCTGACACGCGGCTGGGCATACGGCAGTACAAGCGGTTTTAAATTTAAAGGGAAGAAAGTGGCACTGGCTATTTCATTAGGACTGAAAGAAGAGCATTTACAGCACGGAACCGTTTTTAAATATACTCTTGAAGAACTGACACGACCATTTGAAGCCTTGTTTGATTACATAAAAGCCGAATACCAGCCATTTTTTGCTTATTACGGAATGACATTTGAACCTACTAAAGAGTGGATAGAAAGAAGTGTTCCGCTGTATCTGGATTTTCTGGATCATTTTAATTCCGAAAATGATCAAAAAAAGACTGCCTAACGTTGAAGGATAACATAATTTGATCTATATCAAAGAATAATATACGGTTACAAACGAACTTTGCATTAATAAATAATTAAAGTCATGCAAAAAAATAAAGTAATCAGGTTTCAGAATGTAGAACATTGTACACATCCGTATTCGGGATTAAACGGGCTAACTTTGCGATTTGACAGAGAAAAAGGTTCAGCGATATGAAATATCTATTTCTAGGTTTGGCAATCTGTTCACAAAATGGGCAGTGCCAGAACAAATCAGACCAGCCAAAATCCGCAAATGTAGTGTTGTACAAATTCAGATCAGATGTAACACCGGAAGAAGAACTTAGCTTTAAAAGCGAAATCCTGAAACAGCAGAGCATTTTTCCGGGCCTTATGCATATTGCTTTTGGAGAAAATATGGCAGACATAGCCAGCGGATTTAACCAGCCAGAAGCGACTAAGTTCAGGAATAGAAAACCATTAAAAGTATTCAGTAAAGTGAGTAGTCATAAGGAATTAGATACCAGTTGTATAAAACCGGTTTTAGAAGAAATCCTGGTGTTTGTTTAAACTCATTTTAAAAGTAGAAAAATGCCTTCTGATAACAAGGATTTTTCAATTTTATACCAAATCCGCACCGTTAATAAGAGCCTTAATTTTTACGAATTAAGGCCTTTTTTTGTTTTAATTATTTGTTAATTAGTGATTTACTTTAATTCTTACTGGAAATTTTGTAAAATCTAAGTGAAATTAAATACGTCTGTGAGTATTAGGTATTTGTAATTTTATTCTTAATTAAAAATATTTACAATCAAACACAAATACGTTATGGCAGAAATTAAAATCGAGAAGAAAAAACCTTTATGGCCATGGATCGTGGCAATTTTGTTAATCTCGGCAGTGGCATACTATGTCTTTATAAAAGATGACCAGACAGGAACTAACTGGAGTACAGAAACTGAAAACGCTGTGGGTACAGATACTCTGGCAGAGTAAGGAACATCAGGATCCCTTTTAGGGAAAATACTCTATAACATAAAAAAAGATAACTTATGGAAACTAAAGAAAGAAATTTATATCGACTGGATGAACTTCCTGATTATAAAATTGCTTCCAGCTATTCTGATGTAAGGGGCTGGAAAATAGTAGATTCAGATAACCGAACTATAGGTACTATTGATAATCTCTGGGTCAATAAAGACATGGAGAGAGTGGTTTATCTGGATGTTAAGGTTGATAAAAAACTAATAGAAGACAGTCATAAAGAGGTACACGATGCTATTGCTTATGACAATGGTAAAGAGTTTGTCTATAAGGACGGAAACAGTCATATTATTATCCCTATCGGATCTGTAAACATAAATAAAGACACAAAAATTGTTATGGCCAACGGTATAGGATATGATACATTTAGAAATACAGGCAGGTACAACAGCCAGTATAATTTTGACAGGGACTATGAACGAAACATAATGAAATCGTACTATCCTGCTCATGATTCCGGATTTAATGCTGATGATGACAATTTTTATAATAGAAGAGAATTTGAGAATCGGTAATGATTACTTTACTGCGGTATAATTTGTTTACAGTACTAAAATGATTAATTATGGAAACGGCGATTTTTGAATTAGAAAAGAAATACTGGCAGGGAATGGAGGATCATGTATATGAAACGGTAAAGAATCTTACTTATTTTCCGTGTACCATTGCGGGTAAAATGGTATATACAGCGTGGATGAAGCCAGTTTTAAAAAAATGTTCGAGTCCGGCAGCGGAGATAAAGTAAAGGTCCTGAGTTTTTGGGATGTTACATCGCAAAGACTGTCTGAAGGAACAGCTGTAACAGCTTATATAATCGAATTGCTGGACGCAAAAGAGAATAAATCAATGAAATGTGCCTGTACTTTTGTATGGATAGAAGAAAATAGTGATTGGTTTTGCGCTCTTCATACCGAAACTGAACTGGCTTAACAATAAGTCACAGATCTGGTTTTGCGTACTGAGATCGTTGAATGTTTAAGTGAAAGTAAAAAAGAACAATGTCTTTTAACAAATTGACAGGAACTAAGAGGTGACCGGCGGGATTGTCTGGAGCGCTAAATGTGGAAATTTAGTCATGTGAAACACTTTTCAGGTACCGGCCGGCTGCCGAAAAACTCCATAGCAGAAACTATGGAGTTTTTTAATGATTACAATGACCTCAGTTATCAGCTGATTTCTTTTTTTTGAAGTTGTTTTATAATTTCCTGAATGCTGCAGTGTAAGATATCGAGATTGTCAGCGGTCTCGGCTGTGAATTTTTTCTGATGCGCCTGTTCTTCAATAAAAGAAAGTTCTTTGCTCAGACTTTCCAGCAGGAAAAGATGCAGCCATGCCTGGAGTTGTTCGGCCGTTTGGAGAACCGATCTGAAATCCTGCTGAAAAATGGCTTCCTGGAGCTCCCTGAGTTCGACTGGGGCTTTTTGTATAAACTGCGATGTAACTTCTTTTTTCCAGCCAGGTTTCATAACGTCAGTCTTTTCAATTGCCGATAAATCTGCTTTGGGGGCAATAAAGCGGCGGCGTTCTTTTTTTAAAGCAGTTTTAATAGCTTCCAGAAGTTCATGCTGTTTAAAAGGTTTAGGCACATAACCGTCCATCCCCGCATTTAGACAGCGGTGCTGTTCACCGGCAAGAGAATGTGCCGTCATGGCAATGATGGGAATATCGTTTTTCATCTCGTGCCGAATATAATTGGTAGTCTGATAGCCATCGCGTACAGGCATCTGAAGATCCATTAAAACCAGATCATAGTGGTTTTCAGAAAGAAGTTTTATGCCCTGATCCCCGTTTTCGGCGGTATCGATTTCAAAACCAAAGCCTTTAATTACGTTTTGGGCCAGTTTCTGGTTTAAGCGGTTGTCTTCAAGGAGTAGTATTTTTAGCCTGCCCAGATCATTTACAGGAAGAGGTTTTGGAGTTTCTTTTTCATGAATTGGTTTTTTATAAGCAGCAGTGAAAAAAAATTCAGATCCCAAACCTTCGCGGCTTTTAACCTGTATTTTAGAATCGTGCAGTTCTACCAGCTGTTTTACAATACTGAGCCCTAAACCAGTGCCTCCAAACTTTTTTACAGTGTCTTCCCGGCCTTGTGTAAAGCGTTCAAAAATAGAATCGAGATGTTGTTTTGGGATTCCGATTCCGGTGTCTTTAACAGAGAAACGAATAAGATATTCATCTTTTGTTTCTCCTTTGTTTTTCACAGAAATTGTTACTTCGCCTTCAGTGGTAAATTTAAGGGCATTTCCTGCCAGATTTACCATTATCTGATTTAGTCTTCCCTGATCTCCTGTAATGATTTCCGGAAGCTCGGCATCGAGAAAAAGATTGAATTCGACATCATCGGCAGCTTTTACTTTGAGCAGGTCATACACATGTACGAGAGATTTCTTTAAATTAAAGGGCTGTTGCTCCAGAGAAAGCCCCCCTGATTCAATTTTAGAGAGATCCAGTATATCATTCACAATGAGTAACAGGTTTTCTCCTGCTGTCTGAACATCCTGTACAAAGACACGCTGCTGTTCGTTGAGCGGAGTTCCGGATAAGAGTTCGGTAAAGCCTATAACAGCATTAAGAGGTGTTCTGATTTCATGGCTCATATTGGCCAGGAAACTTTCTTTAGCGAGTACGGCACTTTCGGCAATTTTTTTCTGTCTGAGCAGTTCGTTATTTTTTATTCCAAGCTCCAGAGTGGTAATCACATGCCGGGCGACAATATAAAGTGCTCTTCGCTGGTTTTCATTCAGTGTACGGGGTTCATGATCGGCAGCGCATAAAACCCCCACTGCACAACCCTCCGGAGTAATGAGAGGCATTCCGGCATAGAATCTTATTTTTAAACCGCCTTTTACGTCCGGATCATCTCTGAAACGTTCACTGTGTAGTGTATCGTTGATTTCAACAAGAACAGAATCCATAATCGTATAACGGCTGAAGGTAATTTCCCGGGGTACGGGAGAGAAACCAAGTCCAATTTCTGATTTGAACCACTGACGGTTTTCATCAACAAAAGCGATATAGGCAATTGGCACACCGCAGATATAAGATACCAATGCTGTAGCATCATCAAATGCATGCCCGGGAAGATTCTCCAGCATGCTGCTGTAACGCTTTAAAATATCTTTACGTTCGGATTCATTATGAGTCTTGGAAAAAGGGGCGTTGCTCATGTCAGATAAATTAACTGTTAAGTTATAAAATGTTAATTACAAATTAGTTATATCCTGTAACTGTTGTTTTTATATAATTTACAGATTTAGTTTCTTCCTCACTTAAGCTAGGTAAAAAGAGGTGTAGCAAACCGGAAACTTACTCGATGGGTAAAGAAAACACTAAAATACTAAAAATCAGGTAAAAATACTCTTACTTATTTTTTTATTATTTATTTAATTTGTTGTGATACAATTCATTATGGTTTCAACTATTGAATGTAACAGGTGCAGGAAGTTAAGGAAAGCGGATGCTTTTTGTCTGATGAGTCGGTTATAGAGTAATAAATTAAGATAAAGTTATGCTGTCAGAATTTAGAATTTATACGATAGAAACTTTTAGGGAGTATATAATGAATACCCGTTTTTCCCGTAAAATATGGTTTTTGCAGAATCATCATACCTGGACACCCAGCTATAACCATATTCGAAGCGGGCGTGATGAACTTTTCTGGCTCCAATCGATGCGCAGAGATCATGTCGATAACAGAGGATGGTCTGACATTGGACAAAACATTACGACATTCCCTTCGGGGAAAATTGCCGTCTGCCGGCCTATAAATAGAATTCCGGCTGGTATTGCCGGTGCCAATACAGGTGCAGTATGTATAGAACATTTTGGAAATTTTGATGCAGACGGTGATGTCATGACCCAGCTGCACCGGGATACGATCATTGCCGTAAATGCTATTTTATGTAAAAAGTTTGATATAGTTCCCAATAGCTCTTTCATTGTTTACCATCATTGGTTTGATGCCAGAGGAAGACGATTTAGTCCGCAGCTTATAAATTCAGGAAGATCCTCGCAAAAGAGCTGTCCGGGTACTAATTTCTTTTTACAGGAATCGGATGATTTTAAAGGGAATACAATGTTGTCTGCAGAAGCTAATTTTTATCCTTTGATTCGTGATTGTATCGCTAAATTGAATGAAGAGCAGGCCTCGTTTGTAAGTATGGAAGTAACGGCTTCCGGACTCAATGTGAGGACAGGGCCGGGAACCGGATTTACGATTAGAAGAGTGTTACTGCGTGGTACAAAAGTGCAGGTATATGAACGCTTAAGCGGATGGAGCAGAATTAGTCAAAACCAGCAGGAATGGGTGTACACGAGGTATTTAAGAAGTTCCTGAATAATAGTTTGAAATAAAGATCAGAATAAATTGCAAATTTATCTGTAACTGTAGTTAAAACAGAATTCTGCAGATAGTATGAAAACCTGTTTTTCAGCCCATAGCAGCATAATTCTCATTCATAACATTAATTAGCTGTCTCATGTGTTTTTTTTAATTTTTCTTATAAGCAGACCCTAGTTTTACTATAACCGGAAGAATTAATAGCAGATTATTATGCTGAGCAGTTATATCGTTAAGAAATAAACCATAAAACAAACAAAATATGAGTAATTTACAAGACCACCACAAGAAAAAATTTATGGAAGTCAATGAACGTTTGGGATTTACTTCTAAAACAGAAGTGTTAAAATCATCGGTTAATGATGTTTTAGCAAAAAAAGATACCATTGTTTTTGGAGCAGATCATGTAAGCAGTGATATTGTTGGTAAAGTTATACCGGTTGCCACGATAGCGGATCTAAAAAAACTATCGGGTCTGCCGAATGACACTGATGACTCTCATGTTGATTACCCTGTAAGTACTTTAAAACTTGGCAAAGGAGAGAATATTAGTGATAGTATGAAAGAAGATATTAAGAAAGCAGCAACAGCTTACATTTTAGGAAATCCTGATAAGCTTAAAGACTATGAGGATTACATTAATGCAGCACTGTTTCCGGGTAAGGCACTGGCTTTTAGTGTGGAAGATTTATATATAAAGCAAGGGCAGACTGTTGTTTTAGGAAAAAGTGGTGAGACTGAGATCTACAATTTCGGAACCATTACTATTGAAAACGGGGGCTCAATTTCTGTAGTTGGAAATGTACAGTTAACCTGTCAGATATTTACACAATTGTAATTTAATAATTTAAACTTAAAACAACATGGCAGATAGAACACTAGAATTTATAGCTCCGGCGCCTTTGGTTCCGGTAGCACCTGATGGACAAAAAGGAGAAAAAGGAGATAGCGGAGATGACGGAGACAATGCTGCTGACTATAGATATGATGGCGGTAATTGTAAATATTATTGTGTAACCCCGCCTAAACGAGGTCAAGATGGCAAAAAGGGAGGAGAAGGCAAGCGGGGTACAGATGGATTTGATGGAAGTCCCGGACCAATTTCTGTCTTTAACTTAACAGATGTTATAGGCGATCTTACCATTATTGCCGGCGGGGGCAATGGGCAGTCCGGAGGAAGGGGAGGCAATGGCGGAGATGGCGGAAGAGGCGGCTATGGCGGTAACTGGAACCCGCAGAATATTGCTGACGGAAATATAGGAGCCAAATGTAATGATGGAAAAAATGCAGATAACGGAGCGCAGGGACCACAGGGTAAGGGAGGAGATGGCGGCAATGCGGGCAATGGCGGACCAGGAGCTCAGGTAATCATTTATCATGGGGTAATCACCGGAAATATAAAAGAGAAGATTGTTGACAGCCAGCCGGGAAGTGCCGGCAAAGGTGGTGAAACAGGCGGGAATAATGGCCAGCCCGGAAAAGTGGGATCTCCTTCTAAAATTACATTGATCCCGATATAGTAATAAAGTAAGTTTATATAATTTCAATATTCCCGGATACAAAGGTATTGGGCAGTTTATCTATTTATAACAATAATCTTAATGTTTTATGATAATAAATGATACATATTACAGCATTTATATAGCTAAGGCAGATAGTGACGGCAGTAATGGAGCTAATGGTGAGAATGGTAACAGAGGCAGCATTGGTGTTAATGGAAAGAATGGTTCACGCAGCGGCGGCTTGTTTCCAAAATGTACTTGTGCCGAAAATGGTGTACCAGGTGCTAATGGAGCAAACGGCAGCAGTGGAACAGACGGTGCTGATGGATTAAATGCTCCTCCCAGCTTTATTATGACCGTAACCAATTTTGTAATAAACGGTGCTGCTTTAAATATTTTAAGTCAGGCAGGCAATGGCGGTTATGGCGGTTATGGCGGTAACGGCGGTAACGGTGGTGATGGGGGAAATTCCGGTACAAATAATAGCAAATGCCTTAGTAATGGATCCTGCGCTTCGGCTGCCGGCGGCAGAGGCGGTAATGGAGGCAATGGTGGAAAAGGAGGCAATGGCGGAAAAGGAGGTGATGCAGGAAATGTTATGGTTTACTATTACAATTATTCTCTGGACATGACTAAAATAAGCTTAGGCACAAATCCGGGACAAGGCGGAAGAGGCGGAGATGGCGGTACCAGAGGTATTGGCGGCAAAGGTGGTGCAAATGAAGGCGGAATTATACATGCTTCAAATGGTAATAACGGAAGGGATTCGGGAGGAGGAAGTTCTGCATCAAATGGTGCTCAGGGAAAAGCTCTTTTACAAAAAAGATAAAAAACAGCTCTATGAAAGATATGGTTAGTTCTTTACAGGTTTTAATGGTACAGCTGGCTGCTCAGGCAGCTTTACCTACTCTTATAAATTCAGGTCCCCAGCTGCCAAATGGCTGGGCAGCGCTAAATATGTTTTCCAGCAGGGCTTTGGGAAATGTGACACCTGTACAAGGCTTTTTATCTGTCGGGCCTGTTAATGAAGATGGTGATCTTGCAGTCGCATTGTCGCTTGGTATTACCTGGAATGCATTTTACAGGGGTAACATATTGGGATTTTCAGGTTCAGATAGCAATCTAAAACCTCTTTCGTCAAGGATTATGGGCAGAAATGCTCCGCCTTCTGCGATGGTATTGTCGGTTTTTGCAGATGCTTATGCCCATGTGCAAAATGCTATATGGGATAGTCTAACTTATCTTGAAAAGGGAGGTTATAAGGATCTGCCTTTTTATATAACGGGTATGGGACCGGGAGCACCTATTGCCCAGATCTGTCTGCTGGATTTTAAAGAAGGAAATTCAGGTCCTGACAGGGAGCGTCCTCCTGCAAAACTGGCAGAAGGGTACACTTTTTCGGCACCGGCATTTACTAATCTTACATTTCAGACCTATTATAGCGCTTTAATAAGTAATAAGGCTATGCCTGAACAATATGCTGTATGGGCAGCAACACCAAGCATAAAAGCTGATTTTTTTCCAATAAATGGAGGTTTTTACCCGCTTGGCGCCATACAATATATAGAGGGGCTGGTTTTACCGAAATATGATGTTCCGTGGTGGAGCCGAAGTGATGTGTATTATTTGGAACAGCTTGGCGGAGAAGCAAGAAAAAACAGACCGATTCCGGTATCATTTTCGAATCTTCCGGCTGGATTTTCGCAAAACATGGCTTATATTTTATCATTATTGACAGCGGCAACTTATAAATGGGCGCAGCATCCGGGTTCCATAATAGATATTAATCCTTATACACTTTATAAAATTATAGGTGAGGACACCTGTTTTGCAGCTATTTTTCAAAGTTCCGATTCTGTTGTGGTAGCTTTTAGAGGTACTGTAAGTTTTAGAGAATATTACACGTATAACTGTAACTCTATTTTTGCCCCGGTTAGTTTTGTTGGTGACCCTTTAGCGGAGGTTCATGCCGGAACAGCAGCAATTTATAACCTGCCCGTTACAACAGGTGGTGCAGCCACAACATTATCAGCAGCCCTAATTACAGAACTTAAAGCTATTGCACCCGGTAAAAAATTGTATCTAACTGGACATGATATAGGCGGCGCAGCAGCCAGCCTTGCCGCAATGGATTATGCAATGAGTGGTTACGGCTTTAATGTAACGGCGCTTTACACATTTGGCAGCACCTTATTGGCCAATTTTGTTTTTGAAGATTATTTTAAAAATAATGCGGGTTCAAATAGTTATCAGCTGTTAAGGCTCAGAGATACTCTGTCACGTTCTATTATACAATTTGGCTTTTTCAGTCTGGTGAACCAGATTACGGTAAACGGACAACTTGAAACAGAAGAATTTACCTATCACTCGCTGGCAGGTTATATCAATCTTTTAAATCCGAACGGACCTTCTTCAATATCCCAAAAGGATTCCGATAGTACAACTTTAGAATTATAAGTTTATCTTCCTATGGAAAACACATTTTTTAATGATACAGAAACCTTTACAGCTGAGGATTTTGAAGAGAACAATGGTGTTACATTTTCTGGATTAGATCCTATTTTGGGCAGTCTGGGTGAAATGGTAGGTCTCCTTGATAAAAAAGAAGATCAGGACAATACCTATGACCTTAATAATGGCTGGTTTACAGACCCTATAGAAAATACTAAAAACGGGTTTACGGCAAATTCTTCTAATCTGGGGGATCTTCTGGGGCAGTTATTAGGTAAGGTTGGCGGCAATGCTTTGGGGATTCCGGTAAAAGATCCTGCTTTATTGGGTACATGGTATCCGGTAAAATATGATGATAAAAATACAGGTTTGTACTTTGTAACCTCCCAAAATGGTACAGAAACTGTTTTGGGCTTAGGTGTTTTGCATACCTGGACTGTAACATCAGAGAATCCGTTACTTAAAGTTAATGTCTGGGGGCAGATTCCTTTTTTAAGGATAGATAAGGGGCAGGTTAATATTACATTTGATAAAGCAGGATACCCAATTAACTTTGGGGTAGCCGTAGAAGGTGCAAAAGCCGACAGTTCTTTAATAGACATAAATGATGTTTCGTTTAATGGTGTAAAAGTAAACGCCAGTATAGATTTGGCTGCTGCCGTACCTTTTGATATTTCGGTTCAGGTATTAGCTCTAAAGCTTGCAGGAGATGCTAAACCTAGCGACCGTACTCTTGCAGATCTTGAAGCTATAACCGGCCAGCAGATACTGGAAACCGTATCCAGTCTTTTTGTTGGTGCTTTAAGCAAAGTATTTACAGACGAGACACAGCAGACAAGAATAGGTTATTTTCCGCCTTTAATGGGATTAACCTCCATTGTACCTAATTCCGACGAAAAATTACCCGTACTGGAATGGTACGAGTTGTTTAAGATCGCTTCAAATCCTGAACAATATCCTAATGGTGCAGCCACACCATTTTTAAATTGGTTTAATACTTTATGTGCCAATCCGGCACAATTAAAAACCTGGCTTTCGTGCCTGGGTGGTTTTATAAGCGGTACTGCGGTACAAGCTTCGGGAAGCGGTACCAGAACAAATCCTTTTGAAATCTCATTAATTAGTATTAATGATATTGGAAAACTAAACTTTACAGTAGGTACCGATGTAGTTCTGGAAGGTACCCGCTATTTTTATCCGGGAATTTCATTTGCGGGTAAAGACATTATACTGGGCGATTCAGATGTTGCACTCAGCATGGAGGCCGATCTGGAACTTGCAAAATTTCAGTTAAGCGGTAATACCATAACGGCCGATCCTGCGATAAATTTTCAGTTTAAATGCGGTCTTAATAATAAAACAGCAGGAGAACCTCTGTGTAAGTTCAATGAATACAGTTTTGGTAATCTCGAAGGCGGTATGTCCTTTGGTTTATCAGGAAGCGTAGTTCCTTATTTCAGGTTAAATAAGGTTGTAACGGGCTCCAGCTCTTTCGATACCATTAATCTGCTTTCTCCGTCGCAGTTAGCCAATGCCGGGGCATCATTATTAAGCGATGGTATTAAGACTCTGCTTGGAGTAACCTCATCTTCAACCAATACATTTGCCAATAGTGTAGCATCGCTTATAGGACTTACGAGTCCGTCTGGCGCATCAGACTGGCCTGCAGCATTAGCAGCCCCTTTTGATGCCGGGCAAATGATTAATTCGATAACAAATCCAATAGGAGCATGGGCAGGATATTACTTAGAGATCCTTAAATATGCACCGCTAGTTAATAATAAAACAGCATTTACCTATATAGTGCAGGATTTTGCACAAATGCTGAATGCAGCTTCAGGAAGTGAAACGATAGTGGTTACGGGTAAAGGTACTCCGGATTCACCATGGAAAGCAGGGATTTCTCTGGATAAGGTTTCTTTACCCGCATACTTAACAGCTTATAATACGAAGCTGTCCAATGGTGACACGAGACTGATTCTGGGTTTATCTCTTGAACCAGAGGTGGATCTCCCAGGAATAAAGGTTGTACCCGCAATAACGCTGGATTTTGTGAGTGTGGATTTTCCTTCAGGAGATTCCGGAAATAAACAGATAACAGCGAACTGGCTGCCGCTTATTGAAGCAAAGTTAACATTGCCTGATGGTTTTAGTACGCCAGAAGCTGCAGGTATATCTGTTAGTGTAGAAAAAGCACAGCTGTCTGCCGCATGGAGCAGATTTAATGGCTGGAACTGGTCCTTATTTGTAAATAAACCGGCTTTAAAACTGGACGGAGAGGACCTGGCTTTGGGGCAGGATCTTAATTTTGATGATCAAAGCGCACTGGAAGAGCTTGTAACAAATGGGGTAAAAACCTTTGGACCATTCCTTGTAGGAGCGTTAGGAGCTTTTTTAATGCGTACCCGTACAAGGGCTGGACTCTTTACAACGGGAGCTTTTGGCTTACTGACAGATCTTTCTAAATCGCCCGTTTTCCCGGCAGATTTCAAATGGGACGGCTTCACACAGTTTAAAATTAATAGTTTTTCGGCACCATGGACTGATATAAGAAACCAGATGGCCGATAACTTTAGCACAAATGATAAGGCGAAAAGTTTACTTGGACTGCTCACATGGACTATCAATACAGATTTGGAAACTCCTCCGGCTATAACAGGGAGCGGCAGTTTCATCGATCCGTATAAAACACCACTGCCTGAAGGTTTTGAAATACCGGTATGGTATACTGCAGCTAGTAAGGTAATAGGAGCCGGAATAGGGCGTAGTGATATCTACAACTACAGTGATTTTCAGTTTGAGCTTGAAACAAGGTTAAATGCTATAGAATATTCTTTAGATACAGGAGATTTTATTACTACAAACTGCCCGTCATTCAGTCTTTTAGGAACACTGTCAAAACCGGGTGAGCTTTTAGTAGACCTGCCGCTTAATGCGGGAAGTGTAGGCAGAGTGGTACTGGGATTAAATTTAAGTATTGCTGATTCGGCTATACAATTTGAGCCTGTAATTACCATGCTGGATGTTACGCTGGCAGGACAGGATAAAAGAGATTCCTTAACACTCAAAGAGATTTTGAGCCCTGATTTTGCGACAGGACTTCAGCAGGCATTTTATACCATATTGAGCAATGCAGTACAGACCGCTGCTATTCAGGTAGAAGATGTAGAGGGTTTTAAAACGGCTTATGACCTGCTTGCTATATTGGGTCTGGTTAATACCCGAACCGGGAAAGATGATCTGTATACTATAAATACAGCAGGCTGGAATGCCTTGTTAGCTAATTTTGATACGTATATCCAATCACAGCTTTCATCGTTGTTAACAAATGTTGAATCCAGAAAACAGCTGTTTACGTTTTTAGAAGAGATTTTCGATATTAAAATCCCTGATTTTCCCAAACCTCTCCTGGATTTGTTAAATGGTTTAGGGATATGCGGTCCCGCTTCCGAAGGATACCCATTATATCCGAAAGCCCTGCTTGAAATAGCTTCTAACCCGGTCAGCAGTATACGTGACAGATTTGAAAATTTATTTACGGATACGGCATTATTACAGGCACTTACCAGAGAACTGGTTCAGGATATTCAGCCGACACAATGGGGTAACTTCACTTTTAGTACAAACAGCAGCGGCGTAGTAACCCTGGCGGTATTACCTAAAGACGCTTTTCAACTGGGAAGTTTTGCAGAATTTAGCGGAAGCCTGAGTCTGGACCTTATTAACAGGTCTATGCAATGCACACTTAACGCTTATTGTCCTGTATTGCAGCTTGCATTAAACAATACTATAAACTTAAGATATCCATTAACAACAGAGGATATTTTTACTTCAAAAATAATCTGGGGCGATGGCAGCAGACCTGCTGCGGAGGCATTACAGCTATATCCTTTTAAAGGAGAAGATTTTGTCAGCCAGCTATCTAAAATTGCCCCGGCCTATGTGCTTAATGTTCTTTTAAATGCGGTACTGGAAGACGGTTTATTAGAGAAATATCCTTTCTTACAGCAGGTATTTGAGGGACTTGGTCTGGCTAAAAAAAGCGATAGTCCTCAAAATAAAGATCTTTTACTGGCAGCATCAAATAGCCAGAGCTGGAGCATGGAGTCTATACTTGGACTTCTCAAAGATCCTCTGCCATGGCTGCTGTCAGACAGTGTATTGGGACATAACGGAAGATTTAATGTGGGGTCGTTCGTACAGCTGTTAAGTAACTTACCCGAGGTATCTACATCAAACGGCATAAAAGCAGCTCCCCTTAAAAATGGTATAAAGATCTCAGGACTGCCTTATGATCTGGCTATAGAACTGACAGGAGATAACGGACTGGCTTCTTTCCAGTTTGGTACTGCCAAGATAGATATTGCCGGCGGGATGGCAGTACTGGACAATCTTAAGCTAAAAGTAGATCTTGATGCCAATTTCCAGCCTGCATTTTCGGGAGGAGTAGACATCTCTACCAAAGCAGCAGATTTTCCGTTTTTTGTGTCAACGGGTTTTGACAGGGAGTTTTTATTGAAAATAACAAGAGGTACTCCGGAAAAACCGGAGCCTTTAAACCTCCAGCTGCTGCCGTTTTTGGGATGGGGAAATATAGCGGGACAGGCGGCAGGAATGGCTTCTGTAACCCTTATAAAAGATCTTACGCCTAAACTATTAGAAGCTTTGGCAAAAACAGGAGCAAAACCTTTTATAGATAAAATGACAGGTTTTGCAGCGGCTGTCGATGTAAATACTCTGTCCGATGCGTTACTGCTTATACTGACGCCGCAAAACTTTATAAACAAAACGCAGGCAGAACTTCTTCAATTAATTGAAGAAGCGGGATTAAGCTGGCTGAAGGACAGGTTTAGTGCTGAAAATGCCCCGGCAACCGCTGCTGCTGTAAAAACATTACTGGATACCGTTTTACCTAATCAGATTAGTACCCATAAAGGTCTTGTGTTATTCTCTCCCGGAGAGAATATGCCTGTAATAAAAGCAGGCTTAAACGACAGGAATATGCTGGGTTTATGGGCCGGACTTGAAATGCCTTCATTAAAGATTGTTAACATCGCTATTGAAGATACAGGAGCTGGTATTGATATGGGCACCGGCAAGTTCGATTTTAACTTTGGGCTTAATGTTATGGTACCTGTAGAAGGTACTTCGGGACCTTCTATAAATCTGGAATATGTTTCAGATAAAGGATTTGTATTATCTCTGGATCCTCTTACTAATAAAACAGAAACAGGTTTAGTAAATTCAAATCTTGAAAGACAGCTTTTACCGGAATTCTTCCCCGGACAGGGCGAATTATCCGACAGGATGGCCGACTGGATATTCAGCGTATTTAAAAATGTAGTGCCAAGATATGTATCGGCATTGGTTCTTAATCAGGACAGTGTACATACATGGCTGGAATCACCTGTAATCAGTACAGGATCGGGCGTGCCGACACCTGCAGTGCTTCTGGAAGCCGCTTCGCTTATTAACAGTGAAGGCAGTGCACCAAAAAGATATTACCTTAACTCGTTTGACAACCTCAGCCATATAACCCCGCAGGCTTTCTTTGGCAACCTGCTTAAAACACTGATGCAAAATGAAATTACGATCCTTACATTTGGCACAGATAATAAATCGAAAATAACGATAGGACCCGAGCCCGGTAAATCAGGCAGTTATGGATTACATCTTTTTGCGCCGGATCTTAAAATTGCGGCACTGTCCAATATCGTATTACAGCTGGGTGATAAAAATGATGACTGGGTAAAGGGCAGCGGTGGAGAAGTAGGAAATCCCGGTATAGGTATCTATATACCTATTACAGTAGATGCTGTAACCAATGAAATAGCGGCCGATTTTAGCAGTATAAACCTTGTACTGGATAATGTAGGTTTTGACATTGTAGGTACCAATGGTAAACCTCTTGTAAACTTTAGCAGGTTTGTAATAGATGCCATAAAACCAAGAGTATTATTTGACCTGAATTTAAACGGTGGTAATCCTGAAGTAACATTTGGAGCAGGAGTTACACTAGAAGATATAGGAATTTCGTTATCGCCTTCCGGAATGGCATCCGGAGGAAGTGAAAACCCTATTGCGAGTAATCTTTTAGGATCAGGTGATGAAAAAAGCGAAGGCAACCCGCCAACCAATCCTACTTTTTCTGTAACAGCGGCTTATACTAATGAATTATATATTAACCTTAAGAGCAATACGGGCAGTGGTACCGAAATTATACTGCCAGTTCAAAGAGCATTCGGACCATTGTTTGTAAACAGCCTTGGCTTGGGCTGGAATGGTAAAGAAGAAGAAAAAGAGTATCTGCTGCATTTCCTTTTCTCAGGAAGTGTAGAACTGGCCGGGTTAAAAGCAACTTTAATAGGACTGGATGTAGGTTTACCAGTAACAAAACCAGCCGATTTTGGATCTTATACTCTTGATCTGCAGGGACTGGATATAAGTTTTAGAGGAGGAAGTGTAAGTCTTGACGCAGGTCTTCTTAAGCAGACTAATCCGTTTTTATGTTATAATGGTACAGCGGTGATTAAAGGAGGATCTTTTTCTTTAATGGCTCTGGGATCTTATGCACAAATTCCGGTATCCGACAAAAAAGGAGCAGACACGGTTCCATCGTTATTTGTATTTGGAGTATTAAATGCTCCGCTTGGAGGACCGCCGGCATTTTTTATAACGGGTGTGGCTGCCGGTTTTAGTTACAACCGTTCTATCCAGATTCCTTCTGTTGAGGATGTACAAAGCTTCTTATTGGTTAAAGGCGTTGCAGAAGGCAGTTTTACAAGTAATGATCCGGTTAAAGCTCTTACCGATCTTTCGGAGGTAGTAAGACCAGAAATAGGACAGTACTGGGTAGCGGCCGGATTAAAATTCAAATCGTTTGAGCTTATTACTACAGTGGCCTTACTGTTCCTCAGTTTTGGTAAAGAATGGGATATTAACCTGCTTGGGCTGAGTTATGCAACGCTGCCGCCTGTTGGAGATAATAAGGATTCCGGTGCAGCACTGGCTTATTTTGAACTTGCAATTAAAGTTTCCTTTAAGCCTGGAGAGGGAATTATATCGGCAGAAGCGAGGTTAACACCTAATTCATTTGTATTAACTAAAGACTGCAGGGTAACAGGAGGATTTGCTTTTTATTTATGGTATAAAGATATAACAACAAAAGACTATAAAATTGCTGCCGGGGATTTTGTAATTACGCTTGGCGGATATCACCCTGCGTTCAACAAACCGGTTTATTATCCGGATGTACCGCGCTTAGGCATGCAATGGAAGATGGATATTGCGGTAGGCAAGATAAGTATAACCGGAGGTGTATATTTTGCGCTCTGCCCTACAGCAATTATGGCTGGCGGTTACCTAAATGTAAGTTATGAGCTGGGGCCGCTTAGCGCATGGCTTAATGCTTACGCCAACTTCCTTATAGAATGGAAACCTTTCTATTTTAATGTAGGTATTGGTATTACGGTTGGAGTATCTTTTGGTGTAACCATTGCAGGAATATCGATAACCCTTAGAGCAGAACTTGGTGCCAGACTAAATCTCGAAGGTCCGCCTACACATGGCTCTATAGAAGTTAACTGGTACGTAATTTCATTTACAATTCCTATTGGAAGAGGTGAGAATAACCGAAATGACAACCAGCTTACCTGGGCAGCATTTGAACAAAGCTTCCTGCCGCAAACAGAACCGCAGCAATCTGCTTCAGAAAACTTAATGTTTAAAAATGCAGTTGATCCTGCACAACAGATTGTAAAATGGAACGCAGATTCCGGCCTGCAGAGCACTAATGCAGACAGTCCGGTATGGATGGTAAACCCGGTTCCGTTCTCCGTTTCAGTTCAGTCAGCGATTCCTGTAAATTTACTTACAGTGAGCAATTCCGAATTTGAGGAGAGTGGTATGGCAGTAGGAGTACGTCCGATGGGATATATTGATAACCTTAAGGCCCCGATTACTATTTCAATAGTTGACGGAGCAGGTAATGAAATTAATCTGTCTGAGAGAGAAATAGCAATGACAGCTATAACAAACGGGGCGCCTTCGGCATTATGGTCGAAAGAAATGCTGGATAAAAATCAGGCACCAAATGCAGCAGGTATGCTTATAGAAGGAGCATTGTTTGGATTAACCATAAATGTAAATCGTTATGTAATTCCAAAAAACCTGCCGGCTTTTGATATTGGTAATTTAAAATATGACAATAATGCGGTTAAACTATTGCCCTATGCTTTAGTACCCAATTATCCTCCTGCGCTGCGTTATCCTGACCAGAACAGGTCTTATACCATAATCAGGGAGTCTGTCATGAATAGTGATGTAATTGCAAAACGTAATGCGGTATTTGCTGCATTAAGAGCAAGCGCTATAAATGCACCGGACAGTCCGGATCTTTCTGTAATGGCCTTTGCCGCCGAAATGATACTCCAGGATCTTCCGGTTATTGCAAGACTGGGTATTTACCAAAATGGCGGGCAGGCGGAAAAAGGTACACCGCGTGCAGCCGTAAAAGCACTTAAAAAAGCAGCTGTTTTAAATAGAGAAGTGAGACAGCCGGTATTGCAGGGTATTTTAAAAAGATACGGTACGAGAGCTGTGTTAAAAAGCAAAGGAGATACAAATTCATTAGATGCCATGCCGCTCTACTCAGGGAATGTAAGGGCCAAATGGTCAGACAAAACTGCAGAGCCTTCTGCTCAGAATGAAAGAGAAACTGTTTCTCCTGATTTTATAACGGTTCATGACGGAGGTATAGCACTTTGGGAAACAGATGTAAACAGTGTGGCTACTGTGAAAAATGAAGGAGGTCTTCCTGTTCTGGTATTTACTTTCAATAAATACGGAGAGATAACCAGTATGAAATATTTTGAATCGGGATCAATATATACCCTTCCTGCCTTTACGGCACAGGTAGTAGTACAAGGTTATGGGCAGAATGCTGATAATACCGCAGGCTGGCAGAAAGATACCCTGCTTTCTAAAATAAATCCGGTCTGGGCACTGACAGACAGGGCATTGATCAGGGTACAAAACAGCCAGAGAATAGCGATTCCGGGAACTAAGCGACACATGGGATTAATTGACACCGGAGATCTTTTAAAGAACAATAAGGTTATGGGCGTAAACGGTTTAGAACCAGGATGGATACAATCATTATTTCCTGTTTCCAGTAAGTTTATTGCCGTAATGACAGAAAGTATAATGGAAGGCGACGATGATCTTTTAGTAACAATAGCGGCAGGAGAGATTCCGTTAAAAACCGGTTTAAGCAGCTATGAGAAATCATACATCAAAAACGGCAAAACTACTTTTGTTTATGCTGTTCCGGAAGCTAAGCCTGAAGATTCTTATTATGGAGTGATTGCAAAACCAGGCAATCCCGATTTAAATATTATAGGTATGTATGGACTGAGTGATATAGAAGAAATTTCGGGACATATTTGGGAAAAACTTTCCCTTAATTACGGTGCCATAGATCTGGAAGCCAATAATAATAAATCAAGTGCAATACAAATAACTGCTAAATAACAAAACGATGAGTACCAGCATTATAACACAACCGGATACTGTAGGAGTTGGAGAAATTCGTTTTTACGATTATATCCAGCCTCCTTTACCTGCCGGAAATTATACCTTAAAGGCAAAGCAGGAGGTTCTGGGAGTCACTGACGGAAAGGATCCGTCCTATGTGTCCGATCAGCCATTATTAGTTAATGGTCCGCGATTTTCTATAGATCCCGGTAGTATCCATACTTTATATCCGCCGGCAAACCAATTAGGTAATTACGATAATTCATTACCGCATATGGTGTTTAATAATTTTTCGCTGCCATGGTCCCGCGAAATTAATCCTCCCGTAACCGAATCGGAAAGAAGTTTGAGGTTTGACAAAGCAATGGGAGATCCGGCCCAAATTAACCAGATCCCCTGGATTGGCCTGTTAACAGTATACCAGGATGATATCGACTCAAAAAAAGTTCCAGATCCGGTAGTGATGACGGTTGACGAAATGCTGACGCCGGCATCAAAAGTATTACTTCCTGTATTAGGAAAAGTACCTAATGGCAGTGATTCGCTTACGGTAATGGATTTTGATATTAAATATTTTCAGGCAATAGCACCCACTATAAAAGAGCTGCCTTTTCTGGCACATGCAAGAGGAGTCAATACAGGAGGTAAAGTAATGCTGGGTATGAACGACGATGGCTGTTTTTCTGTAGTAATAGGAAACAGGCTGCCTAAAGCAGGGGTAAAAAATCATATTTTTTTAGTTTCCTACGAAGGACATCAGGATCATTTGAGTCCGAATAACGTAGAGGGTTACGATAAGATAAGACTGGTAACACTTGGATCATGGCAGTTTACCTGTAATGAGGCCAGAGCCAGTTTTAAAACATTAATGGCCGATTTGTGCCTGGAAGGCAGAGGCGGTGTAAGTCTGCTGCAATTACCAAAAGAGGCAGAAACAGATACCAATACGCTGGCTCGGGAAGCTTTGGAAATAAGCTATGTACCACTGCAGAATAATATGCGTGAAGGAGAAACATCAACTTCATGGTATCGGGGACCATTGGTAGCAGCACCTACCAAAAGATGTTTTGATTATGGCCCTTATTTATATAGTGATCATGCCATTCATTATGATCCCGAATTTGGATTATTTAATCATGCGTATAGTTCGGCATGGCAGATCGGACGTCTGCTGGCTTTATCGGACGGTACTTTTGCCAACGGGCTTTTTAACTGGCGTAATGCCTATTTAGAATCACTTATCAGACAGTCTAAAAATGAAGGACTAAAAGCAAAAGCCATGATAATTGGGGCTGTAGATAAAAAAGAGGCAAATATTGTATCGGGTACAGTAAACCTGTTTACAAATAAGTTTAAAAAAGTCGAATGGCCTGAATTTGAAACCCGTAAAGAAAAGTTTTTAGGAGATCATTTACCGGGTGTTCTTAATAATAACGATGTTAAAGCACTAATTGAAAGTGATGATGATCCACTTTTGGAGCTTGTAAAAAAAATAAAAAACTAATGTTATGAAATCCTGGGCCAATAGAAAAACGCTGCATAAATCAATAGCAAAAAGTATAATGAATGCATCTGTCGGAAAAAAAGACAGTGATGCACCCGAACTGCCGGATGATCTTGCCAGATGGCTGTCGCAGCTTACACTTTTGTATGGGGTGCCAACAGAGTATCTGATTCCCGATCCAAGAATGCTGCCAACAGAATCCCTAAGATTCTTTTTTCTGGATAGAAACTGGCTGGACAGACTTGTAGACGGAGCTCTAAGTACGGGGGTGTTATCATCCAGAGATCAGGTATTTACACAGGCTTTTTTTGAACAGATTTATGCTCAGGTAGATGAATTCCAGTTAAAGTTAAGGTCTGATCTTCGTAATGAAGCTTTAAAGACCAATACTACTGGAGGAACTATTTCAGGATTTATTTTTCGTTCTCAGGTAGTTTCAGGATGGCCGGGAATAGAGGTTAATGCTTATCAGGATGATACTCTGCTTACTATAGTAAGAATGGACCGGCTTTCTCCTAATGTACTGCTTTGTCTGTTTTATGGAGTACCGGACAGAGTTGACTTTTCTGAACCCGCCGAAGGACTGCATTTTGGGATAACAAGGGAAGAAAGTGCGCAGCGTTTTGAGGTATCCATGAGAGGATTAGGGTATCCGTCTCAGGAAGAACATCCTGCCGGAAAACAGATAGGAAGTGTCACAGCATCCGGAACCATGAGGCAGGATAAGGAACCGGGGGTTGTAGATATAGGTGCACTTGCAGACTCTATTACCAAAACGCTTTCAGCAAATAATGCTCTGGAAAACAATACGCTTACTCCCGGCGGTTTTGCTATACAGCTCACGCAGGGGGCAGGCAGACAGTCGTATCAGATAAAAGACGAAAAAGGAGGACAGTATCCTCAATGCAATTATACAATTGACAGTATTAAAACGATATAATTATGTCAGATTCAAAATTTTCACCAGTATGGCCGGGACCCTGTGTTCTGGTTCCTATGGCAGCTGATATTTTGCTTATCAGTCGTATTGATTATGATTCAGAAACAAGATGGTCCAGTGTAAAGGACAATTATTATAATCTGGCTTCAGGGGTACTGCCTGATCAGCCGGCTCCTTTTGGTACAAAAGACTGTCCGGAACCGGGTATTCATATCATGTGGACACTTCCTTACACGATGCGAAGAGGAGAACAGGATGAAAAAATTAATGAAGTAGTTTTTCCGAATGTTCCTAACAGGTGGCTTATTACCCGTTTTGAATATCCAAGAAATATAAATGATGATAAAATTCCCAATGGGACTCCCATAAATGTCGCTCCTGTTATAAAGGATAATGGGGTTAATGTATTAAAGAGTGATGATCTTTTTGATTTAGGCGATATTCCTAATGATCATAGCCAGTATCCTTATCCTGAAGATATTTATACTCCTGTAAGAGGGATTGGTAAAAGTTACAGACTAAAAGACTGGACAGGTGAAGCGACAGACGGAAAACCATTTTTAAAAGCAGTAGGCCCCGGAGATGTGTCATGGTCTGTTGCATATGATAATGTAACCAATGTTTTTTCACTGCACGATATCCCCGGCGAAGATAAATCAATATTTACCTATTCAATTGTGGGTTGGTATGCTGATCCCGAAGATGATATTTTAGCCGACATGCCCGCTGAAAGTAACGAGGTTTGGGAACAAACCCTGAGAGAAAAATATTCATGGTCTGTAGGCGATGGCACCGCTGATGTTGAAGATGCTGTAAATGCCTGGCTTTACTGGCAGAAGACTCATGGCCTGCAGGGAGTTTTTGATCCGGATGCCATTAATCTTCCTGAGCAGGCTAAAAATGCAATAATTGCCTGGCACAACTGGCAGAAGCAATACGGAGATACAAACAGCCCTGCGCCTTTGGCAGCACAAACCATCTGTCATTCTATGGTAGCAAATGTAGTATGGGAAGGTTATGAAATTGCTTATGGATCAGGTGCTCCGGGCGGCGGTATTGCATTCCCTGACGTTGCTATTGGTTCTAATGCTATAGAGGCGATATCTGCCTATATGTCAAATAAAGTAGCAGAAGAACATGGCCAGGAGCCATTTGTACATGATATAGAAAGGGCATTAGAAGCTTTTCAGAGAGACCTTATTTTTGATCTTGATAAAGATCCGGTAAGGGTAGAAACCCTTTTGCATAATTCCAGGTTTGAAACTGCTTATGCAGGTCAGGAATGGATAGTAGTAAATGCAGAGCAGGGTGGTGCCAATAGTGTAATGACCGGAGGCCAGCAGACAATTGATCTTACTCAAAAGGATACAGAAACCCTGATTAATTTAAATACTTTACAAAGCGAGGTTAACAGTCTTCACAGGCTTATTGCCAGCCAAAGGACAGAACTTTTTTCTTTAAGTCTAAAAAGTGCTTTCAGGAGAAATACTGCTGTTAGCCAGAGTCTGCAGGCAATCTCTGTAAATCTTGAGGATAATATTAAAAATCATCAGACTAAAAGTGAGAATGCTGTTACTATTTCAATAATGCTGCAGGAATCACTTGGGTCAGATTTTGTTGTAAAAGCTGTAGACCTTGAGCCTTATACATCTCCTAATGATCCTGTAATTATGGTAGCGGGAGTCGGACAGGATACAAAACTATCGGATCCGACAGAATTTGATGATGGCAGCTTTTTAAGTGTAAGGATAACGGGGCAGACCATAATATCCATTGATGTTACTTATAGTATAGATAATGTGGAGTATAAACAAACCATTGGGGCACATCAAATTTTAAATGCTGCAGCCATGCCTTTATGGAATGCCATTCCTAAAGAAGTAATGGATTTATGGGTAGAGACATTACTGCTGGATCAGAGCTGTGCAAGACTTATTGCTGTGTTATTTTTTAATATGTGCGGGGTTGCGAATCCTTCGAATGAACAGATTAATCCATTAGCACAGAAGATTAGAATGCAGCAGACTGTTATATGGAATGACCCCAAAACTTTGGAATGCCATGTGCAATCCTTAGCCGATATTGCTAAGTTTAAAGGAATAATTCCGTCAGCAGTAGGAGTTGCTTACAGGAGAGTACAGCCATGGTCTCCAATTTATATAGATTGGAGTATCAGATGGAGACCTGCGGTGTTAAATGATGCGCAAAGACTTGGTTTATGGGAATTGGGAGATATAGATTATGACTGGATGGGGAACCAGATAACACCTATTCAAAATTTTCCTCCTTTTATGGGACGTGCCATTTTAAATGCTAATACCGCACGGGTAATTCAGGATAAGTTTGAAACCTTTACCACAGATAGTAATTATGACTCATCAACAATACCCTACTATATAAAAGAAGATCTTAAAGCTGCAGCCCGTAAAATATCGAAAATAGATATGTTAACCCAGTCAATGAGCGGGCTGATGAAGCAGCTCACTACGATGCTTATTTCTATAAACACTTATCCCGAAGATGCTGATATAGTTAATTTATTGGGGAATTCAAATTCCAATTTCAGGCCGGTAACAGGTAGTTTTGGTTCCGCCAATCCGCAGCCTTTTTTCCCAATTCCGGCAGGTCATTTTGAAGTAATGGATATTTGGGTGGTGGATTCTTTCGGGCAGATATTAAGAGGCGGACAGCAATCGCCTATACCGGATATATACTGGTCAGAAAGCCTTACCACATCTAGCCCGAACTATAGAGGAAATACTGAAAATTTTGGACAGCTGCGGCCAAGGCTGGCACAGCTTGCTAAGGTAAGACTAAACCTCCTGCAAAGTGATAATGACAGGATAAAAAGCAACTCTTCGGATCTTACCAGCCCCATCTGCGGATGGGTAATGCCTAATCACCTTGACAACTCCTTAATGGTATTTAATGCGGAAGGAGAAAACATGGGAGCTGTTATTAAAGTAGGGCAGGAAAGCAGGGATGATCAGACAGGAAGAGGTTATAGTATACGATGGGATGCTGTTCCGGGCAGTAATGCTGCATTAGGGGCACCGCCTGCATTAGTTAATGAGCATTTACAGGCTTTTATAATGCGTTTATTAGCAACAGCTCCCGAAGGATCAGTAGCTTATGATGATCTTATGTCTTCTATTGATGATTCACTTTGGACAATGGAAAACGTTGGCAGTCAAAATGGTAACTTATCTATATTATTAGGAAGACCTCTGGCTGTAGTACGTGCCGAAATAGATTTATCGCTTTCAGGTATGCCGTTATTTAACCAGAGCTGGGGCGAAACAGGAAGGTACTACAACCAAAATGGTACCTACAAACTTACACTGCCTGATTTCTGCAAAGTGCCTTTTACCGTAAGGGTAGGTGACAATAATGTAGAAACCAACGGGGTACTAGGTTATTTTGAAGCCGATAATTATGATACTTTTTATGCTGTTCATGGAGCAAACGGGCAGACGGTAAGAGTAAATGAATCACTTTTTAAAGATGCTGCTTCTAATAGCAGTCTCTTTAAGCTTATTGATGATGGTAAAAAAGTAAGATACAAAACCAGCTATGTAAAAACCGGGCATAAAGTATCACTTGCACCCAATAATGAAACCGTAAAACTGACCCTGCTGGTTGACCCGTCAGGAAATATACCCGTAATTTCAGGCAGTTTACCAGCCGTATCAGTGAGTCTTCCAAACGGACCTGTATCTATAGCCTTAAATAATCTAAAAGCGACCTTTAGAGCCGGACCATTATTACTGGACCCGGCAAGAATAAAAATGCCAACCCCGGCTGAGGTAAAAGGAAGCTGGTCATGGATGGCAAGAAAAGATGTAACCAGCTGGAACGAGGAGACAGCCATAATACCTTCCACTCCGCAAGCTGTGCTAAATTCGGCCCCGCCTTCACTCATTGAAGGATGGATAGTGTTATCGGGTTCTAATGCAACAAATAATTAACTTAAGTAAAGAAAGTGATGGTAAATTCAAGTATTTTACAATATTCTTTTGAGCCTAATGAAGTTTTTATAAGTACTTCTGTCGATCTTACGATGATCATTACCAACCCTGCAGATGGTGAGCTTATCCATTTTAGAGGAGGGATTCGTGGTGATAGTATTGAGATCTCTTTCCCTATGGGGAATACCGATACGGACTTAGTAGAAAACTTAAATTTTGATACAAGAGTACCGTCTGGTATCACCTGCGGGAAGTCTTCTATGGGAAATGAATTTATTGTGAGATTTACTAACAATAATACAAAACTACAGCCCGGGCAGCAGTTTGAGATTACTTTTTTGGCTGTGCCTGTTAACTCTAAATACAAGCCTTCTGTTCCGGCGGTCATTAGAATAAATGAAAATCTGATGGAGGAGGGTGAGGCTTCTGTAAACATATCTAAACATGCTAATAATACATTAGATATTATCGCATGGGTAAGTCCGTCAACCATAGCCTTAAATGGTTCCGCCAGACTTTACTGGCAGTCTGTAGGGGGGACAAGAGTAGTGATTGCACCTTTTAACAGTGGTGACAGAGTATTTCCTGTGGAGGGGCCGCCGCCAAGTCCCGGCAATACAATGGTTACTATACCATCCCGAACAGAATCCCAGCGTACTTATACTGTAACCGTATTTACATCAGACCAGCGGCATACACAGGTCCCTGTAACCTTAACACAAAACCCGCCTTTAATTACAACATTCACCAGTAATAAAAGCGGCTCAATAAAAGTCGATGATTCTATAGAACTGGATTGGTTTTTCCTGTGGGGAGCATCGTCGGCTGTTAATTCAAATTCAGGATTGGAGTTAAACAACCCTTCGCCGGGTATTACAGTTAATCCGGGGAATGAAGTGCAGCAGTTTTATAGAAGTAATTATGCCAATATGCCATCTTCTGTTTACTATGAACTAAGTGTAAATGGTTTTAAAAATATAGCAGCAAAACGGGTAAGTATAAATTTACTGCCCGTACAAATGCTGTATTTTAAATATGCCAGAAGAGACGGTAATACATTAAGTGGTATAGTAAGAAGTTTTGACTGCCCGGAATGGAGAGCCCAAAGGCTGCAGATAATTGGTAATACACTGGCAATACTTACTTTGTACCAGCCGGGAGGCAATACAGAAGTGTATTATCTGGGGGATGGAGATACAACACACCCACAGGTGCAGTTTTTTGATTTTACAAGTAAAGGCGATGGTGTGTATGAGCTGTCATGGGTTACGGCAAATCTTGTTAAGCTTGAATTAAACCCGGGAGAGGATATTGCGACAGATAAAATTAAGGAGGGAACGAAACAGGTTACCCTTTCTTCGTCAACGACCTATATCTTAAAAGGTACAGCTCAGAATGGATCTGTTATAACCAGTCATCTAGATGTAATAGTTTAAATATGAATAAAAATACCGTAGTTGATTTAGTATTACATTATCCGGAAGAAAAAGCAGAAGAAACCGCCTTGATTTTTTTGGATGGATATGGTGCAGAAAAAAAACAATTTACATTTAAATCGCTTAAGGAAGGCTGTCTGAGTGCAGCATACAATCTCCTGCCTGACGTTACTAGTCGTGACATTATACTGATAGCCATTGAAGACGAAGCCGATTTCGTTCTTGGTTTTTTTGGGAGTATGCTTGCAGGATGTATTCCGGCACCACTGGCACCAATAAGGAAATCAGGAAATAAACAGGGTTATGAACGTATCCTTGAAATTGTAAAAAGAGGGCAGTCTAAAAGTGTACTGGTAGAAGATGCACATTATAACACCCTTATAGAAGTCCTGAAAAATGAAAATTTGGGAGATGTAAAAGTATTTACTATAGATTCACTTAAAGATAGAACAGTACCGGTTACATTACCTGAAATAAGTGCAGATGATATTGCCTATGTACAATATACATCGGGGTCAACTTCTGTTCCAAAAGGCGTCATGCTCAGGCATAAAAATGTTATGAATAATATGGCAGAGATGCTGCGTATTTTCGCCCGGTCGGAGAGTGTAAGGCTTGCAGGCTGGATTCCGTTTTATCACGACATGGGACTTGTTGGTCATTTGTTTTCTGTATTGTATGAATCGGGATTTGCTGTTTTTCTGCCGGCACATTCGTTTATATCTTCCCCTCATTTATGGCTGGAAACCATAAACAGGTATCAGGCAGATACAGCGGCGGCACCAACATTTAGTTTTGAGCATTGTGTACGCAGGATAGACGAGAGCAGGGTTCCTGATTTAAGCTGCTGGAAATACGCTTATGTTGGGTCTGAGACGGTATCATTACAAATATTAGACGAATTTTATAATAAGTTTAAAACTAAAGGATTTAAAAGAAATACTTTCAAACCGGTTTATGGACTGGCAGAAGCCACATTACTCGTGGCAGGAGGAACAGAAGGGCTTTCTGAAATAGAAAACAGTATCTTTTGGAATGAAGTGGGCGAAAAGCAAAAAAGACCTTTACTGCCGTACCGTATAAACAATAAAGGCACTATTAAAATTGTGGATATTGCCAACGGAGAATTATGTAAGGAAGGAATATCTGGTGAGATATGGATTGAAGGGGCATCAAATTTTGAAGGTTATCTGGATAAGATACCGTATACCACTGATGAGATTACACCTGTAAAGACAGGTGATACAGGTTTTGTTTTAAATGGTTTTCTGTACATCACAGGACGTATAAAACAAATAATCATTGTAAGAGGGGTTAATTATGATGCCGAAGATTTGGAAACGTGCAGTCGTTATATGCTGACCGAACTAAAGACAAATGATCATACCGTTTGTGTTTCCCACGCAGATGGTACAAAAGAAGAGTTTTATGTATTTCAGGAAGTACACAGGCATACCAACAGGGCAGAGCTCGATAAAATAGCTTTACAAATTAAAGCCAATCTGGCAGAAGCTTACGGAATAGTACCCAATAAAATCGTATTTACGGCACAAGGGCTTATCCCTAAAACCAGCAATTATAAGATCGCAAGAAAAGAATGTCTCAATCAGTATTTGTCAGGCAGAATGCAGATTATACACGCAGAGGACGATGCTGTAGAAATAGAAAATTCAGCTGATGATCCTGTAGTGATAGTGGGGATGGCCTGTCGTTTTCCGGGAGGAGCCAATGATCCCGATAAGTATTGGGAACTGTTATCCCGGGGTATTGATGCCGTATCAGAAGTTCCGGTAAGCAGATGGAATAACGAACTTTTTTATGATACAAGAGCTGCAGTACCGGGAAAAGTGAATACTAAGTGGGCCGGATTTATTGATGATATCGACCAGTTTGATCCTGCACATTTTGATATTTCTGCAGCCGAGGCACCTGAAATAGATCCGCAGCAAAGACTGCTTATGGAAACTTCCTGGAGGCTTTTAGAAAATACTGGTATCAAAAAAGCAGATATTGCAGGATCAGGTACAGGAGTTTTTATTGGAATGTCTACCAATGATTATTTATATATGAAAATAAAGCTGAGTTCCGGAATGGAAGGCTTCAATGCTTATTCGGGACTTGGCAATTCTAATAGCGTAGCAGCTAACAGGCTTTCTTATTTTTATGATTTTAAAGGGCCTAGTTTAACGGTAGATACAGCTTGTTCCTCATCATTAACAGCTTTACATCTGGCAGCGCAGGCCATTTTAAATGGTAACTGTACACAAGCTATAACAGGGGGAGTAAATGCAATATTATCGCCGGGGCCTACTATTACTTTGTCCCAGTTTGGAATGATGTCTCCGGAAGGAAGGTGCAAAACGTTTGACGCAGCTGCCGATGGTTATGTAAGGGCAGAAGGATGCGGACTCGTAATGCTTAAAAAAAGATCGGCAGCTGTAAGAGACGGCAATAAAATACTGGCAGTAATAGCAGCCACAATGGCAGGACAGGATGGAAAAAGTCCCGGAATTACCTTTCCAAACGGAAAAGCACAAAACCAGCTTATAGAGCAAACCTTAAAAACCGCTGGGTTAAAGGGGACTAATATAAGCTACGTTGAGGCTCACGGTACAGGAACAGCGTCGGGTGATCCTATAGAAATGGAACAGATACGGAAACAATATGGTGCAGGTACCAATACATGTTATGTAGGGTCGGTTAAGGCCAATTTAGGCCACTTGGAAGCAGGTGCCGGAATAGCAAGTGTAATCAAGACCGTGTTAATGCTTCAGCACAAACAAATACCGCCGCAGATACATGTTAAAACATTAAATCCGCAGATACAATTAGAAAATACAAGACTGAAGTTTACTAAACAATTAACCAATTGGGATATTGATGATAATGAGGTTCGCAGAGCTGCAATCAGTTCTTTTGGTTTTGGCGGATCTTTAGTACACGCTATTCTATCTGAACCTGAAGAACTGCCGGCCCCTCCTGAAGCGGTAACTTATTATGATCATGCGCAGCGTCCGTTTGTTTTTTCCGCAGTAACAGCACAGGGGGTAAAAGATCAGGCCGAAGTTTTGCTCGAATGGGTAAATGCAAATCAGGAAATGTCTGTAAAGGATATTTGTTATACCCAGTCAAAATCAAGATCTGACCTGAAGTATCGCAAGTGTTTTATGGTCAATTCGATACAGTCTTTAAAAGACAAACTGATAAACTTTTTGAATCTTGGAGAGGACAGTAAAGCGATTTCTCCTTCAGAGGTATGTTTTGTGTTTACAGGACAGGGCGAGCATTATCTTCATATGGGAAGAACACTATATCTTAGATTCCCGGTTTTTAAAACTGCTTTTGACAGATGTGCCAAAGTTATAGATGAAGAAACAGGTAACGGTTTCAGTCTGGCTTATCTTGCTTTTGAAGAAAAAGACACAACATTCTGGCTGGACAAATATATGCAGCCCATTCTTTTTGCCGTACAATATTCTTTAGGGATATTATGGCAGGAATGTGGTGTAATGCCGCATTACTTAATAGGACACAGCCTTGGTGAATATGCCGCTGCCTGCCTTTCAGGCTGTTTTGAGCCCGAAACCGGAATGGCAATTTTATCAAAACGCGCCAAACTTACAGAAACGCTTTCCAACAGAGGTATGATGGTAACTGTTTTTGCTGATGCCCAGGAAGTAGCCAAAATCATGGATAAAGAGCAGGTTAAGATAGCAGCCATTAACAGCGATAAAAAAACAGTAGTTTCAGGTGACATGACTGCAGTAGCTGCTGTTGTCGAGCATTTTAGAGGGCTCGGAACAGAAACTTACCATTTAAAAACATCTCATGCTTTCCATAGTCATCTTATGGAGCCTATAGCTAAGGAACTGGAGGAATATAGTAAACAATTTAGTTTTAAAGAGCCTCAAAAGAAATGGATATCTTCCTTAAAAGGAAAAGTAATGCAGGAAGCGCCTAAGGCAGATTACTGGGTAGAGCATTTACTTAATACCGTAAACTTTAAGGCTGCGGCAAATTTACTTCCCAGGGATACTAATATTCATTTTGTTGAAATTGGCCCCGGAGCAAGTACGCTTGTGGCAGTTAACGATACATTAAACCTTACTAATGCTATGCTGTTGAGGTCGCTCAATATTAAGAAAGGTGAGAGGACCGAAGATTATTTCTTCTATGATTCAGTAGGTAAACTTTATCAGTCGGGGATAAATGTAAAATGGGACGCCATTACCGAAGGACATGCGTACCCGGATCGTTTACCCGGACAGAAATTTATGCACAAATCCTACTGGATGGCCGGAATAGATGCCGACAAACTTTCGGAGTTTGCCAATCCTTCTCAGGGGGGGACAGTTTATAAGCCGTCTGTTAGTGATGAGGTATCTGTTACATATACTTATCGTCTTAAATGGAAGGAAGTTAAAGCTGTACAAAGCTCTTCTTTGTTAAAAGACACTAATTGGATTATCATAGGTGAAAGCAATACGTTTGTTGAGAGTTTAGTATGTGAATTAAAAGAAAATAAAAACGATTTTTTCTGGATAAAAGTCGATACTAAGGACACTTTTATTAGTAAGGTCAAGCCCGAGTTTAGTGTAACTGCTGAAACAGAAGCCACCGAATGGGCCGGGATTATTGATAAAATAGTAAACTTTAAGAGCCGTGATGGCAGTACCGACTGGAAACTGGTATTTGTAACAGCAGGAAATAACATAAGAGATACTGAATTCGATATACCCACCCTGGAATATGGAATTAGCAATGGTACCGGACTGCTTATACCTTTAATGAAGGCACTTAAAAAAAATGCCCTTGTATTACCAGTATGGATAGTTACCAAACAGTCACAGCAAATCGATAAAAAACAGATAATAAACCTTAAACAGGCTCCGGTTTGGGGTTTTTCAAAAACCCTGTTTCTGGAGCATCCTGAATTAAGAGGCGGACTTATAGATATTGACGATCACACTGTTCCATCTGCTGTACTGCACAAAATAACAGCTCCGGCAGCTGAACGCAGTGTGGCCTTAAGAGATGATAAACAGTATATAGAATATATTGCACCATTTAAAAAGAAAGCATTACAACAGGATATTGAATTGCGTGCTGACGGTGCGTACATTATTACGGGAGGTTTAGGAGGTTTAGGCTTAAAATGTGCCAACTGGCTGCTTACCAAAGGAGTAAAACATTTGGTACTGATAAGCAGAAGAAAACTTCTGCCAGCACATCTCTGGCCCGCAATTCCCGAAGACAGTCCTGATTATGGTACTATCCAACAGCTTTTGGTATTGCAGGATAAAGGAGCTGTAATTGATATTGCTGCCCTGGATATAAGAGATAATAATGGACTGGAAGACCTGTGCAGTGACCTGAATAATAGAAATATTCCGGTAAGAGGAATTATCCATGCGGCTGGAGTAAACTGGTTTTCAAAAGTGATGGATCTGGACAGGGAAGCATTTTTAGAGACGCTTAAAACAAAGGTTTCATCTTCATGGGCACTGCATCAGCTGAGCTTAACGATGGATTTAGATTTGTTTGTACTGTTCTCATCCGTTTCAGCATTATGGGGATCGGTAGAATTAAGTCATTATACAGCAGCAAATCATTTTATGGATATGCTAAGTCTTCACAGACATCAGCACAACTTACCGTCTTTAAGTATCAATTGGGGGCCGTGGGCAGAAGTAGGCATGAGTGCTGAAGATAAAGAATCAGATCTGCTTAAGAAGCTGGGATTTAATTTAATGTCTCCTGATGCGGCCCTCGCAGCTATGGAAAGAGAGCTGTTCTTAAATGAACCTCTTTCATTGATCGCTGATATTGAGTGGCAGAAATTTGGCACTTTTATAGATTTTTCATTGCAGCCATCGCTATTTTCGGAAGTCTTTACACATGATACAGAAGAGCAAAAACTTATCAGTGGCAGCATTAAGTTAATATTGGAAAGCAGCCCTGAAAAGGCAAGAGAATTAATAGAAACGGCTGTTAGAATTAAGCTTAGAAATGTAATGCTTATAGAATCGTTTGATAAGATTGAAGGTGACCAGCGATTTAACTTTTTAGGTATGGATTCACTTATGGCAATACATTTTGCTGCAGAGCTGGAGCAATATTTTGGCTGTCAGCTGCCCAATACGCTTGCCTATAATTATCCAACCATCAATGCAGTGAGTGATCATATATTTTCTCTGTTATACAAACAGGAAAATAATCATCAAATCAAGGCCGAAGAGGATATCAGGGAACCGGAATTAATGCAGACAACAGAAGTAAAGGAAGATTCAGGAAGTCTGTTTAAATTAATAAAAAAGGCAGATGAAAAAGCAAAGTTAAAAATATATTGTTTTCCTTATTTGGGGACAGGTTCATCAGTTTATGAAAAATGGGGAGCTATGTTTGAAAAGGATGTTGAGTTAATTGCCATACAGCCTCCGGGACGTGAAGAGCGAAGCGATGTAAAACCCTTTATCTCTATGCCGGAACTGATGGAATCACTACTGTTTCATTTTGAAGAACCCGAAGAAGACTTTATATTTTTTGGACACAGTTTTGGAGCACTCACGGCTTATGAATTTTATACAGCTCTAAAACAAAACGGCAGGAAACTGCCTTGTAAATTGTTTCTTTCTGCCTGTGAAGCACCTATAGAACCTTCAGAAAGCAGGCTGCATGAATTGTCTGATATTGAATTTATTGAAGAAATGGTCGTTAAGTATGAAAACTCAAAAAATGTACAGGCAAGGAAAACAGCCCTTAATGATACGATTTCACTTGTAAGGGCAGATGTACAGATACTGGAAACTTATGTCTCTGTAAAAGAGCCTATAGACATTCCTGTTGTCGTAATGGCAGGAACTCACGATCGTATTGCCGGAATCGATAAGGTAAAAAACTGGATAAGTCTGGCCGGAAGTAATTTTTCGATTTATTATATAAACGGAAGTCATGAATTAATTAAAGATCACAGTAGTGAAATAGTTGAAATAATTAAAAAAGAAGCAAATTATAACACAACAAAATTATACAGCCACTTAGAAAATTAATAGTATTAGAGAACATCATGAAACCTGAAATTAAAAAAGATAATAAACCATGGTATAATTTTGGCGGAGGGCGCTACATGGGGAACCAGCCTTTTTTTTACGAACGTGAAAAATTACCATGGACAAAAATTATGGAAGATAATTGGGAAGTTATCAGAGATGAGGTTGTTGGGCTGATGATAGAGAAACCCCAGAATCTTAAGCCTTATTTTATTAATAAAAGCATGTCGTTTCCTCCTAAAAAATGGAAGACCATGGGAATTTATTTCTGGAAGTTTGTCATAAAGGAAAATTATAAAAAATGTCCTGAGACTATAAAAATATTAAAAACCATACCGGGTCTTACTTCTTTTTCCTTAAGTGTTTTAGAACCGGGTTCAAATATTAATCCACATCAGGGCGATACAGATGCCATTATACGCTGTCATGTAGGTATAGATATACCGGGGACTCTGCCTGATTGCGGTTTTCAGGTAGGCACAGAAATAAAGCCATGGGCAAATGGAACAGCCCTGCCATTTTGCGATGCACATACACATACTGCCTGGAACCATACTAGTCAAAAGAGGCTTATACTCATTCTGGATGTAATGCGTGAAGAGTATGTCGGGAAACAGAATTCAATCTGTGCACATGTATTGGCTTCTTCAGCAATTCAGATGCTATACCAAAAATATCCTTTTTTCAACAAAAGAAACGGATACGTCAAAAAAGGGCTCTATCATTTTATAAGAATATTTGTTTTAGGCTTTCTGCCTGTACAAAGGTTCTTTGCATTTTTGTAATGGGATTTACATTGTATCGTATAGATTAAATATTTAAAACGGTTACAGAACTATAAATTACGGTCATCTTCGGGGTTTTACAGATTTTCGTTTTTGGTCAGCACTGATTTTATAGCTTCCAAAAGGTCATGCTGTTTGAAAGGTTTAGGAACATAGGCATTCATACCGGCTTCCAGACAGCGGTCCTGTTCCCAGGCAAAAGAATGGACAGTCATGGCAATAATAGGAATGGTACTCTTCATTTCATTTCGGATGTATGCTGTGGTTTGGTAGCCGTCGCGCTGGGGCATTTGAAGATCCATGAGCACGAGGTCATAACTGTTGTGTGAAAGAAGTTCAATACCCTGATCGCCGTTGTCGGCTATATCTATTTTAAATCCGAATCCCTGAATAACGTTTAAGGCAAGTTTTTGATTTAGAGGATTATCCTCACAGAGCAGTATGTTAATTGTGCCCAGTTCATTTATGATTTCAACTTCAGAATGCTCAGGTTTATAAAGTGCTTTTTTATAGGTTGCTGTAAAGTAAAATTCTGATCCGCTGCCTTCACGGCTTTTTACCAAAATCTCTGAATTGTGCAGTTCTACAAGCTGTTTTACAATGTTGAGACCAAGTCCTGTTCCGCCAAATTTTCTGGCAGTACTTTCCTCGGCCTGAGTGAAACGTTCAAAAATAGCTTTAAGTTTTTTTTGAGGTATCCCTATGCCGGTATCTTTCACTGAGAAACGAATCTGATAGCTGTCATCTGTCTCTGCTATTTTTTTTACCGCAATCGTCACTTCTCCTTCGGGAGTAAACTTAAGGGCGTTGCCGGCCAGATTTACCAATATCTGGTTAAGCCTGCCCTGATCGCCGGAAATTATTTCAGGAAGTTCTGCGTCCAAATACAGGTTAAACTCCACTTCGTCGCGGACTTTTACCTTCAAAAGGTCGTAAATATGCTTCAGTACATTTTTCAGGTGAAATGGCTGTTCTTCGAGGCTGAGATTTCCAGATTCAATTTTGGAAATATCTAAGATATCATTAACAATAAGAAGCAGGTTTTCTCCGGCAATCTGCACGTCTTTTACAAAACCATGCTGTTGTTTATTAAGGTTCGTGGCCGCCAGCAGCTCTGTAAAACCAATTACGGCATTAAGAGGTGTTCTGATTTCGTGGCTCATATTAGCCAGGAAATTCTCTTTGGCCGCTACGGCACGTTCGGCTATTTTTTTCTGACGGCCAAGCTCACTGTTTTTATTGCCTAACTCCAGAGTATTAATGACGTGTCTGGCTACAATGTTAAGGGCATTTCGTTGATTTTCATTAAGTTGTCTGGGCTGCTGATCCACGGCACATAACACTCCAATAGGATAACCATCTGGAGTGATAATGGGCATTCCGATATAAAATCTTATCTTATAACCGTCCGTTACGTTGGGATCATTTTTGAAGCGCTCGTTGAGCAGGGTATCCGGAATCTCTACCGGCTTAGAGTCCATGATAGTATAGCGCGAAAAAGTAACTTCCCGCGGCACTTCGGAAATGTCAAATCCTATTTTAGATTTGAACCACTGCCGGCTTTCATCTATAAAAGATATGTAAGCTACAGGTACCTCGCAGATGTAGGAAACAAGTGCTGTGGCATCATCGTAAACATGATCAGGAAGTGTATCTAGTATATTATAGCGTTTTAAGGCTTCAAGGCGCTCAGCTTCATTATGGGGAACCGGCATTGTGGCAGCATTCATGGCAGAAAGATAAAAATGTATTATGAAAAAAATAAATGTACTGATTATTTTTTACAGTGAATGGATAAGCGATGGAATTTTAAGTTTTTGTATGCTTAGATAACTAAATTAAAAAGCACTAATAGATAATTCTTACACTACATTACACAGGTTGAGTATATATAAACAGATTTCAGTACGCTGTACGGATATACGGTTTGCGGATAATCAGTACTCTTATTTTTTACTGTAGGATTCTTTTTTTTTGCCAAAATTGAGACTGCTCGATATCTTATGTTATTCAGCATAAATACAATATATTTGTTTTTGTAAGATCAAACTGAATTAGAACATAATGGTTTTTCTTGTTGATAATGTCAATCGTGATAAATCTGGATTAAGGTTTGTGTTTAAGAGGAATAACCCGTTAAGATTGAAAAATTACTAACATAAAAATACTGAAATGAAAACGATTGCCCTGCTTTTTATATCTTTTGTAAGCTTAAATGTTTACAGTCAGGTTAATGGATTTGAAAAAGAACTGGATGATCTTTTCAAAAAGCATTTTTCAGAGAATACTCCCGGCTGTTCTGTTCTAATAGCACAAAATGGAGAAGTGGTTTACCAAAAAGCTTTTGGCAGTGCCAGTTTAGAATTAAATGTTCCTTTAAAAACCAATTCCGTTTTCAGTATTGCCTCCATTACAAAACAGTTTACAGCAGTGGCAATACTTCAGCTGGTCGAAAAAGGAAAAATCAGCCTAAATGATCCTCTGGAAAAATATATTGAAAGTTTCAAAGGAAAAAATATTCAGATACAACATCTTTTGTCCCACACTTCGGGACTTAAAGATTACCTGCAGGTAGAGACCAATCAGAAATTTGGAGAAAGAATGGACTATGCACCTTTAGAATTAATAGCCCTTTTTGAAAAATTACCTTTAGAATTTGAACCGGGTACGGCCTACCAATATTGTAATTCAGATTATATACTTCTGGGCTTCATTATTGAAAAGCTGAGCGGAATGAAATATGCCGATTATTTAAAAAAGAGCATTTTTCTGCCTCTGGATATGGGACATACTTGTGAAGACAGTGACGAAAACATCATACCCAATCGGGTTTCGGGATATTTCAAAGACGGAGATACGTATAAAAAATCAGAGTTTTGGAGTGCCACTGTTGGTTATTCTGCAGGAGGACTGCTTTCTGATACTTCTGATTTAGAAAAATGGAATAAAGGATTAATGTCTTACAAAGTACTGAATAAAGAGCTGTTAGCCCGTGCTGTTACACCTTATGAACTTAAGGACGGTACAGCTGTAAATTATGGTTTTGGATGGAATATTATGAATGCTGATGGTATAAAAAAAATGGACCATGGCGGTAATAAAAATGGATTTGTATCTTATGCAGGTTACTTTCCTGAGAAAGATCTTTATATCGTATTACTATTCAATTCTGAAAACGCTGCCAGAGACGAACTGGCAATGCGGGTGCCTGAAATTATGATTGGCAGACCGCTTCAGACTAAAGTATCTTTAACTGATGAAAATTTCAAAAAATATACGGGAAAATATCAGTTGGTTTCTGACCCAAAGAGATTTATAACCATTACAAAAGAGAAATCAGGTCTGGTTGCAAATATTGCAGGACAAGGCAGGTTTGATTTAATTTTTCAGACTCAGACGCTGTTTCAGTTTTCCAATTTACTGGAAATAAAGGGTGAGTTTAAGGTTTCTGGTAAAAATGTTGATAGTATGATTGTAAAGCAGAATGGCACATTCGAATGGAAAAAGGTCAATTAAAGTATTATGAAATGAAAATGCTTTGAAATTTTCACCTCGTTCTGGTCTTCGCATGAAGCATAAACGAGTGCTTTCTGGCTGATATAAAGTATTATCATTAACAGGAAACCCTGTAAACCTGCTTTACTTAATACTTTTAATAACTTTTTCAATGCTTTTTTTAGATTTTTATACTGTTAAAGTAAGTTTTGAAGGTCATTAAATCTTCAATTCTATTAGAATAGGAGTTTTATGTTGTTTTTTGCTAAATTTGAAGATTATTATTCTTTAATTGTAAATTAATTCAACCCTTTTTTAGCAAAACATTCTATGGAACAGATAGACGATATTGATCTTCAGTTATTAAATATACTTCATGATAATTCTAAATACACTGTAAAAGAGCTGGCAAAGATGGTAAATCTTTCGGCATCGCCCGTTTTTGAACGAATTAAAAGATTGGAGAATAATGGGTATATTAAGAAGTATATAGCACTTCTTGATGCAGAAAAACTAAACAGGGGATTCATCGTTTTCTGTAATATCAAATTGAAACAGCACGATCGTAATATTGGGAATCAGTTTGTTAGTGATATTATGAAAATAGAAGAAATTGTAGAATGTTACAATATCTCAGGAGATTACGATTTTTTAATGAAAGTTTCTGCCAAAGACATGAAGCATTATCAGGATTTTGTGTTTAATAAATTGGGTTCAGTTGAAAGTATAGGCAGTACCCAGAGTACCTTTGTTATGGCGGAGATAAAAAACATGTACGGATAGTTCCATGATGCTTTGTTTATTTGAAACTGACAAAGTTTTTTAGCTGCTGTATAAAATCTTTTTAAGATTAAGTTATTGATTTGTTTATGGTTATATTTTATCAGGTTGAGTTGTTTACTAAGTTTCTGCCGCAACACTTATGCTGGCGATTCTTTTTAAAATCAGTCTTAGCGTTTTGTGTTTGAAATAGCATAAGATCCTTTTGATGTAAATAATTAATCATCATAATAAAAGTAAAGTGTATTTTAAAAATAGTGTAGTATTTTTACTTATTTTTGAAACATATATGCTTTTTAACTATTATTGTAATAATAATTAATTTATATTATTAAAATACACGAAACTAACAACCAAAGCCTTTTAGAAAAATATGATTTCCATAAAATTAAGCCCCTGCACTTCTGCAGACCAGTATCAAAAGATACTATTTCAATTGCTATTCTAGAATCTGCAATTTTGCTTACTCAAAAAACAAATCACATAACAAATGCATCATATTTCTATTTTTCAAAAAATGGAATGGAACTATAATGCCTCTTTTTCAAAAACCACAGCCAATTAATGAGACAGACAATTCTGGTAGTATGCTCCTTTCTTTTTTTATCAAATATTTTACAGGCACAAATATCCGGCACAGTTAAAGGATATGTAACAGATACTATAAACCATTCTCCTTTAACAAAAGCATCAGTCTCTTTGTTAAGAGAAAAAGATTCCATTTTAGTAAAATATACCCGAGCCAAAGAAGATGGCTATTTTGAGTTGAATAATATTGAAGCCGGTAAATTTATTCTGCTGGTTTCTTATCCCAAATATGCTGATTTTGTAGATCAGTTTTCTGTTGATTCTACAAAGTTAATTAAGGATTACGGTAAAATTAATTTGGCGGATAAAGGCAGACTGCTATCAGAAATAATTATAAAAGGCAATAGGGCTGCTATGAAAATTAAAGGCGATACTACTGAATTTGATCCAAAAGCATTTAAAATAGCCCCTAACGCAAAAGTAGAGGACCTGATAAGACAATTTCCGGGAATACAAATTGATAAAGATGGAAAAATAACCGCTCAGGGCGAAACCGTAAGCAAAGTTCTGGTTGATGGCGAAGAATTTTTTGGAGATGATCCCACTTTAGTTACAAAAAATTTACGTGCCGATATGGTAGATAAAGTACAGCTCTTTGATAAAAAAAGCGATCAGGCTGCTTTTACCGGAATAGATGACGGTCAGAAAACCAAAACACTAAATGTCAAACTTAAAGAAGATAAAAAAAAGGGATATTTTGGGAAAGCAGAACTTGGAGGCGGAACGGATGGTTTTTATAATGGCCAGGCTATGTTTAATAAGTTTTGGGACAAGAAAAAATTAGCCGCTTATGGTATTTTAGGTAATACCGGACAAGTAGGATTAGGATGGGGAGATAAAGACAAATATGGCGAAGGCAATTTCCAGATTGCGGATGATGGCGGTATTAATTTTACAATTAACGGAAATGATGAGTTAGACAGCTGGGATGGCCAGTTTAATGGTGAAGGAATTCCTATTGTACAAACCGGAGGTATACATTTTGACAATAAATGGAATAAGGATAAAGAATTTATAAATGTAAATTATAAAATTGGCGATATCAAACTTTCAGGAACCCGTAATGATATTAATCAGCAAAATTTAAACTCTGGCAGTATTTATAATACTTCAGATAAAAATTTTGAGAAAAACATGTTAAAAAACAAACTTGATCTGACCTACGAAATTAAAATTGATTCCACCCTTACCTTAAAATTAAACGCAAATGGATTACTGAAAAACACTAATTCAAACGACGGCGAAGTGCGAAAAGGGACTGATGAGAATGGCGGTCTGCTGAATACTCTGAATCAAACGACTAAAAACGAAGTTGATGATAAAACTTTTAATATAAACACTTTATTAACCAAAAAACTAAAAAAAGCAGGACGTACTTTATCACTTAATTTGAACCAGTCAAGTACCGAAACAAAAAGTGATGGTTACTTAAATTCCAAAGCTGAATTTTATAAAACATCAGTAATTAACCCTGACGATATCGAAGTTGTCGATCAGAATAAAGTCAACAATATCAGTAATACGTTTTTTAAATCAAATTTAATTTATACCGAACCTTTATCCCAAAGCCTGACTTTAATTTTAAATTATGGCTACAATATAAGTAACGGAAAATCTGATCTCAAATCTTTTAATCAGTCTTCAGATGGTAATTATAATGTTCTCGATTCAGTCTTTAGTAATAATTATAAACTGGATCAGGCCATAAATCAGGTTGGTGCTATTTTTAACTATAAAAAAAATAAAACCGTTTTTTCTGCCGGTTCCAGATTCAGCGACGTAAGCTTTAAGCAGTACAATGTGTATACGGATACTTATTTTAGGAGAAAGTTTGTGAATTACATGCCTCAGCTAAACTATCAGTATAATTTTAAACAAAGAGAATCATTGCGTTTATCGTATAACGGAAGTACTGATCAGCCCGCACTAGAGCAATTACAGCCTATCCGGAACAATCAGAATCAATTGAATACAATTTTGGGTAATCCTAATTTAGATCCGTCTTTTAGAAATAACTTTAATGGCAGCTATTTTTCATACAAAGTGCTCAGTAATCAGTATTTTTCGATTAATGGTTCGTATACTTTCATCCTGAATCCGGTAATTAGTGATGTCGTTACAAATGACAGAGGTGAAAGTGTATCCCAATTTGTAAACTTAAAAGACAAAGCAGCGACAAGTTTTTATTTGAACAGTAATTTTGGTAAAACAATTAAAGCAATAGATCTGTCAGCAGGTATTGGCTTAAGTGCCAATAAAAACGTAAACTATAATTACATCAATACGCAGCTGAATCAAACTAAAAATTCAAGTTACTCCCTAAATTTAAACGTGTCTAAATATAAAGATAAAAAATACAATTTTAACGCCAGTTTCGGGCCTGTGTACAACGTTGCCAATGCCAGTATAAACAAAGATAGTAATAGCAATGGCTGGGGTTTTAATGGTAATTTCTGGACCAATTTTCAATTGCCCGGAAAACTGGAAATTAGTAGTGATGGTAACTACCAGTATACCGGAAAAACTGAGGTGATTCAGGAAACGTTTGAACGTTTTATATGGAATGCCTCGATCAGCAAAAAATTCTTTAAAACAGATAATTTAAGAGTTTCTGTAACAGGAAGAGACCTCTTAAATCAAAATGCAGGATTTAATCGTTCGGCGTATAATGGAAATATTAACCAAAGTACTTATACCACTATCAAAAGATATTTCATGTTCTCTGTAAGCTGGGACTTTAGTAAAATGGGCGGGGGAGAAATTAAAGCAAACTAAATTATGAAAACAACACTAAAATATATACTGTTATTACTGATTGTATTATCGGATTTCAATGTTTCTGCTCAAAATAATCACTTTATTGAAAATGGTGTCATTGAATTTGAAAAAAAATCAAATATGTACGCTTTGATTTCAAAAAAAATAAAAGGAGAAACAGAGAGTTATTATCAATTAGCTTTTGAAAGTTATAAAAAAAACAATTCACAGTTTAAAACTTCAAAAAGTACACTCAGCTTTTCAAAAAACAAAAGTTTATATAAATGGATTGAAAACAATGAATCAACAAGTAAAGACAGTTGGATTGCAGATGATGCAATGGCTAATTTAAAAAATGTTATTTCCACAGATCTGGATACCCAAACCAGTATTACACAAAAAAACGTTTACGATGATTTATACTTAGTTAAAGATAGTTTACGCAAAATTGACTGGAAAATTACTGACGAAACCAGAGAAATTGCGGGTTACGAATGCCGGAGAGCAAATGCTGTCATAATCGATTCTGTTTATGTTGTTGCGTATTACGCCATTCAGATCCCGTTCTCAGGCGGTCCTGAATCTTTTACAGGTTTACCGGGAGCAATTTTAGGCCTGGCCATGCCGCATGAAAATATTACATGGTTTGCCACAAAAGTTACTGAAATTCCAGTACCCGAAAAAGATTTAGTTCCTCCGGCAAAAGGTAAGCCTGCTAACAATAAAGAACTTAATAAAGTACTTTTAGAAGCTTTGAAAAATTGGGGAAAATGGGCAAGAAAAACATTACAGGCCTATTCTTTGTAATAACCTGCAGTTTATATTTTGGGAGCAAACCATTAAAAACGCTAAAGCCGTTTCAAAACTTAATTTTGAAACGGCTTTAACAAATCAAATCTATTAAAATAAACTACTTAAAGAATAATTATTTGCTAACAGGAAGCCAGTCTAAACTGGTAAATCCTCCCGGACTGTCAAGAGTTAATGCTTTTGTCACTGTAGCAGTTTCTGCGTCAAATTTATATACAGCACCTTCAATAGAGAAAGTAGCCATATCAAGGACATTTATTCCTAAATAACCCGTTTTGCCATCTAAAGGCGAATAGTTATTGCTGTACTCTGTTGTGCGATAAATTGATGTTGGATCCGGAGCACCTGTTACGGCTTTATAAGTCGAATTATAAACATTAACAATTGCAAAACTTATTGGAGTAGTAAGTCCCATAGTTGTTCCGTATGTATCTGCTTTATCACCCATTGTCAATAAAAAATTACCTTTTCCTAAGTATAATTTCTGGAAAACATATTTACCTCCGGAAGCAGCCGTTATATCAAAGAAATAGGCTTTGTCGTATTCTGTAGTTCCTTTTTTGATTTTCATAAAAGCGACAGGTGTTTTAGTGCTGTGAGTTCCCGTTTTATCTGGTCCAAGTTTTGTACCCAAAACATAAACATCACCTTGTTCATCTACTTCCATACCGCTTCTGAAATAAGCGCCAATAGAACCCGTACGGGCATCTCTGATTACCTTTTCAAATTTCATGTCCGGATAACTGTATACCGCAATCATAGTGCTGTCTGTGTAAGCACTTCTAAATGTTCTGGCGCTTTCGATATTCCAGTACGAAGCAAAAACTTTATCTCCTACTTTTTTTAGATCGGTAAAAAATGCTTTTCCGCCATTTCCAGCCAGTTTGTTGGCATTGATCTGACCTTGCGAAACGATCTGAAGTGTTTTAGTATCCAAACGGTACCAATTGTTGAATTCTTCTTCGGGCTGCCATGCGTTTTTTACCATCAGAATATCATCTCCAATTGTGCCAAAAACATGCATGGTTTCGGTTTGAAAATCAGTTACTTTTTCCAGTTCTTTAGAAGTATTGATTTTATAAGCTGTAACGGCGCCTGGTGCCGAACCTCCAAACATGAAGCTGAAAATTAGTCCATTATGCGTTAAATAAGTACGTGAGGCACCATTTTGTTCGATTCCTCTGCCCGTTGTTTCAAGAACACCTTTTAAAGAGTCTTTGCTATATAACAAATCGGCTCCGGCAAGACCTTTTTTGGCCGTTAAAACGAACATTCCTTCTACAGGTTCAGTAATTTCCGGTTCAGAAGGATTATCATTATTGCTGCATGCCCCTAAAAACAAGGATGCGCAGATTAAAGCTAAAAATTTATTTGTTTTCATATTGGTAAATTTTGAAATTGATTATTTTGAGTTATTAATGAAATATCTGAGTTTTAGAAAGAATGCTCTTCCCGGTTTTTGAAGGCTGAAATTGTCATACAGTTTTTTATCAGTAATATTTCTGCATTCTAAGCCAATATTAAATCTGCCATTTTTTAAAGTGTACAGCAGGTTTAAATCATGCGACAGCTGTTCCGGAATTGTATATTTGGTGTTTGCCGCACCCTGACTGGCCCAATAGAGGTAAAATTCATGTACATACAGCATATTATAGCCTATAGTAAATTTATCTCCGGTCTTAAAAGCATCTTTAAAAAATACGGAGGCATCTGCATTTCCAAACAGATAGGGGATGTTTGGAATTCTTTGGCCGTAAGTTTCACTTTTAATGTGAAAAGAGGCGGGAAGATCAGCCCGGTAACGCTGTTTGTCCCTAATATCCTGATAACTCGCATTGACCCCCATGGTAAAGCGCTGTTTATACGAGTATCTGATTTCTGCTTCCAAACCTGTGTTAGAAACGTCCATAAGGTTTTTAGCAACAGTTTTATTCTCGACATTATTAAAAACATAATAGATAAAATCTTTTGCATAGTAATATATCGCTGCTGCATTAAAGTATAACTGATGGTTTTCCAGTGGCAGCGAATAATTGAATCCCAGATTAATATTGTCGCTCGTTTCGGGCTTTATGTTCCAGTTTCCTTCTTTGTTTACGAAGTCACCAAACAGATCTTCACTTTCGGGCAGCCTGTTGGTTTTTTCATAAGAAAACTTTACCTGAAATACTGGATTAACCTGATAGGAAGCGGCTAGTCCATAACCGGGTTTACTAATATTAGTGTTGACATTTCTGTAAATAGTATCCAATGGATTTACGATAGTAGTTTCGATTAAAGTTGTATTTGCCTTTTGATAAAGATGTTTGGCAAATAGGGTAGCATTCCATTTTTCCGAAATGGCATACTGATAACTCAGTCCTGATATATTTTTATCTGTTTTTTGAGGAATACGATAAGGTCTCTGGTCAAAAGCAACCAGATTTTCGGTTTTGCGATTGAAATGACTATAAACATTATTAAAAGCCAGAGTATGTTTTTCGCTGATTTTATAAGATGCCGTTATAGATGCATTAGCGGCATTATTTCTAAAAACATTATGAGCGTACCATAATTCGCCGCCTCTGCCTTTGTATTGAATAGAATCTCCAAGCCATCCGTAACGGGCATGAACGGTATCTATGCTCTGTTCTTTCCCTAAATTATAGTTGGCATTTATGGTAACATCAAGACCTTTTGTAATAAAATCTTTCTTGAGATATTTAACCGAAGGCATAATGATGTCTCCTTTGGTATGCCAGGCACCAAAAACAGTACGAAGTTGCGCCCCAGTCTGAATCTCCTTGTAATACTGTCCTAAAGTAATTCCAAACAAAAGCTGATCGGCCCATTTTTTGTCCAGCACTCCCAGTTTTAGAATGGCAGTTTCATTGTGGTACTGGTCATGAAAGCGTTTAACAGTGGTGTTGGGATAGTATTTGCCCGTGCGAACATCGGCGGCATCTACCGTTACTTTATAATTATTATCGGAATAGTTTTGAAAAGCATTCAGCTGCACTGTAAATCCATTTTTAGACGTATAAGCGGCATTTAAATTAGTGCGGTGTGTATTAAAAGAGCCGTATGAATATGATAAGTCAACATAGTTTCTAAGTCTGCTGCCAGAAACAATATTAACAGCACCTCCCAAAGCATCGCTGCCCAGCCAGACCGGCACTACACCTTTATAAACTTCAATACGCTCAGCGAAGTTGACAGGAATATTGTTGATCTGAAATGATGAACCAAAGTTATCCATGGGGACTCCATCAAGAAAAAAACGAATTCTTTTTCCCGAAAATCCATTAATTGAAAAATCAAAGTCAGATCCTGTGCCTCCTGTCTGACGCAGGCGGGCGCCAGAAACCCGGTCCAAAACACTAGAGATGTCTAAGGTCGAATTATGAAGTTTTTTAGCATCAATGGCAGTAACGTTAAAAGCTTGTCGATTTATTTTCTGAGAAGCAGATAAACCAAAAACGGTTGTACTTTTAAGTTGTAAAGTATCAGAAACTGAAGATGAGTTTTTTGATACCGCGTTCTTATCTGTTTGTGCTTGTATTGAAAGTATATTGATGCAGCATAAAAAAAGCAGAGAAAACCTTAGAAACGGTTTTAAAATAATAGGTTTCAAAATAAATGGAATGACTAATGTTTATTTAAATTAAATATAAATTATATTTACGGTGTAAAAGTATGCGTACTGCGACGTAAAGAGATTACGAATATGGAAGTATAAATTATGAATGTGGAAGTATTATGAGTTACAGATTTTTAGGTGCTGATTTCAGCGATTTTGTTACTTCTCCCAACGAAGTACAGATTTCTTCAATGGGAACAAAAGTTAATCAGGTGGAGCTGCTTACACCAAAAGGCAGTATTTATTATAAAACTCAGAATCTGCAGGAAGACTTATTTATACAGGAAAGCCGTTATTGTATGCAGGATGATGTAAATATCAGCGGTAAAGGAGATTCTGCCCTTTTGGAGATTCAGATTAATTTGTCTGAAAGAGGAATCTTTTATAAAGACAAATTTAATAAGGATCATTTGACTCCGGCAAGATCGGGAAACATTATTTACCTTTCAGCTGATGAAAATCAGGCCGATATTTTATTTGAGAAAAATGTAGAATACAGCACTTTTGATATTCACCTTCCACTGACATCATTGAATCATTTAGACGGGGAGTCAAAACTGATGGATAGTTTTATTTCAAAAATCAATAAAGACATCAGCAGTTCACTTTCTAAAAATATGCTCAGCATAAACTCTCATGTTTACAATGTCATTCAGGAAGTAAAGAGATGTATGTTTGAAGGACTTGCCAGAAAAATATATTTAGAATCAAAAGCTTATGAGCTGATAGGGCTGTTGTATGGAAGTACAGAAAAGCCAAAGCAGTTTGGAGAATTGTCAGGTAAGGATAAAGAAAGACTGCATGAAGCAGCATCAATTATCCGCAATAACTTAGAAACGCCGTTCAGTATTGTTGAACTTGCGCAAAAGGTTGGAATTAATCAGACGAAATTAAAAAACGGTTTTAAGGTATTATTTGATAATACCGTTTTTGGATATCTGCAGGACATCAGAATGAACCTTGCTAAAAGATATTTGTTAGATACACAGATGCCTGTGCATGAGATAAGTACCCTTGTTGGATATCAGAACACCTCCAACTTTATTGCAGCCTTTAAAAATATACACGGATACACTCCTGCAAAATTGAGAGAAAGGTAGTATCTAATTTATTTCCAGATAAAACAACAATTATATACTTGGTTAGTTAATTTCAAGTTTATAACCTTTGCCGCGAACAACAACAATGTTGATATTGGGATCAGATTCAAGTTTTTTTCTAAGCTTAGATATAAACATATCCAAACTGCGGCCTACAATTACACCATCATCTTCCCATATCTCTTTTTGTAAATGGTTTCTTTCTATGGTTTTGTTTGGAGAAGAAGCAAAAATAAGTAATACCCTTGTTTCTGTTGCGGTCAGGTCTATTGTATTGCCATTTATAATGAGTTTTCGACTATTTGAATTGAACAACGCTGATCCTAAAGAATAAGTATCGGTATTTTGATTATCAGGTGTTTTTTTTCGTGATTTAGCAGGTTTTAGAAGAATGAAACCGACTAATGCCAAAACTGACAGACTTCCCAGAAGATATTTGTGGTCTGCTGTAATGATTTCTGTTGATTTGAATTTAATGTTAATCATATAACAGGCTTTGGGCTGTCTTCTCCCAATGCAGGTTACAATATCATCTTTTCCGTTTTTGGATAGAACATATCCATAAGCAGCACTGGAGTTACCACAATTGAGAACGTTAACGATAAAAGAACTTGCGAACGGGTCTTTGACTAATAAACGATTTGTAATATTTACCAATGAATCTGGCTGAAAACTAAAATCATTCTCAAATCTAATCTGATATTCATTTTCTGAAATTTTTTTTACAGGGAGTACTCTTGATGTACTGTCACCTGATTGTAAAAGCAGTTCATGTCCGATTTTTCGAAGTAAAATTTCTCTTCTGGCAAAGTCAAAGCTGTCACTATCTTCCGTACGGAAGGCAGCGTAGATTATAGCAGAAAACAAGATAAATGTTAATACAAACCAATATTTACTTTTTCCGGAGATCATATTTCGACTAAGATGCATATTGTCAATAATTTATTTACAAAGTTTACATTTTTATTTACAATTATTATCGCTCCAGCCGAAATATATCAAAGTAATTTTGTTACATAAACTTTAAAAAGAAAGTAAACTATGTTATTAATTAAAGCTGTGAAAAGTATGAAAAAAATCATTTATGTGCTAGTCTTATTCCTGGTTGTAGTAAGCGGATTGGTATTTGCTAATCGTGAAATTAAAAATGAAATTTCTAAAAAGCCAGTAGTTAAAAATCTTTCTAACACCGAGAAGAAAGCTGAAAGAAAAAAATGGGAGGCTGCTCCCGATGGCAGAATGTTTAAAAAATGGGAAGCCTCTCCTGCAGGTAATAGAGTTTACGCTAGTGAAGCTGTAATAAGAAAGCCTATTAATGATAATACCAATATGATGGGAGTTGTAACCTCTCTTTCTCTTCCGCCCGGGGCGAGATTAGGTTTTGGAATTATGGTAAAGATTAATCATCATGATTATATACTTAGTTTTGGATTGGAAAAGTCTGGCAGCAATGAATTCCGGCAGTTAAGAAGTCTGAAAGTTAACGACAAAATAATTATAAGAAGCCATAGTGTATCCCATGCGCCTAAGTATTTATATCCAATTATATCTGGCGACTATGTAGAACGGGATAATAAGGTAATTTATAAACGTGTACCTGGTAAAGGCGGCTGCTGAGTAAATAATTGCAAACTTTTGTCAGGTTAGATATACGAGCTGGCAGTACTTTTAAAAAACATTAACGACTATTTAAATGGCTTTACGACTATTTATATTCTTAACTGGATTTTTATTTCTGAATTCCTGCAAGAAAAGTGAAGAGAAAATGGAATGGATTTTTGTGGAAGGCGGAACTTTTGAACAAGGCAGAAACCAGATTGTTGTAAGTCCAAAAGGCGACTCTGTAAAAGGATTTACCAGTCCTCACAGAGTAATTGAAATTGATGGTTTTTACATTGGTAAATATGAAGTAACGGTTAAACAATTTAAAGAATTTTGCAGGGAAACAGGTAGAAAAATGCCCGAGCCGCCTATTGAAAATGCACATGGTGTTAAAGTTTATTACCAATGGATAGATGAAAATCCGATGCTTGCAACCTGGGACGAAGCAAATGAATTTGCAAAGTGGGCAGGGGGAAGACTTCCAACGGAAGCAGAATGGGAATATGCGGCCAAAGGTGGAATGAAAACAAAAAGATACAAATATAGCGGCAGTAATAATCCAATTGAAGTTGGCTGGGTCAAAGAAAACTCAAAGGGTACATTTCATAAAGTAGGACTTCTTAAACCAAATGAACTTGGTCTGTATGATATGACCGGGAATGTTGGCGAATGGGTTTTTGACTGGTATAATCCCGAAAAGGATATTCTGGTTAGTAAAAGAAACCCTCAGGGCCCTGTAGATGGACAATATAAAATTTCAAAAGGTGTCAGCTGGTTTTACGAAACACAAGATGAGAGCGGAAGACCATTAGAATATGGAATTCATATGCCAGAAGTGAGATATCAGTCACCAAAGGAAACACGAAATGATGGATTCGGATTTAGAATTGCGAAGAATAAATAGAAATTGTTCCCAATAAGATTAGATTTTTAAGTAGAAAAAAGCGCCAATTGTCTTCAATTGGCGCTTTTTGGCTTATGCAATAATTTGGTGTTTATACAAATCAAAATTTGTTGAGAATATTAGAGTTTTTTTTAATGACTTTAATCTAATTAGTAAATTATGTTATATTTTTTATATATGTAATAAAAATAATCTTATTTTTATTACAAAAATTAGGTATCCGTAAGTGCCTACAATAACATGAGGATTTTTTTAATTTTTTAACTAATAAATAAAACAAATTATAAAAAAACTTAGCTTAAAGAGTTGACAAGAATTCATACTTTACACCGGGATTATTCATAAATGAGTTTTCATATCCTAGAATATATGAAAGAGAACCTTTGCCTTTTTTTATTAATGAGTTAAAAGATGATGAATTTTTTAAAACTGAAGAATATATTTACATATGAAAAAGCTATTGTATGTTACCGTATTATTGATTTTTATTTCCTTAAGCTGCTCAGCACAATCGCAGGAAGCTGATGTTATTAGCCAGATTGAGCATCTTCATAGAGATACTAAGAAAACTCAGGATTCATTGGGTGTTTTAATTAAAGATTGCAACAGCAAAATTGAAAAAGCTACAGGAATTATGAATGAAAAATTAGATAAAGACCTTACTTATTTGTGGTATCTGTACGATTCAAGCTTGAGAGAGGAGGTAAGGAGAGATCTTAATTTTGCTTTTTCGCATCCTTCGTCACCAGCCAGTCTTAAACTGATTTTAAGTAAGGTGCAAACACAAGAAGGAATGGAATTTTATGATCGATACAATGAAGTTTTCCAAAACTTTACAGAAGAAATAAAATCAAGTGCGGATGGTAAAAAAATGAATGAAAAACTTAAATATTTTAAGCAGAGTAAAGTGGGGAGTCCTGCTCCCGATTTCAGTCTTTATGATATAAATGGCAAGAAAATAACCTTAAGTGATTTTAATGGCAGAAATTTCATACTTTTAGATTTTTGGGCAAGCTGGTGCGCTCCCTGCATAGAAGATCAAAAATATTTGAAAGAGATATATAAGCGCTTTAATGGTAAGGATTTTGAAATTATAAGCATATCTAGAGATACGGATAAAGAAAAATGGAAAAATTCTATCGCAAAGAATAAAACCAATATATGGAGACATATTTTAATAGACAGTGACTTAAACAACTGTGGGATAGAGCAAAATAAAAAGCCTTCTGTAGATATTGAATATTTTGTCACGGCAATACCTCATTATGTTTTAATCGATAAATCCGGGACGATTATTGGGAAATGGAAAAATTCAGGACAATTAAACATGAAGGAATTGGAAGAAAAACTTTCTGTACAAATAGGAGATTAAGTTACTTGCCTGCATTTCTTTCTAAAAAAAGCATACAAAACGGGTTCGTCTGTAATAAAAGCAAATACTGCCTTGGTTCAATTTACAGGAATTCCAACTGGAGAATATACCGTTTTGGTATATCAAGACAAGAATAGTAATGGAAAATTAGATAAATATTTTATAGGAATGCCTAAAGAGCCGGTAGCCTGCTCTAATAACGCAAAAGGATTTATGGGACCTCCAAAATACGAAGAGACAAAATTTAATGTAGGAGCACCCGATACAAAAATTTATATCAAGATGACTAATGCTCATTAAAATAAGAGATTATGTAGGGAAAAAATAAGGCTGGAACTTGTAAATTCCAGCCTTAAAAAATCAATTATTATGCAGTAACAGTGCTTATAGCTTCTTTTAATGCTTTAGCGGCAGCAGCTGGATCAGCAGCTCCATAAATAGCACCACCTGCTACAGCTACAGTTGCACCCGCAGCCACAACATCTTTAATGGTATCGATGTTTACGCCTCCTGCAACTGAGAAAGGAACTTTAGCTTCTCTTCCTTCACCAATAAGTGTTTGAACAGAGTATCCAGGTAAAGCCTGTTCGTCTAGACCTGCGTGTAGTTCCACAAAAGCCACTCCAAAAGCAGTTACTTCTTTTGCTCTCTGTACTCTGTCTTTTACGCCAATAGTATCTACAACAACTTTTCTGTCATATTTTTTCGCTGCTTCAATAGCGCCTTTGATGGTAGCATCATCTACAGTTCCCATTACGGTAACTAGGTCAGCACCAGCTTTAAAAGCCATTTCAGCTTCCAAAGCTCCAGTATCAGCCGTTTTCATATCGGCAAAAACTAATTTTTCAGGGAAAGCGGCTTTCATAGCTGTTACAACACTAAGGCCTTCTGCTTTAATAAGTGGCGTTCCTAATTCTATAATATCTACGTAAGGAGCTACTTTTCCAGCAAGTTCTAATGCTGCTTCTGTAGTAAGTAAATCAATTGCGACTTGTAATTTTGTCATGTCTAAAGTGTTTTAAAAAGTAAAAAAAAAGTTATTCCAGATTGGCATGTTTAGGCCATAGGTCTTCTTTGGTTAAACCAGATTCCTGCCAAAGGCTCATAAAAATGCTTTCCAGTATCAATAATGTAAATTGTTCAAAAAGACTTCCTGCGTATTGCTGCGAAACGGAAACACCAAAGTCTGTTTTGGTTGCAGCATTAATAAGCAGTATACTATCTGCTATTTCTGCCAGTGGACTTTTCGAATCGGCTGTAATGGCGGTAACTGTTGCATTTTGTTTTTTTGCTTTTTCTGCAGCGCTGATTACTGTAGAAGTGGTGCCAGATCCAGATGCTAAGATTAGAAGGTCGCCTTCAAGGATGGCAGGTGTTGTGGTTTCTCCTGCCACATATACGTTGTAACCCAAATGCATAAAACGCATTGCGGCCATTTTTAAGGCGAGTCCACTTCTGCCGGCAGCCATAAAAAAGATTCTATTGGCCGATTTGATTTTGTTAACCAATGCCTCAATTTCCTGCGGATTAATCTGATCTGCCAATTTTAGGTTTTCTTCTAAAATGGTGCGAATATTTTCGTTTATCGAACTATTGCTATTCATATTTTTTTATTTAAAATAAGCGTGTAAATGCCTTTTGTCATCCAAAAGAAAGTTTTAGGACAAGTAGAATAAATAATGATGTTATTGAAAATGCTTATTAATGATATTGCCTGTTTAAAATGCAGAGGAGTAGAATTAAAGAATTAATCTGCGGTACTTATAAAGCAATAAGGATTTGTACATTTTACATCAGTAGTATTTACTGTTGCAAAAGTAGAGCAGGGAAAAAGGAGGATGTTATAAAAACAGGACTATGCGATATAAATTTGCGCCGTTTTTTAATAGAAAATAGAAAAAAGAGAATAGAGAATAGAGAATAGATTATGCGTTATAAATCTGCGAGAGTTCGTTTTGAAGTTCAGTTGGAGTTTCTTTGAGTTTTGATTTTACAAACTTATTCAAAGCAGATGGAGAACTAAAACCAAGATTAAATGCTATTTCTTTATGGGAAAGATCAGAGAACAAAAGCTGTCTTTTAATTTCTTTTAAAATTCTATTATGAATGGCATTAATGGCGGTTTCGCTGCAATGTTTTTTTGTGATTTCGTTGAGTTTTTTAGGTGTAATTCCCAGTTTTGCGGCATAATATTGCACTGTTCGTTCGCTTTTAAACTGTTCGTTGAGCAGTTTTTTAAAAGCAATATAATCATGTTGATTCGTTTTTTGATGCAATATAGGATGCTGGCCGTGAATAGATTCTATAAGTCCCAGTAAAAATATTTTGATGTAAAAGCGGGCTTGTTCTTTCTTGACAAGAGTTGGGCTGTCGTAAATAGTTTGAATGTTTTCGACAAGTGTCAAAACGTTTTTAAATTCCTCTACATGCAGTGCATTACAGTTAAGATTTGCTACTAAGTTTACGTTATAAGGACTTAATTCATTTTTCAGTATATCTGAGCAAAACAATACTTCTTCAAATAAAATAATTTTAGCTTTTAGATCACTGCTTGGATTGGAAATGAAGTTAATTTGATCTGGAAATACAATTGAAATTTTTTCTGATTTTAAATTAAAAACTTTATCCTCAATCTGAATGTCAATTTTTCCTTTTTCCACAATTAAAATGAAAAAGTGATCGTTTTTGTGCGGCATCAGATAGTCGCTAATATTTAAATCTTCTATATCAAATACTCTGAAAGACAAATTTTTGTCTTCTGTTTTTTGAATGTTTTGTTTGAGCTTAAATCTTTTTAAATCCATCTGATGAGAAATGTTTTTGTATTGTATTTTACTATTTTTTTTTCTAAAAAATATCCATCTAGAAGTTTTAAAAGTGGTATTTTAAGTAAACGTAAAAGAAGAAAAAGCTACAAATTTAAGAAAACCTATTATTTGTTTAATGATTTAAAACATAAAATTCCTAACTGTGAAGTCAGGAATTTTATGTTTAACTTAATTTTTTAAGCTGTTTTTTTCTTTATGATTTATGAAGAAACTGTCTTAAAACATATTGCAGAATACCGTCGTTTTTGTAGTATTCAATTTCAATCTGCGAATCTAATCTCGCTATTGCTGTGAAATTAAAAACTTCACCATTTTCTTTAACAGCGGTAATGGCCAATTCTTTCAAAGGTGTAATATCTTCTGCAATTCCTGTAATCGTGAAGGTTTCTGTTCCAGTAAGTCCAAGGCTTGCTGCGTTTTCTCCGTTTTTATATTGCATTGGTAAAACGCCCATTCCAACTAAGTTGCTGCGGTGGATTCTTTCGTAACTTTCTGCCAGAACTGCTTTTACGCCAAGTAGAAAAGTTCCTTTCGCTGCCCAGTCTCTCGAAGAACCACTTCCGTATTCTTTTCCAGCCAGAATGATTAAAGGTGTTGTTGCTTCTTTATATTTTTTAGAAGCCTCATAAATACTCAATTCTTCTCCTGTTGGAAGAAAAGTCGTAAAACCACCTTCTTGTTTCGCTAAAGCATTTTTGATACGAACATTGGCAAAAGTCCCTCTGATCATTACTTCATCATGACCACGACGAGAACCATAGGAATTGAAATCATTTTTTTCAACACCTCGGCTTAACAAATAACTTCCTGCTGCAGAATTCTCTTTAAACGATCCAGCCGGCGAAATATGATCCGTAGTAACACTGTCTCCTAAAACCAATAAAGTACGGGCATTTACAATATTTTGCAACGCTTTAGGATGGTCGGGAAGATCTTTAAAAAAGGGCGCTTCTTTGATGTAAGTTGAGTTATCGTCCCATTGGTAAATTTTCTCTTTCGGAATCTGCAATTGCTGCCAAATTTCATTCCCCTCAAATATGGTTGCATAGCTCGACTCGAATTGCTCTGGAGTCAGAACATTGCTGAGCATTTGACTGATTTCATCTTCAGCAGGCCATAAATCTTTTAGATAAACAGGCTGTAGATTAGAATCATAGGCAAGCGGTTCGTTTATAATGTCAATATCCACTCTTCCTGCTATGGCAAAAATTACAACAAGCATAGGAGACATCAGGAAATTCATTTTGATTTGCGGATGAATTCTGGCTTCAAAATTTCTATTCCCCGAAAGTACAGAAGCCAATACAAGATCATGTTCGTCTGCTGCTTTAGCCACATGCGGAGGAAGCGGGCCTGAGTTTCCAATACAAGAAGTACAGCCATAACCCACGACATGAAATTTCAAGGCTTCAAGGTCTTTAAGTAAATCGGCTTTTATCAAATAATCGGTTACGACTTTTGATCCTGGCGCCAATGATGTTTTTACCCAAGGTTTTGTATTTACGCCTCTTTCTCGTGCTTTTTTTGCAATTAATCCAGCACCAATCATAAGAAAAGGATTCGAAGTGTTGGTGCAGGAAGTGATAGCCGCAATCGCCACAGATCCGTCAGATAAAGTAAAACGTTCTGAACCAATAGTAACTTCAACGCTTTTACTGCCGTTTTCTATTTTGGGATCAATCTGAATTTCTTCAGGAACAGGTTTACTTTCGTTTAAAGGCTGAGAACCGCCTTCTGCCAGCCAGGTTTTGATTTGTTTTTCTGGTTTTAGATATTTTCTGCCAAAGTTTTTATCTAAAGCATCAATAAAAGAAGGTTCAAGATTTTTAAGCAGAATTTTGTCCTGCGGTCTTTTTGGGCCAGCAATTACAGGTTCTATAGTAGAAAGATCCAATTCTAAAACATGAGTATAGCTAATATTTTCGTCGCCTTTTCTCCACAACAGATTTGCTTTGCAGTAATCTTCAACCAAATGAATCTGCTCCTCCGATCTGCCGCTGAGTTTCATATATTCCAATGTTTTTTCATCAGTAGGGAAGAAGGTAACCGTACAACCGAATTCTGGAGACATATTTCCAATTGTAGCACGATCTGGAACACTTAAATTGTCAAGACCTGGGCCAAATACTTCCACAAATTTACCTACTACGCCAAATTTTCTAAGGAGTTCTGCAATCGTCAATACCATATCGGTTGAAGTGGAACCAAGGGGAATTTTCCCCGTCAATTTCAATCCGATTACTTCTGGCATAATAAAATAAATAGGCTGTCCCAAAATAGCGGCTTCGGCTTCGATACCACCGACACCCCAAGCGATAACCCCAATTCCGTTGACCATTGGTGTATGACTGTCGGTTCCAACAAGTGTATCTGGAAAAACTTCTCCGTTACGTTCTATAACGCCTTTCGATAAATATTCAAGATTAACTTGGTGGCAGATTCCCATTCCCGGCGGTACAACGCTGAAATTGGTAAACGATTCCTGTGCCCATTTTAAAAACTGGTATCTTTCGCCATTACGTTTGTATTCTTCGTCCATATTGCGCAGATACGAATATTCGGTTCCAAAGTAGTCTACTTGAACAGAATGATCGACCACAAGATCAACAGGAATCAGCGGATTAATCGCATCTGGATTTTTGCCTCTTCTTGCCGCTTCGGCACGTAATGAAGCAATATCAACTACAGCGGGAACACCTGTAAAATCCTGCATTAAAACTCGCGCAGGTTTAAACGGAATATCTTTGTCTGATGCTTCTGGTTTCCAGTTTAATAAGGTTTCAACGTTTTCTCTAGTGATGGCAAAATCATCGAAATTGCGCAAGGCATTCTCCAAAAGAATTCGGATTGAAAAAGGCATTTTTTCGATTTCAAATCCTTGTTGCTGCATTGCAGCAAGACTGTAATAAGAAAACTCCTTGCCCGAAGTTTTTAATACTTTTTTAATCTGGTAAATGTCGTTCTGCATGTTGTGGTTCTTTTTAAAATTAAAAATATACGATTAGAGAGTGGTACTTTTCGAGCGTAGACTTTTAAAGTTCTCCTTGTTTTAATTTGTTTTGTGTTTGTTTTTATAATAAAAATAATCTTTTTTCTGCTTTTATAAGCCTATTTCTTTGGATTAATTGATTTTAACCAAATGATTTTCAATGGTTTTTCGATGTGCTTCGTATTGAGCAGGAAGTTTTAAGTTTTTGCCCAATTCTTCTAAAGGTTCATCTACTGTAAATCCAGGATTATCGGTAGCAATTTCGAACAAAACGCCTCCTGGTTCTCTGAAATATAAAGAGTGAAAATATTGTCTGTCAATCTGCGGTGTAATGGATAATCCGTAAGCTTCGATTTTTTCACGGAAGTGCATTAAAATTTCATCGTTTTTTACGCGGAAAGCTACGTGATGAACAGTACCATTCGCATTTAAACCTCTTTTTTCATCAGCCAATTCTACCAAGTCGACAATGGCAGCGTTTTCTACTGCAGCTGTTGCATAACGGTAACGGTTTTCCTCTTGGCCGATTAGTTTGTAACCAAAGATTTCGGTTAAGATGGCAGCTGTTGGTTTAATATCATTTAAAGTCAGTGTAACATTATGAAAGCCTTTTGTAGCTACATCAGCTGTTATTTCATCGGTTTCCCAAGCTTTTCTGTTATCCTCTGTTTTAGATTCGATTAACTCTAATTTTAAACCGTCTGGATCAAAGAAAGTAATATATTTTTCTCCGAATTTTTCAGCTGGTTTATCATGGATTACGTTGTTTTTCTCAAAACGTTTCTTCCAAAAAGCGAGACTTCCTTTTGGTACAGAATATCCAATTTCTGTTGCCATTCCAGAACCTTTTTTGCCTTGTTGGATTCCTGCTCCCCAAGGGAAAAAAGTTAAGATTGTTCCGGCGCTGCCAGTTTCATCTCCAAAGTAAAAGTGGTAGGTTCCCGGATCGTCAAAGTTTACTGTTTTTTTGATGAAACGTAAACCTAATATTTTAGAATAAAAATCGAAGTTTTGTTTTGCGTCGCCTGCAATTGCAGTAATGTGATGTAAGCCTAAAATTGTGTTTTCCATGGTGTTTTATATTAAAATGGTTTTATTGATTTTGGTAATGCAAGTTTACTTCCGATATCGTTCTTCATCGATTAACATAGATTAAGAAATAGAAAGTGTTTTAATACTTTGCAATGATAGTATCCAAATAATATTCCACTTAGAGAAAGGTCTTGTTTATGAGGAGTTTGGTGTTTGTTTTGATTTTTGGCTTATACGATATATCGTAATTTTATGATTCGAGTCTGCATATTTAGAAAATGAATAGTAATTTAATACGGGCTGTTTCTTAAATTTACGGTTTTACTGTTAAATGCCACGAGAATTTTTTGTTTATGGAAAAGCCGAAAGACCAAACTGCAATGATGATAAACCGATTACAGGAAAGAGATAGAGAACAAATGCTGATTATGTCAATTTGTTCGGAAATTGGACAGGCTTTAACTAAAGGAGAATTAAATGTGGTGATTGGCCAATTAAAAGAGCAATTTCTGTTTGATGATTTTATTTTGGCTTCTTCCAATGAAAATGAAAAGGAATATTCCGTTTTCTGTCAGTTTCTTCAGAAAGATAAAGATGTGAAGAAATATCTCTTAAATGATGGCTTTTTCGATGTTTGTCTTGATTCAGCCGATGCCGTTGTTTTTGATTTAAAAAATCTTGACGATAAAAAGAATCCTTTTCCTGATTTTATACAGATTGCTAATACCAGCGGTTTTAAAAATGGAATTGGTATTTCGTTGCCTTACACAAAAGGAAACAGAAATGTTCTTTTTATGTTTTTTAAAAGTGCTCAGACTTTCAGCAGAGAATCCAACCGAATTATAAGAGGAATTGCGAGACAGTTATCCATTACAATCCGAAACATTGCACTTACTGAGAAATATGAAAGTGAAATCCTTGAACTGAAAAAACTCAAACAAAATGCTGTTCCAAAAGAAGAACAACCAGAAACTTTAAATGAAACCGATTCAGTAGGAATTGTGGGGGAAAGTGCGGTAATGAAACAGGTTTCTGAATTAATTGCCCAAGTGGCATCTTCACAATCTACTGTTTTGATTTATGGAGAAACAGGAACTGGAAAAGAATTGGTTGCCGATGCTGTACATCGCTTATCAACAGTTTCTAAAAACAGAATCGTAAAAGTAAACTGCGCTTCGATTCCAGCAAATCTTATTGAAAGTGAATTGTTCGGACATGAAAAAGGCGCTTTTACAGGAGCAACCGAACAAAGAATTGGAAAATTTGAACAGGCAAATGAAGGTACTATTTTTCTGGATGAAATAGGAGAGCTGCCTTTGGAACTTCAAGGAAAACTGCTTCGTGTGCTTCAGGAAAAACAGATTGAAAGAATTGGAGGAAAAGAAACGATAAAAGTGAACGCAAGAGTAATTGCGGCAACGAACCGTTCATTGGAAAAAGAAGTCGCTGCCGAAAGATTCAGAAGTGATTTGTATTATCGTTTAAATGTGTTTCCAATTTCACTTCCCGCACTTCGCGAACGTAAAGAAGATATTCCAGTTTTAGGAGAATTTTTTCTGCAAAGACACAGTTTGAAAATAGGGAAGAAGATAAAAGGTTTTTCTAAAAAAGCATTGAACAGCATGATGGCGTATGACTGGCCGGGAAATGTGCGAGAACTTGAAAATATGATTGAAAGAAGTATTTTGTTTGCGAAAGACGAAGTAATAAAAGATATGATTTTTCCTGAAATCTATAAACCAGAATCGGAAACTGTAGAAACTGATTTTTATATAAAAACTTTACAGGAAGTAGAGAAAGAACATATTTTGAAAGTAGTAAAAAAATGCAACGGAAGAATTTCGGGTGCTCAAGGCGCTGCAGTGATATTAGGACTTCCAAGTACAACTTTAATTTCCAGAATGCAAAAATTAGGGATTAAAAAAGAACATTTTTTAGACTGATTTATTCTTCAATCATATTGATTTTTCCTGATGAAACAGCCCAATAAATCAACAAAAGCATACTGATTGCTAAAGCAGCAGCAGGATATTGAAACGAAATTCCGAAAGCAATTAAATAAGTTGGAAATCCGTATAAATAATTGTTTCTGATTTTTTTGATGGCAGAATTGGTAATGCCAGGACGTAAAAGTTTTTTATTATTGCTGGCAATAAACCAAAGCAGATTATACGAAATATTGATAAGAACAAAGATTCCGGTATAAATAGCAACCGAAATACTGGAAGCCTCTCCTTCGAAAAATCGCGATAACAGCGCTGTAGGATAAGATACTGCAGTCACAAGAAAAAGAATTAATCCGTTCGAAAACATAATGGCTGTATTGCGACTGTAAATTTGTTTGAAAATCTTGTGATGATTGACCCACATAATAAATATGCTGCAAAACGATAGCGTAAAAGCAAGATAAGCTGTCCATTCGTTTTTTAAATACGCTAATAATTCAGTGCCATTTTTTACAGCTTCTATGTCTGGAGCATGAAGATCCAGTACTAAAAGCGTTATAGCGATGGCAAAAACAGCATCGCTGAAATTTTCTATTCTAACCGTTTCTTTTTCCATTTTTTTTGATTTTTTTAAATCCGAAGAGGCATTACTTTTCCAGCCCATAGTTTTCTATGCGCTTACGAATTCAAGTAATGTAACTTCAGTGTTTGCTAATTGTACCCTTGTTTGATACCTAATTTCTTCATTTTTGAAAACAGCGTTTGTGGCTGCATTTTAAGTAATTCTGCTGCTCCGCCAGGCCCTGAAACTTTACCATTGCAGAGTTGAAGAGCACTCATGATATGCTCTTTTTCCATTTCTTCCATTGATTTTAGTCCTCCAAGTTTCAGTTCCAAAGGCTGTTGAATGTTGGATGGAAGATCAAATTTTTCAATTTCACTGGTTTTGGCGAGCAGTACATTTCTTTCTATTAAATGTTCTAATTCGCGAATATTACCTGGCCAGTCGTACTGCATTAATTGTTCTAAAGCAATTGGACTAATTCCAGTTACATTTTTACGGGAACTTACCGCATATTTTTTTACAAAATAATAGGCGAGAGCTTCAATGTCTTCTTTGCGCTCCTTAAGCGTTGGAAGTTGTATTGGAAATACATTTAAACGATAATACAAATCAAGTCTAAAACGACCTTCGGCTACTTCTTTTTCTAAGGTTCTGTTGGTTGCGGCAACAATTCGAACATTGACTTTAATGGTTTTATTGCCACCAAGACGCTGAATTTCTTTTTCCTGTAAAACACGTAATAACTTTACCTGAGAATCCAATGGTAATTCCCCAATTTCATCCAGAAAAATAGTGCCTTCGTGTGCTTGTTCAAATTTCCCGATTCGCATCGAATTAGCGCCCGTAAAAGCGCCTTTTTCATGTCCGAAGAGTTCCGATTCTATCAAAGAATTTGGTAAAGCGGCGCAGTTTACTACCACAATCGGACTGGATTTACGGCCTGAGAGTTCGTGTATCGAATGTGCGGCTCTTTCTTTTCCAGTACCGCTTTCGCCTAAAATCAAAACAGAAGTTTCAGCTGGGGCTACAATTTTTATTTTTTCAATGACTTCTTTTAAAAGCGGACTGCTTCCAATAATTCCTTCAATTGCCTCATTTTCTTCGTCGGTATGGTTTTCTGCTAATGTTCCTCTTTCCTGATCAAATCTGTATTTCGCAATATCGAGCATTACAATTAGATCTTTTTCGCGGAAAGGTTTTACCATAAAACCATACGGATGTGTTGCTTTAACCGCTTCCAAAGTACTTTGATTCGTATTGGCAGAAATATAAAGAAATGGTAGTTGTTTCTCACGAAGTTCCCATGCGAGATCAATTCCAGTCAAATTGCCTTTCAGCATAATATCAAGCAATACCCAATCCGGTTTTTTATCTTCGATTAACTTTCTCGCCTGAACAACCGAAGAAGCAATACCGACTATTTGATAGCCTGCTTTGATCAGCATGATTTTTAAATCATTTGCTACAATAAATTCATCTTCAACAATTAGAATTTTCTCCTTCATTACCTTGATTTATATAGTTTCAGAACTTTCGGCTGTAACTTCAAATTCTGTATTTCTTGTAAACGTAATTGTAATTTTCAGTCCGTTATCATTTTTCATCTCAAAATTTCCATCAATCTGATCGGTCAGTCCCATCATCAAATTCATGCCAAGAGAATCTCTTTCTGTATCTTCAAAATCTTCTGGAAGTCCAACACCATTGTCTGCTACAATAAGTTTGTAATCGCTGTTTTCTATATTTTTCAGACTAATGATTACTTCTCCTTTTCGATCTGAAGGGAAAGCATATTTAATGGCGTTATTAATAGCTTCATTGATAATTAATCCAAGCGGAACAGCTTGAGCAACATCAAGATATACTTTTTCGGTATCCAATACAAAGTTGATTTTGGTATCGGTATCAAAACATTCTCTCATATAATTGATGAGCTCATAGATATACCAGGACATATCAATATTAGCCAGATTATCAGACTGATATAGTTTTTGATGAATCAGAGACATGGCGTGCATTCTGTGCTGACTGTTTTGTATCGCCATTAATGCATCTTCATTATCCAAATAAGCCGATTGTGTGTTTAATAAACTAATCACAATCTGTAGATTATTTTTTACACGGTGATGGATTTCTTTTAAAAGCCATTCCTTTTCAATGAGCATTTTTTTGTTCAGCTCGTTTTGTTCATTAATTTGTTGTCTTTGTATCTCCAGCTCTTCATTCTTTTTCTTTTTTAATCGGAAGCCATTATATAAAAGGGCTAAAAAAAGTATAAGAACGATAACACTTCCAATAAAGACGTATCGGACAACAGTATCTTTTTGAATTTGAATCTGCTGTACTTTGGCCTGCTGTTGCAGTAAATCAATATTTTTGTCTTTTTTCTCGCTTTCAAATTCAATTTGGAGGCTATTAATCTGTTTGCTTTTTTCGCCTTTGAAAACAGAATCCGAAAGACTTTTATACAGTTGATAATGTTTGATGGCATTCAGATAATCACCTCTGGAAGAATCCGCTTTGAACCAGATTAAATTACTTTCAGAACGAATCAAATTGTTTCCTGCGCCTGCCGCGAGAGTATCCAATCGTTTTACCGTTCTATAGAAATCATCATATTTTTTTATTTGATAATGATAAGACGCAAAACTTCTTAAAATTGCAATGCTGTTTCCGTTTCGATCTGCATTGGCACCATAATAATCGGCTAGTCTTTTGTAATAAATTCCAGCGGTAGCATTATCATTTAAGATTCTATAAATATTGAAAAGCAGGTAATTCTCTTTCATGATTCGTTCCATGTTAGAGCTTGGAAATTTTACCTGCATTTCTTTAATCAGTTTAAGAGCATCTTTTTCTTTTTTCTGACGAATAAGCAGTGAACAAAGATTTTCCCCAATGGTTCTGACATATTCTGTATCATTATGTTTTTTAGCAATTTCAAAAGCTTTATACCAATATTCTTCTGCATCATCATTTTGACGCAGGTAATAATAAACAAGTCCAACATGATTATAAATAGAGCTTAATTGCAGTGACGTATCATTTACGGCAATGGCTGTTTTTTCTGCTAAAAGCGCATATTTTAAAGACTCTGGATAATTGCCTTTTTGGGTATTTACTTCCGAAAGCAGATTGTAAACACCTTGCAGCTTTTTGTATTTTATTGTTTTATAAAGTGCAAGAGATTCAAGTAAAAACGGTTCAGCTTTATCCGGCTGCTCGTTTATGCTGTATAATTCACCAAGTTCTTTTAAAGTCGTGGCTTGTTTTTCTTTGGCTCCAGATTTTTTATACAGTTGAATTGCCAGTTTTTTGTATTTGGCTTTTTGTTCAACATCTGCATCATAGATGGAAAGTTCTGCGTAACTTGCTGCTTGCTGTTCTGTAAGATTGTTTTTTTGAGAATAGGCAATGGCATTTTTGGTCTTTTCCAATGCGTTTTCGATATCGCCTTTCTCCCTGTAAATCTGAGCTCCTAAAAGAATAGATTTCCCTTTTCCGATTTTATATTGTAAACGATCACTTAGTAAATTGGCCTGTGTATTGATAAGATCTGCTTGATCCAAATCGGCCTTAATTTCTCCTGTTTTATTGAGATAATAACCGCTTAACCTTAAAAGCAGTTCGACTTTTTTAGAATCATTTTTGGCTTCGGCTATTTCCTTATTTAATTCTTCAGGATTTTCGACAGATTGTGCATTTCCCTGTATCGTTACAAGAAATAAGAAGCCAATAAAAGAGACAAATTTCACAAGGTTTTTCAAGTGGTTTCGGGGATTAAATTTCATTTTTTAAAGATACTCTATTATCAGAAAAATACAACCTGATGCCTATGTTTTTCTAGCTTTCACGGTGATACCAATAACAAATGATCATCGAAGCACCAGGAATAATTAAAGTCCATAAACCAAAAAACTTTCCTGCAACTGCTCCTAAAAAACAACCTATAAGAAAACCAATAATTGTAACAAATTGTTTTCTAAAACTTAACAAGGTATCAGTATCTTTTAATCCATTTTTCAGCAAATTTCCTAAGTCCAGAGAAGCTTGCGTTACATTTCCAGTCATCATGGTTGTCGGACCGTGCGTTTCTTTGGCGTAAAGCTTTCCAAAAGCATTCTGAAGTCCCATTGCAAATACAGTTGTCATTGCTATTGTATATACTGTCCATTGAGCAGTATTTTCAAAATAAGCAAAAGCATAAGAAGCGATGCCGCTTAGAACCAGTATAACACCTTCCCAACATAAAATGGTATATCGGTTCGTGCTTTTTAAAGCAATTCTGCCACCAATAATTACAGCTAAAATAAAAACAGGAAAAGTAAGCAGTTTTACCCATGCATGAATGTCTGAGCCCTTGATAATCTGATAAGCAAAGACAATGAAGTTACCCGTAACATGCGCGGAAAATATAGAATCTGCCGCGACAAAGGTTACGGTATCGCAATACCCTGCTATCATGGTGAGAAGCAGGGTTACGTACCAAATATTTTTTTGTATTTCCATAAAATTATTTTTTAGCTTAAGTGAGCTCTAAGCATCCAAGCCATTTTTTCGTGAGTTTCTAAAAGCCCAGTGATATAATCGCTTGTTCCAGCATCTTGAAGTTCTGAAGCAAAATTATTGATGTTTTCACGTAAGTGAATCAAAATACTTTCATGATCCACCAATAACTCTTTAATATAACTGATGCTGTCGTTTTGACCTTTTAATTCTTCTGTTAAATGAGTCAGTGCCAGATATTCTTTTAAAGTTCCGGGAGCATAGTGTCCTAGAGTTCTGATTCTTTCGGCAACTGCATCAACAATTTCATCAAGTGCTTCGTATTGCTGTTCAAAGAAAAGGTGTTTGTTATAGAAATCTGGGCCTTCAACATTCCAGTGTGCTTTTTTTGTTTTGGTATACAATACAAATTCGTCAGCTAAAACTTTTGTTAATACATCCACCACTGTTGTGATGCTTTCTTGTTTGATTCCGATGTTTGCTTTCATTTTAAATAAGATTTAATAAGTAATAATCAAGTGAATAGGTTCCTGCTCCAAGCGCAAGTAGCAGTAATAAAGATAAAGTGTACATATATGGAACATCGCGGACTTCCAACGAATCTTTTCGGTGTACTACAAAATAACCAATTGCAGTAACCCCAATTGTGGGAAGGACAGCCAGACGAGTTCCTAAGCCGAGAATAATAAAAACAGGCACTACGGTATCTGAAAGCGTAGCCATTAATCCGTTTAGTTTTTCTGGTAAATGCAGCGGATTCGGAACATGTTCCTTTTGTCCGTTTTCCAATCTGAATTTTTTCATTCCGTGTACTCTGAATAGTTCAACCGCCAGCAATATTCTAAAAACTAAAATTGCTGTATTATTCAGTGCTGATCCTAAATCGGAGTACAGGATTTGTTTTATAATTTCCATCATTTTGTTCAGTTTAAAATGCAAAACAGGAACAGCCTAGAGCGCCCCAAAATGCGTTATAATTATTTACAGGAACATTGCTCATTCTGGCAACATCATGATTATGAGCATGAACATCACAGCTGCCGGTGCAACTATGTATCTGAGATGTAAGAGCTGGTTTTGCAGTAGTTTTTGAGTTTTTTTCTATCTCGCTCTGTAAACTGCTTCTAACCGGATATCCGTTGTAGATATTGGTTGGTGACCAATCTGGTAAAATCGGAATGTGAGGCGGTGAGAATGAAGAAAAATCACCATTAGCATACACAATTTTTCCATCGACAATCGTTAAATCCGATTCGATTTTTTTGATGTCTTCATCGTCAATAGTAAAATAGTCACGGTCTAGGACTACTAAATCGGCAAACATTCCTACTTTAATATCTCCTTTTTTAGTCTGTTCCTGAGAAAACCAAGCGCTTCCTCTGGTATAAAGTTCCAAAGCGGTTTGTCTGTTCAATCTCGTTTCGTTGTACAATTGTAAACCTCCAACCGTTTTTCCAACCGTCATCCAATACATTGAAACCCACGGATTGTAACTGCTTACTCTTGTAGCATCTGATCCTGCACCAACAGGAACTTCCATTTCAATCATTTTTTTGATTGGCGGTGTGTTTTCAGCTGCTTTTGCCCCGTATCGATCCGTGAAATATTCTCCTTGATACGCCATTCTGCTTTGAACCGCAATACCGCCTCCAAGCGCTTTTACACGTTCGATATTTCTTTCATCAATAGTTTCGGCATGGTCAAAAATCCAAGGAAGTCCGTTAAAAGGAATTTCTCTGTTGATTTTTTCAAAGACATTTAAAAAGCGCGTAATACTTTCGTTATACGTAGCATGAAGTCTGAACGGCCAGCGGTTTTCAACCAAAAGACGAACCACTTTTTCCAATTCGGCTTCCATGTTTTCAGGAAGATCAGGTCTTGGCTGCAAAAAGTCTTCAAAATCGGCTGCAGAAAAAACCAACATTTCGCCCGCTCCGTTATGACGATACATATCATCGCCTTGATATAATTTTACGGTATCAATCCAATCTTCAAAATCTTCAAATTCGTGTTTCGGTTTTTGAGTGAAAAGATTATAGGCAATTCGAACCGTTAATTGTTTCTTTTCGTTCAGTTCATTTACCACTTTATAATCATCTGGAAAATTCTGGAATCCGCCTCCGGCATCAATAACACTCGTTATTCCAAAGCGATTCAGTTCCTTCATAAAATGACGCGTTGAATTGATTTGATGTTCATACGAAAGAGTAGGACCTTTAGCCAAAGTAGAATACAAAATCATGGCATTCGGTGTTGCAATGATCAATCCGGTTGGTTCGCCTTTTGCATCTCTCTCAATATGTCCTCCCGGCGGAGCAGGTGTATTTTTAGTATAGCCAACTGCTTTTAGCGCTGCTCTGTTCATAATCGCTCTATCGTACAAATGCAGAATAAAAACAGGGGTTTCAGGAGCTATCGCATTGATTTCTTCAAGAGTTGGCATTCTGCGTTCGGCAAACTGAAATTCAGACCAGCCACCAACTACACGAACCCATTGCGGATTTGGTGTGCGGTCCACTTGTTCTTTTAGCATTCGGAGTGCATCAGCAAGTGAAGGAACGCCGTCCCAGCGTAATTCTAAATTGTAATTCAAACCACCTCGAATCAGGTGAATGTGAGAATCGTTAATTCCAGGAACCACTCTTTTATTTTGAAGATCGATTATTTTAGTTTCTTCAGATGCCAATTCCATAACACTGCTGTCATTTCCCACAGCAATAAATTTTCCATCTTTTATGGCAACTGCGGTTACGTTTGGTGTTTCGGCGTTGAAACTATGAATTTTACCGTTAAATAAAATTAGATCTGCTTTCATAATTCAATTGTTTAGGTTTTAAGCTTTAAGAATGCTTAATTAATGCTGTCGGAAATGCTATCTATTAGATTCCCGACAGACAAAATAAATATTAGTGTTTTAGCATATTGTGAGCGTAGTGGATTCCTAAACCATAAGATCCGCCGTGTTTTTTCATTAGATTCGTTACAGGAACATAAGTTTCCTGACGCGCCCAGTCTCTTTGAAGTTCTAAAATATACTGAATAGAAGTCACAGGCTGTGCACCTGCCTGAATCATTCTCTGGATAGCACGTTCGTGGGCTTCGTCACTCACATCGCCGCAGGCATCTGTAATGACATAGACTTCGTAACCTTCTTCAATTGCTGATAAGGCAGGTCCAACGATGCAAACACCTGTCCATAATCCCGCTAAAACTATTTTTTGTTTTTTAGTTCCAGTAATGGCTTTATAAGCATTTTCATCTTCCCAAGTATTCATTGTTGTACGATCAATATAACCTGAAGTAGTGATTGGATAATATTCTTCGATTTCTGGGAAAACAGGACCCGCGAAACTTTCCTCAAAAACAGTGGTTACAATTGTTGGGACATTAAATATTTTTGAAGCTCCGCAGATAATGGCAACATTATTACGTAGTTCGCTTATGGCAATGTTGTTGGTAGCAAATGCCATTTGTCCTTCAAAATCAATTAATACTAATGCGTGGTTATCTGGAGACAATAAGTTTTGTGATGGTTTCATGATTTTTTATTTTAAAGATTTATAATTAGTTAAGCCAATGAAGTGCCAAACTCTTAGTTTGTTGTATAGTAAGACTTTGTGTTTTTTGGGTACCAAAAAACCTTACGATATTTCGTAATTTTATGAAGCCTTATTCGTTATATATGATAAAAAGTAGAAAGTTTCCGTTTTATTCCGGTTCAAACGGAAACCGTTTTGAAGATTAAAAAACTGTCTTTAAAAGCGTCCTTCAGCAGACAGTTTCAGTAGATTTATAAGAATAGCGGTTTATTCTTTAATAAAAGCCAAAATATCGTTATTGATTGTTTCTGCTTCAGTTGTCGGCATACCGTGAGAAAAACCAGGATAAGTAATAAGCTTTCCGTTTTTCAAAAGTTCAGTTGCTCTTGGCGCCTGTTCCCAAGGAACAATTTGGTCGTCTTCTCCATGAAGTACTAAAACAGGAATGTCTAGACTTTTAAGATCTTCTGTAAAATCTGATTCAGAGAAAGCTTTGATTCCTTCATAATGAGCATAAACAGATCCCATCATTCCTTGACGCCACCAGTTGTGTCTAATACCTTCTTTAATAGTTTGTCCTTCGCGGTTCCATCCGTAAAAAGGAATAGGGAAGTCGTAGAAATATTGTGCTCTGTTGAACCCAGTTCCTTGTCTGATTTCATCAAAAACAGCCAAAGGAACACCTTCTGGATTGTTTTCGTTTTGAATCATAATAGGAGTTACGGCGCTAATGATTACTGCTTTTGCAATACGTCCTTTTCCATATTTTGCAGCGTAACGGATTACTTCGCCACCTCCAGTTGAATGTCCTACGTGGATAGCATTTTTTAAGTCAAGCGCTTCTGTTAATGCTGCTACATCTGATGCGTAAGTTTCCATATTATTTCCTTCAGAACTTTGACCAGAGCGACCGTGTCCGCGACGATCATGCGCAATAACTCTATATCCTTGTTTTAGGAAAAACATCATTTGCGCATCCCAGTCGTCTGATGATAATGGCCATCCGTGGTGAAAAACAATTGGCTGACCTGTTCCCCAATCTTTGTAAAAAATTTCTGTTCCGTCTTGTGCTTTAATAGTGCTCATCTTAATGTGGTTTTGGATTAATAAATGTTTATATATAATTGTTTAAAATTCTGATCGTAATTATATCTGTTTTTGATTCAATTGATGTTGTTGATTTTTTTTTACAAACCTACAGCAGGAATGAAAGTTTGTTGATTAATGTAGATTAAGAAAAAAAGAAACTGTTTTTTTGCGGTTTTTTTCGAAGTACTGTTTTCATATTTTTAGATTAATGATATTTTCGATACAGTATTTTCAAAGAATATGCCGTCTGAGTTAAGGACTTTATTTATAAGGAAATGACGGTTTTTGATGTCTTTTTTGATTTACGGTATTTCGTAAATTTATTAGCTGCTTTTGTAAAAAAAGTGTATTAAACGACATTTTTGGTTTTGCCGTATCTGTGACTAACTTTTTAAATTAATTAAATTCTTAATATTTAATTCCTACAGATGCAGCAGAATCTTGATCTACAGTACCTGATCATTTTGCATAATTCCCAATGATACCTTTTTAACCCGATACTTGAAAAATCTACATATTTGTACATAAAAAAAGAGACAACTATGTATAGTTATCTCTTTAAGTGAAAGGAACAGGGCAAATTTCAAACTATTTTATGCAGGATTTAATGAAACTGGCCTATTTTGACGTGATTTTGAAATTCAATAATCAATTGATGTATAGTAAAATCAAATATTTTCCCGAACAGGTTCTCCAATCTTATCCGCTACAAGAATTCCCCATTGGTCAATTGCTTCCAGAGCGGGAATAAAAGTTCTCCCAAATTCAGTCAGGTTATAAACCACTTTTATCGGAGGTTTATCTCCATATACAACCCTGTTAACCAGTCCGTTTTCTTCAAGCTGTTTCAATTGCAGGCTTAAGGTCATTTCAGTTATAGCGGGGATTTCCTTTCTCAATTCATTGTATCTTTTCTCACCGCTTTTCAAGTGATGAAGAATAACTGTTTTCCATTTGCCTCCCACGATATCCATAGCGAGACTTATGGTGCAGGCATACATTTTACCATTAACTATTACATTTTTTCCCATAAAAGTAAACCTATCGCTTTTGATAGTTATTGCAAAGGTAATTCACTATAAGTATTTTTGCAACTATAATTTTTATAGTATAAAGAGTGAAAAATATATTTATAATAAATGCGGGACAGCATTTTGCTCATTCCGGAGGAAAACTGAATGATGAGATAACTTTTTGGGATACGGAATTTTTTACTACAGCTGACGCTTTTGAATATAAAATAACCAAAATATCAGATTCTTATGATGTGGAAAGTGAAATTGATAAGTTTCTTTGGGCGGATATAATCATTTACCATTTTCCAATATGGTGGATGTATATTCCTTTTACACTTAAAGAGTATCTGGATAAAGTACTTACTGCCGGACATAGGAAAGGAATGTATTACAGTGACGGCAGAAAAGCAGATAATCCGGACAGAAATTATGGAACGGGCGGATTAATGAGCGATAAAAAATATCTTATTACTACAACTTGGAATGCACCTGAAACAGCATTTACAATTCCCGAAGAATTTTTTATGGGAAGAAGTGTCGATGACGGAGTTCTTTTTCCCTTTCACAGAATGAATGCCTTTTGCGGATTACAGCCTTTGGATAGTTTTCATTTCCACGATGTTGAAAAGAATATGGACAACAATAGATTAAACAATTTAAAATGGCAGTATCTGACACATTTAGAGAATGTCTTAAGATAATTACGTGTGTAATTTTCAAATCTTATAACTTAAAATATGACTATATATAAAAAACTCTTTTTAGTTGTAGTACTGGCAGTATCAGGTATAAGCTTCAGTCAAAGCAAAAAATATATTTTAGTACTTTCTAAAGGCGAGAAAAAAGTAATTGTTTATGATTATAAAACGCTGGATACTATTGCAAAAATCCCCGTGGGAGACGACCCGCATGAAGTTGTAACCAGTCCCGACGGATCATTTGCCTATATTTCAAAACCACTCATGAATGATAAAGGCCATGAAATTGCAGTTTTAAACCTAAAAACGTTACAGTCTGAAAAAATTATAGATACAAAACCTTTCCTTATTCCGCATGGACTTGTTTATCTTAATGATCAGTTATGGTTTACGGCACAAGGTTCTAAAGTTGTTGGTGTTTTTGATATAAAACAAAATGCCGTTACAGAAGTTTATGGAACCGGTGAGAATTTTACCCATTTGCTTTATGTTACTCCCGATGGTAAAAGATTTTACACTACCAACGTAGAGTCCGGTACGCTTAGTATTTATGAGTATTTGGAAATTCCACCTTATATGCCGCCAACTGGTGTACTGCCTGCTAATGCCAAAAACAGACAAGAGTGGCGGCAGACATTAGTAAATGTTGGAATAGGAGCGGAAGGTTTTGATGTATCACCCGACGGAAAAGAATTATGGACGGCAAGACCCGATGGTCATGTTGTAACAGTTGACCTTGAGACTAAAAAAGTTACTTCTGATTTTGATTCGAAAATATTGGGACTGCATCGTTTAAAAATTACTCCCAACGGTCAGACGGTATGTATTGTAAGTGTAAAAACGGGTGATCTTCTTTATTATAATCGTAGAACACATAAGCTTGAAAAGCAAGTAAATATTGGTAGAGGAGCCGGTATTTATATGGATAGAGAAAGCAATAGAATGTTTGTTTCCTGTACACCGGATAATTATGTAGTTGTGATTGACCTTAATACCCGAAAAGAAATTAAACGCCTCGAAACAGGCAGACCTGATGGTATGACATCGGTCATCGTTAAATAATATATTAATATCAAACAGTTTAAAAATGGCAAATGAAATATTTTGGCCCGAAGAATACCTTCCGGGTACTACAGATAATTACTGCTCAAATGAAGTTATAGTTTCAGGATTAACGACCGATAAGGTTTGGCCTTATTTAAACAATCCCTTCGCATGGCCTGTTTATTATGCAAACTCATCCGACATCGAATTTGATCATAAGGGAGGACCGGAATTCACTAAAGATTCCAGATTCAGATTCAAAACATTTGGTTTTCCGATTGAAGCAGAAATCACAGAATTTGTGCCGCCTGCAGCAAATGAACCAGCAAGGCTTGCGTGGCATGGCTGGGCAGAAGGTGATGCAGAAACCAGACTGGATGTTATTCACGCATGGCTGATTGAGGACCTACCTGGTGGAAGGGTAAGGATTCTGACACAGGAAAGCCAGATTGGAAAACCGGCTCAGGAACTGGCAATAGCAAAACCCAATCCCATGATTAACGGTCATCAGGACTGGCTGGAAGGACTTGTAAATGCTGCTAAGAACGATTTAAAAATCTAAGCAAAAAGATTAAGCTATTAATTACCAGAATTATAAACTGAATAAACCGTAATAAAGCATGGACAATAATTGGTCAAGACGTAAATTTTTAATAACCAGCGCAGTGGCTGGTGCAGCACTTGGGTTTAATCCGCTTGCTTCATGGATAGAAAAAGAGCAGGACGACAGTATAAAAAAGATTGTGGCGAGATGTATCGGAATTGATACACATAACCATATGGATGTGCCTTTTAACAGGGAAGAATTTAAATTACAGCATTATGCTTTAGCCAGTGAATTAAATAGTTCAGGACTATCTGCAATTTGTATGACCTTTCAGGTAGACCGTCCAAAGCTGAATTATGAAGGTGAAGCTTACGAGCGTTTTATTACCAGCCTTGATGAAATGGATCAGCTGCTGATTGAGAACAATCTTACCCGCGCTTTAAACTACAAGGATGTGAAAAATTCCGTCCGGCAAAATAAGAAATTTGTAATCCAGTCTGTTGAAGGAGGACATTTCATTGAAGGAAAGCCGGAACGTCTGGAAACAGCTCACAAACGTGGTATACGACATCTGGGACTTATGCACGATGGGCAGACATCACCTCCGATGGGAGATATCTATACAGATAAACCACAATTTAATGGATTAACTCAGCTTGGAATTGAGACAATTAAAGAATGTAACAGACTGGGAATGCTGGTTGATCTTGCGCATTGTAACAATGAAGCTATAAACAGGGCTGTAGAAGTTTCTTCGAAACCAATGATTATTTCTCATACGGGGCTCAATACTCGTTTAGGCAAAGATGAAAAAATGGCGAAAATGATGATGCCGAGACTTATCAGTAAAGAACAGGCCAAAGCTTTTGCTTCGGCAGGAGGTGTAATAGGTGTCTGGACGCATCTTGCAGACACCCCGTTGGAGTTTGCCGAAAATTTGAAAGCCATGGCTGATGTTGTCGGAACTGAGCATGTATGTATAGGAACAGATACAAAAATGGCACTCCCAAATAATGTAAAGGAGCGATTTGGTAAAAAAACTAATTACAGTTGGGGAGAAAGCTCAGAGGGGTTTTTGTACAGAGTGGTAGAAGCAATGCAGAAAAATGGTTTTTCTGAGAAAGAAATAATTGAGATAACAGGAGGAAACTATTGGCGTGTTTTTGAGAAGTCTACTTCTGTATAAGAAGGATTTAGTACATAATGCGGCAATGAGTCTATTTTAAATAGTACCTCATAAAATTTGATTCAGAACAGCGTTTAAAATTTTTCAAATGCTGTTTTTGTTTTTAGACAGCTTTTATTTTGATGGGAAAAAAAACTCAGAGACACACATTTTGCTGGTCGAGATAAAATTTGTACTTCAGATGCATTTTGTATAATTTTACAATCTATGTATGAAATATTCCAAAAGTATATTGAAGAAAAAGCTGAATTCACTCAGGCTGAATCAGAACGTATACAATCATTTGCTATTATTAAAAAACTTCGTAAAAGGCAATATCTTCTTCAGGAAGGAGATGTTTGGAAATATGATGCTTTTATCACTCAGGGCTGTGTAAGAACATACACAGTCGATGAAAAAGGAGGCGAGCACGTAAATAGTTTCAGTATTGAAAATTGGTGGACAGGAGATCGCGAAAGCTTGATGCTGCAGCAGCCTTCCCGTTTTAATATCGATGCAATTGAAGATACCGAGCTTGTTCTTTTTACACATGAGAATTTTGAATTGCTTTGCAGAGAAATACCAGCATTTAATAATATGGTCAATATCATTCTGCAAAGAAGTTTTATCGCCGCTCAAAACAGAATTCAGGCGTCACTGACTTTAACGGCCGAAGAAAAGTATTTAAACTTTGTAAATAAATATCCGGGTTTTGCTTCGAGAATTCCGCAAACCATGATTGCCTCTTATTTGGGCATGACACCAGAAACACTAAGCCGTATCCGGAAACAAACGGCAAAGAAATAATGTACGAGGAGCTTTTAAAGCTCCTTTTTTTATGCCTTCTTAAAACTCTTGATCTAAATCAAGTTTTTACTTATTTCTAATCAATGTACAGGTTTTGCATTCGTCGCAACTTTGTAATGTTCAAAAGAAACAAACATTATAAACATTTAAATATTAGAAATCATGTCAAAAACAATTTTCATTACAGGAACAAGTACAGGCTTTGGAAAATTAACAGCTGTAACATTAGCTAATGCAGGTCATTCCGTAATTGCAGGAATGCGCAATACAAAGGATAAAAATGCTGCTGCCGCAAAAGAATTAGGAGCAATCGAAAACATTGAAGTAGTGGATATCGATGTCACAGATGATTCATCAGTTTCTCAGGCTGTCGGAAGAGTTATCACTAAATACGGAAAAATCGATGTCTTAATCAACAATGCGGCAGTCAGCGGTTTTGGTTTGCTTGAAGGCTATTCCATTGATCAGGTTCGTAAAATGTTTGATGTAAACGTTTACAGTGTGTTGCGTATGTATCAGGCGGTTCTGCCTTCAATGAGAAAAGAAAAAAATGGACTAATCATCAATATTACAACCGGAGCAAGTGGACACACACTTCCTTTTATGGTTCCGTATATCGCATCAAAACTAGTAGTAGAAAGTTTTACAGAAGGATTGCAGGATGAACTTGCTGATTACGGAATTGAAAACGTAAGTATCCAGCCGGGTGTTTATCCAACAGAAATGAATAACGGATCGAAAGCCGGAATTCATGCTGATAAAACAGAAATTACAGAACAATACGGCGAAGCTGCAACAGAAAAATTCAACGCATTAGGCACAGCATTATTTGGCAAAATGGCACAGTTCGATATGAATCCGCAGACTATTGCTGATGGTATTCTGGAATTGGTAAGTATGAAAAAAGGAGAGAGACCGCTTCGTTTTCCGCTTGATGCCATTGCTCAGGGAACTGATAAAGAATTTATAGAAGCCCGTGCTGCTATTAAGGCAAAATGGGTGGCAGCGTACACGAATTAATTTTCCTTTTAAACACATTTAATAATTTACAAGAATTTAAATAATCATGAAAACAATTCACAAACAATCAAATAAAAAAGTACAGACTTCAGCAGCGGCAATGCTTAATTTATTAATTCTTTTTTCTGCTTCAGAAAAAACCGCAGCACAAACCAGCGTAGGAATCGTTGGGATTGATCATGTCGGCATTAATGTACCGGATCTTAATAAAGCCGTTGGATTTTTTGACGATGTACTTGGTTTTACACCTGTAACGCAATTAGGACCCATTCCGCTTGATGCCGACTGGAAAAAGTTAAATCATATTAATCCTGATACTGGAGCGGTTACCATAAAAATGATTAATGCAGGAACCGGAGCAAGCATCGAAGTATTCGAATATGCAGATAACAAAGGAAGCAAAACGCATCCTGACACAGATGATATCGGAGCATCACACATCGCTTTTTATGTAAATGACATTTATGCTGCAGTGCAGTATTTAAAAAGCAAAGACGTAAAAATATTAGGAGAACCTTTTACAATGCCTTCCGGTGATACAGCTGGCGAATCCTGGGTTTATTTTGAAACGCCATGGGGTTCTAAAATGGAGCTGGTTTCTTATCCGGACGGAAAAGGATATGAAAAAAAGAAACCTGTTACAATTCTTTGGTCACCAAAAAATACAGCTGAAAATCTGTCTGATAATTCAAATGTGAAAATAATGCCCGAATCTGAAATCAAATCTTTAGTAGAATCGCATCTTTTAATATGGAATGAACGAGATGTTAAAAAACGTAAAGAATTGATGAAGAAAGTATATGCAGACAACATAGAGATGATCGATAGTCATTTTCTTGCCTTTGGACACCAGGAAATTAATGGATTTATTGATGATCTTCAGAAAAAAGGTTTGAATTCTAAATTTTTACCTGTTAAATCAATTGACGTCAATCATAATACCGCAAGACTTTATTGGCAGCACGGTCCCGCAGAAAAACCTGATGCTGTTACAGGAATGGATCTTTTCGTTTTTGAGAACGGTAAAGCTGTCAAACTATATGTTTTTGTTGATAGTAAGAAATAAGGTAAAATTTATTGAATTGCTGGTTAGTCCTAATGTTTTGTATTCAGAAGTGTTTTGGAGTAACCGCAGTTTGATTCAGGTAATTAACATTAAAAAAAACAATGATGAAAGCTTTACTAGTTAATCTAAACTCAGAAAATAACTGGAATCGTAAGAATAAAAAGTCAGCAAACCTTTTGAAGATTTTGTGACTTGCCTATAATTATAGTATAAATTATTATAATAACTAAAATAAAACAAATGGAAAATAGTATCAAAATTGGAACTTCCACCAGCCACGACAAAACGCAGACAACCGGAATCACTGTAAGTGCTTATTACAAGGTTCATCCTGAGGATAGACAGATTTTCATAGATGCGGTTATTCCTGAAATGATTGCCGCAAACAAATTGGAAGGCTGTATTTACTACGCTTTCTCACAGGATCTGACAGATGAAAATACGTTTCATCTTTTGGAAGGATGGAGGGATGAAGATGCGTATGAACGTCATGAAAATTCCCAAACATTTTTGGATGCTCTAAGTACAGTAGTAAAAAACGTAAGAATATTGGATAGGGAAGGTGTGCGTTATGATATTCTGAAAATGCACATTGACGATCCAAGAGGAAAAGTTTATTAATCAGGGAAAAACCTTAAAAAAGAAACTAAGAGTATTAATACAGTAAATGCACAAAAGGCACCAATTTTTATATGGGTGCCTTTTTATTGGATAAAGATAGGAGAATAAACCAATTGTTTGCTACAGTCAGGCAGCAATTATATTAAAAAATAAGAGATGGAAATTCAAATAGTTATGAAATTTTAAATCATTTTAAAAAGAGATTTCATTTTCTGAAATTGAACAGTGACATTATTTCCATAAATAATTTAGGAACATTGAATAAACCGCTTTAAAGGATATTATATACTTTGATATTTTGTGCAGTGTTATTTTTTATTTTTATTTTGGCAGACAGACATCAGCTATTACTAAATACAAATACAGGATTTACGGAATAGTTGAAATTAATTTAATAATTTACTGAGAATAGTAGTAAATAAAAAAACAATGACAGAACAGAATTCGATTAAGGCTTTTCATGATTACTATACAGAATTCCCCTATGATATGATCGAAATTAAATTTTCTTTTACTCTTGGCGGAAGTTATGATGTTGAAGTTTGTTATTTTAATAATGGAACTAAAAAAGAAACAGCTTTGGATGGAAGGGAACTGTTTGTTTATGAGCGTCATATTTATGAAATTTTTAAGAACAGATTAGGAACAGATACTCAGTTTAATCATCTGGTATTCCAGATTCAGAATAATGGACTTTATTCAAGTGAGTATAGATGGGAAAGTGATGAGGCAAAGAAAAATCTACTGGATTATGCCAATATATTTTACCAGTGGGTAAATGGCCGTATAATGTCTATGATATTTGAATATGAAAAAGATAATGGTCTTCTGCCAGTGCAGTATGATGAAGATGGGGATTTAGAGTACTTAAGTTCCTGGGACAGCGGTAAGTTTATTTTTCACATCAACGATAAAGAGGAGCTGAAGCATAGCATTGAGCTGGTAAAAGATGGAGAAAAAAGAATGTTGGACATGCCTTTGAAAGACTACTTTATTCAGTCAATTCTGGAACATCATAAAGAAACGCATAATGAGCTGGCTGATGACTGGAAACCTTGGAATACCATGGTAGTAGAATCACCTCATAATGATATTCCTTATGATAAAAGGGAAGAGTTTGTGAGGTATCTTTAGTTAAATTATTTGAAATTGCTGTATTCAGTATAAAAAATTACGATACATCAAAAGAAAAATATCCTATGTTCTTAACGGGGTTTCAAACCATTGTCGAGCTTCGGTTAAATCTCTAATAAAGTGACTTTAAGACTATTTTTCAAAACAGGTTAAGAAATCCTTTTGATAAATTCCTGATAATAAAATATAACAGTCTCAAAAGAAAACAAGTTAGTTTTTAGTGAAATTATATAATAATTCGGAGATTATTCAAATCAAAATTTGGTAAGGATTTTTAGAATTTTCATTTGACTCTAATCTAATCAGAAAGGAATTGTGCTCTACATTTAATTTGCTGATTTTCTGTGTAAATTAAAAAAATAACTTAACTCATTAATGACTTTTAACTGAACTTAAAAATTAATTTAGGTATACTTTTGCCGTAATAGTTAACCGTATTTAATAAACTTTAGTTATCATTTCATCTATAGGCAGACGCACTTTTTTCATAGCTGCCATATAGTCTTTTTCCAAATCACGATATCCTAAAGCGAGGATAACTGCAGCATGCAGCCCTTTCTCTTTCAAACCCAAAACTTCATCGACAATATCGGCATTAAATCCTTCGATAGGGGTAGCGTCCACTTTCAATTCTGCTGCGGCAATTAATGCAGTTCCTAGTGCAATATAAGCCTGTTTAGACGCCCAAATAGCTTTTTGTTCTGTATCAATAGCTCCAAAATAGGAATGCAATCCATTTCTAAATCCTGATAAGGCACCAGCATCAAGACCTCTTTGTTTTTCTGTCATTGCCATGTAATTGTCAATGTAAGCCGGAGTCATGTCATTGAAGGCAGCAAAGACCAGCAAATGAGAGCAGGAACTAATTTGTTTATTATACGAATCAGCACCTAATTTGTTTTGAATTTCCGGATTGCTTATAACAAAAACACGGTAAGATTGCAGTCCGCAGGAAGACGCTGAGAGATTTATAGCCTCTAATATCTGATCAATCTTTTCTTCTGCTACTTTAATGCTGGAATAAGCTTTGACGGCGTAGCGCCATTTTAAATTTTCTATTAAATTCATTACTGTATCTATCTTAATTTTTGGCAAAGATAGAGTATATTGTTTTCTTTTTCGAGGCTTGAATGGCTATGGAAAACTCCAAATCAGTCCTATTCCGGTTCTCTAAAGAATAATTATCTGTTTTTCTTCATTATTGCATTTGTAAAAAGATTAATAATCTTTAAAAGTGTTTAAAAAAAGATTAATTAACTGATTTTTTTTATTTTGTAAAATATTAAATCTTTTATTTTCAAATTTGCAGGGTAAATAAACTAAACCTTGTCATCAGATGAAAGCGAACATACAAGAAGATTTAAGAAACAAAAATCAGGATATTGAAATTACCCAGAATACAATCAAGAATGATTTTGTTTTCACGCTAAAAAGCACTTGTTTAGATGAAAATTATCACCCCTCAAGTAAAACGCGTCTGACAACCAATTTTGCCAACCTGGCCAGAGGAGCTAGTCGCCAGCAAAACTTGCGTAATGCCTTAAATATGATTAACAATCGGTTCAATGCATTGGCTCATTTGGATAATCCAAAAGGGGACCGTTACCATGTGGAACTTGAAATCCTCACAGTGACGATGAGTATTGATGATCAGAATGGCAATAATGATCTGCCGATGATTGAAGTTTTAAAAACGAATATTTTTGACCATAAGACTGGCCAGCAAATCGAAGGGGTTGCCGGAAATAATTATTCTTCTTATGTTCGGGATTATGATTTCAGTATTTTATTGATCGAACACAATAAAAATAAAACTGCTTTTTCTGTTCCTGAAAATTTTGGTGATTTGCACGGAAAACTTTATAAATGCTTTGTGAATTCAGTCACTTATAAAGAGTACTTTAAGATGTCACCAATCATTTGTCTAAGTGTATCGGGCAACAAAACGTATACCCGTATGGAGTATCAGCATCCGGTTCTGGGCTTTGAATATCTGCAGAGCGAGTATTCTCTCACTGATGAATATTTTTCTAAAATGGGTTTAAAAGTTCGTTTTTTCATGCCTGCGAACAGTGTGGCACCAATGGCTTTTTATCATTCCGGAGATCTGCTTGCAGATTATACAGATCTTGGACTAATCAGCTCAATCAGTACAATGGAGACTTTCCAGAAAATTTACCGTCCTGAAATTTACAATGCCAATTCAGTGGCTGGGAAAATCTACCAGCCTAGTCTTAAACACGAAGATTATTCGCTTACCCGCGTCGAATATGACCGCGAAGAACGCAGCCGACTGGCTGTTGAACAGGGTAAATATGCAGAAGAGCATTTCATTAAACCTTATAAAAATGTTCTGGAGCAGTGGTCTGCTAATTTTACCCTTTAATTGATTACAACGCATTAAAATTATACTATTATGAAGAAGTTACTATTACCCACCTCGATTGTTGGAAGTTTACCCAAACCTGCCTGGCTTGCGCCGCCAGAAAAACTTTGGTCACCCTGGAAATTAGAAGGAGAGCAGTTAATTGAAGGAAAACAGGATGCGTTGCGCATTTCTCTGCAGGAACAGCAATTGGCTGGTCTGGATATCATTTGTGATGGCGAGCAGACACGCCAGCATTTTGTAACGACTTTTATCGAGCATTTAACCGGGGTAGATTTTGAAAATCGCAAAACTGTGAGAATCCGTGACCGTTATGATGCGAGTGTTCCTATGGTTGTAGGTGATGTTGCACGCCAAAAAGCAGTTTTTGTGGAAGATGCTGAATTTTTACGCAAACAGACAAATAAACCTATAAAATGGGCATTGCCAGGTCCGCTGACTATGGTAGATACCTTGTACGATGACCATTATAAAAGCCGTGAAAAACTGGCGTGGGAATTTGCAAAAGCACTTAATGAAGAAGCAAGAGAACTTCAGGATGCAGGAGTAGATATTATTCAGTTTGATGAACCTGCGTTTAATGTGTTTTTTGATGAAGTAAACGATTGGGGAATGGCAGCCTTAGAAAGAGCCATTGAAGGTTTACACTGCCAGACTGCGGTACATATTTGTTACGGTTATGGAATACAGGCCAATACGGATTGGAAAAAGACATTAGGTTCAGAGTGGCGCCAATACGAAGAAATTTTTCCGAAAATTCAAAAATCTAAAATTGATGTGGTGTCACTAGAATGCCACAACTCCAATGTGCCTTTAGATTTAATGGAATTGGTTCGCGGTAAAAAAGTAATGGTTGGCGCTATTGATGTGGCAACCAACACTATCGAAACACCCGAAGAAGTAGCCAATACCCTGCGTAAAGCTCTTGAGTTTGTAGATGCCGAAAATCTTTACCCTTCTACAAACTGCGGTATGGCTCCTTTGTCCCGAAACGTAGCCAGCGGTAAGTTAAATGCTTTAAGCGCAGGAGCAGAAATTATACGCAAAGAACTTGGGATTTAGTCGTAAATATATTAATAATGGAGTCTATATCTCCAAGCAGGAATAATATTAAAAAACATTGAAGAAATTATTAGAAGTATTAAAAAAAGCAGGTTTCGACGGTTTCCTGTTAATGATAGCCACCATGATTCTGATGGCTTATTTTTTGCCAAAGCCAGGTATGATCAAAGAACCTGTTTCGCTGGAGGAAATTGCTAATGCAGGCGTATCGTTGATTTTCTTGTTTTACGGAATGCGACTGAGTGTTGAGAAACTAAAAGCCGGGCTTGCCAATTGGAGAATGCACATTATCGTGCAGTTGACGACCTTTTTGTTTTTTCCGCTTCTTGTTTTGGCATTTCGCCCATTGTTTGTCAATAACGGCTTCGAGCTGCTTTGGCTGGGCGTATTTTTCCTGGCAGCTTTACCGTCTACAGTATCTTCTTCTGTGGTCATGGTTTCTATTGCCAAAGGAAATATTCCTGCCGCCATTTTCAATGCGAGTATTTCAAGTTTGATTGGAGTAGTGGTTACGCCGCTTTGGGTTGGATTGTTCATAGCTTCTGCAACAGGTAATTTTGATGTTACCGATATCGTCATAAAGCTGGTTCTTCAAGTTTTGCTGCCTGTCATCATTGGTATCTGCCTCAACTCCCGTTTTGGAGCCATTGCCGAAAAATATAAAAAACAGCTCAAATATTTCGATCAGGCAGTCATCCTGACCATTATTTACACGTCGTTTTGCAAATCATTCTCCGAACATCTTTTTGAAGGCTTCACCGCTCTTGAACTTGCCGGACTAGCTGCAGGGATGATGGCACTGTTTTTTGCTGTATTCTTTTGTGTCGGACTATTCAGCCGTCTGCTTGGTTTTTCAGATGAAGATCGTATTACTGTTTTATTCTGCGGGTCTAAGAAGTCATTGGTGCACGGAACTGTCATGTCAAAAGTCCTCTTTCAGCACAGTACCATGACCGGGATTGTATTGCTGCCGCTCATGCTGTATCATGCCTTGCAATTGATTGCCGCCAGCATCATTGCTCAGGGTATGGCCCGAAGAAAAGACGTATAATTTTTATATTGTTTTTGATTGTATTTGAACAATTTTATTCTGATTTGGAAATTAACTAAAATCATTTAGATTAAATTTTTTTCTGAAGAAGACAGATGCCACGAGATTACGATTTTTTAATGAAAGTTTCTGCTAAAGATAGGAAGTATTATCAGGATTTTGTGTTTAATAAATTGGGATCAGTTGAAAGCACAGGCTGTACCTAAAGCAACTTTGTTAGGTTGGAGATAAAAAATCTGTATGGTTATAAGTCTTTTCCAATTTTTACAAAAAAAATGTGATAGTTAAACAACTGGTTAAAAGTTATTTAATACTTATTCAGCATAGCATTTTGTGTGTGAAATAGTAATAATTCCACTAGCCAGAATTGTGAGATTCCCAATTCTTTCCAGATTTGATTACATATCTTTGCAGTATGAAAATCCTAATTGTTGAAGACGAAAAAGAACTGCTGAAATCCATTTGTGATTCATTACTTCAGGAACAGTATCTGATTGAAATTGCGGAAGATTATCAAATTGCAGATGAGAAAATAAATATGTATACTTATGATTGCATTCTTCTTGATGTGATGCTGCCCGGGGGAAGTGGATTACTGCTTTTGCAAGAGTTGAAGAATCTCGGTAAATCTGAAAATGTTATTATTATTTCCGCAAAAGATTCACTTGAAGACAAATTAAAGGGATTAGAGCTTGGAGCCGATGATTATTTAACTAAACCATTTCATAATGCAGAACTTAATGCGAGAATAAAAGCTGTTCTGCGCAGGAAAAACCTCGATGGAAAAAATTCTATTATAATTGGAAATGCAGAGTTAGATCTGACAGAAAGAACTTTAACGGTTAATGGAATTAATCAGTCACTGAACAGAAAAGAATTTGATATTCTCAATTATTTTCTGATGAATAAAAATAGGCTCGTAAGCAAGACTGCTTTGGCAGAACATGTCTGGGGCGATAATATTGATCAGGCAGACAATTTTGATTTTATTTATTATCAGATAAAAAATTTAAGAAAGAAACTGCAGCAAAGTGATGCAGAGATAGAAATCGAGGCCGTCTACGGAATAGGTTACAAACTAAGAGAAAAATGAAACTGCTCAACCGTTCGCTTCTTCATCTGATGGGCTGGCTGCTGCTGGTTGTAAGTTTGTGGTCTGTTGTTTTTTATTTCAATATGCTTAATGAAATTAAAGGAAGCGTAGACGAGGAACTGGAAAACTATAAAAGACAGATTGTATATAAAGCGGGTAAAGATGCTTCTATATTACAGCAGAAAACATTTGATGAAGGTTTTTTTTCAATAAACCCAATAAGCAGAAAAGAGGCACTTGATTTTAAGGATACTTACGAAGATACTGAAATTTATGCCCAGGATGCAGATGATGAAGCTCCTGAATTAGAACCAGTCAGAATTCTGACTACAGTTTTTGAACAAAATGGACAATTCTATAAGCTGAAGATATTCAATAACATGGTCGAGGAGGACGACTTGGTTAAAGAATTGCTCTGGGATGCGTTTGGGCTGTATACCGTTTTGATTTTTAGTATTCTGGTTATTAATAATTTTGTTCTTCAAAAATTATGGAAGCCTTTTTACGAATTACTTCACTATTTAAACCACTACCGTCTTGGCAGAGGTGAAAGCTTTCCGCAGGTTGAAACAAAAACAAAAGAATTCTCAGATTTATTACTTTCTATAAAAACGCTCGTTCAGTACAGCGAAAGAACGTATCAGCAGCAGAGAGAATTTATCGGAAATGCTTCTCATGAACTGCAGACACCGCTGGCTATTGCCATAAGCAAGCTTGAATTAATGATTGAAAGTGAAAATTTTACAGCAGATCAGGCGGGTAAAATAGCTGAAATCATGGATATAACAGAAAGGCTGGTTCGGCTTAATAAATCATTATTGCTTCTCACTAAAATTGAAAATAAGCAGTTTTTTGATAATCGTGCAGTTTCGGTTAATGACATTGCTGCCAAAAACTTAAGCGATCTTCAGGATATTGCAGAATTTAAAGAAGTTGAGATTTCTTTTAATGAAAAATCAGAGCTGACAGTCAATGCAGATTCCGCTTTGATTGCTATTGTAGTTTCGAATCTTATGCGAAACGCCATCTTCCATAATATAAAAAATGGGAAAGTTGTTATAGAAATTTCCAACAATATGCTAAGTGTTAAAAACACTGGTCCTTCAGAAGCATTAGAGAAGGAAAAAATATTTACGCGTTTTCAGAAAAACAAGCAGAATCAGTCAGGAACTGGTCTGGGACTTGCCATTGTAAAAGCGATTGCAGAATTGTATGGTTTTTCGATTGCGTATGAATATAAAAATGAAATGCATCAATTTAATGTAGATTTTCAGTTTTAGACATATTCCCAATTCTTTCCAGATTGTTTCCAAATTTTTTCCTGATTCCTACAGTTGTTTTGCTGTATGAAGAAAATAAAATTAATCCTGACAATACTAATGTGCAGTACAGCGGGATGCTGTTTTACGTACGCACAATCACAACCGGAACCTGTTAAAATTTCTCATGCCGAACCGCTTTTTCAGGATTTGGTTAGAGATTTAGGAGCCAGAAAAGGAGAAAAAGAATTTAATTTCGGAGCCGATTTTTCGAGTGCCGAAAATTATAAGAAAAATGTTTTTTTAGCCGAATATGAGTTTGCTCCAATTAACAGATTAGGCTTAGAAATAGAAACTGATTTTTCGTTTTATAATCATGGAAATAAAACTGAAGAGTCAATTCCTGGAAATAAACTGGAAGGGCTCAGACTATCTGCCCAATATACATTTTTGGTTTCTAAAAAGGTGCAGCTATCTCTTGCAGTCGGATATACACAGGTTTTGGAATTCAACGAATTCCAAAATTTCGGAGAGAGAAAATTAATTACAGGTCTGGGATACAGTCCGTTTTTTGCAGCAGCAAAAAAATGGGGATCAAATTTTCACACCTTAGTTTATGCCTATCCGATGATTGAACAAGAAATGGGTAAAGCTGCAAATCTGGCGTACTGGCAGATTAATACTTCATTACTTTATACACTTCCCGGTACGAAGCATTTCATAGGTATTGAAGTGAACAAGGAAATTAACGGCAGTAAAATGATCACGACACTTCGTCCACAGGTAAAGCTTAAACTGGACTCGCATTTTGCAGTGGGTATTGTAACGGGAATTGCCCTGAATAAAACCGACAATAATTCTTCTTTCATTAGATTAATCTATGAACCTTAATTTAATTCCCAAAAGTTTCCAGAATCGTTTCAGAATTTAGCAGTATAAAATTTTAAGAACATGAAAAAATTGATTTTAAGTCTCAGTATTTTAACTTTTAGTTATAGCGGTGTTTCGGCGCAGGATGTTCATGCAAGTGAAGTTCCATCAGTTATTAGAAATAATTTTCAAAAAACATTTCCCAAAGCTTCAGACATCGATTGGGAAATAAAAGGTAATCTTTATGAAGTCGAATTTGAAACCGGCTTGTTGGGAGACGACCATAAGGCTCAATATTCCAGAGATGGAAAACTGGTAAGACATGAAGAAGAAATATCTAAAAGCAGTCTGCCAAAACCTGTCAGAACATCTATTACCAAATATTATTCAGGTTATAGAATAGATGATGTAAAAAGAATTTCAGAACAAGGAGAAGTAATTTATAAAACTGAATTAAAAAGTCTGAGCAATGAGTGGAAAGTAGTTTTTGATGCTCAGGGAAGAATTCTCCAAAAAAGAGAAGATTAAGATGAAAAGAATCTTTTGTCTTTTAATCGCATTATTTTATTTTTCAGTGCTTTCGGCACAAATCAGCCCGCCGGGTTTAGGAAGAGCTAAAACGGCAGGCTGGGCTGCAGCTGGAGTAAGATATGATTTAAGTAAAAAATGGAAGTCAATGACTTACTTTGGTTTGGGGAGAAAAAGTTCGGAAAGTACCTTAAATCCAATGGAAAAAGCTTCGATTATCGTTTTGAATCAGGAATTTTATCATCAGTTTCAAAGCAGCTGGAAATACTCGTTTGCTTTAAGTTTTCGAAATCAGCTTGAAAATGCAGAAGAACTGAATAGAGATTTCAATGTACAGGAGTTAAGGTTTTACAGTAGAGTTTCGTATGATTTTAAAACTTCGGTTTTGAAATTTACTCCCACATTCAGACAGGAATTCAGAAAGTTTTTTACATCAGATGATTTGACGGAGCAGGAATCTTTTGCTTTGCGGAGCCGTTTTCGTTTACAGATGAGTTTTTATGTGAATGAGGAGCATTCAGAAAAAATAATACTGAGTTCAGAGCAGCTTTTTTCAGCAGGTCTAAATCATACAGAAAAGGAATGGAGCGATCTGCATTATAAAGAAAGCCGCTTTTCAGCCTATTATTCGATAAGTCCAAAAGATTCTGTTCTAACTTACGATATAGGCTATATGAATGATTGGGTGGGAGGTGAGCATCCATACGATGTAAGTTATCTGGCTTTTGATGTAGTTTTTAATCTTTAATAAAAAAAGGAGACTAGTTTTTTAACTAATCTCCTTTCCAAAAATAAAAACTATTAGTTCCAGCCGCCTCCTAATGCTCTGTAAACATTAACGAAAGCATTCATCTGCTGTTTTTTGGTTTCTATAAGTTCAAACTTAGATTCTAAAGCGTCTTTTTGGGTCAGTAAAACTTCCATATAATCAGCTCTGGCAGAACTGAAAAGGTTATTGGATATTTGCACAGACTCGTTTAATGCCTGAACTTGTTTGGCTTTCAAATCATAACTTTGTTTTGTGTTCTCAATTTTAGACAATTGATTAGCAACTTCAACATAAGCATTGACCAAAGTTCTTTCATAATTGTAAACTGCCTGAATCTGTTTGGCACTTGCAGTTAGATAACTAGCTTTTATTGCATTTCTGTTAATTAAAGGCGCTACCAAATCACCTGCTATTGAATACAATAAAGACTCTGGTGAAGTCAACAAATATTTAGTATTAAAAGCCTCATATCCAATTCCCGCTGAAATCCCAAGCGAAGGATAAAACTGCGCTTTAGCTGATTTTATATCCAGTTTTGCAGCGATTAATTCCATTTCTGCTTTTTTAATATCCGGACGATTTTCCAGAAGCTGAGAGGGTATTCCGGCATGAACATCCGCAGGAGTTATAGTACTGAAAGTATCGCTGTTCCTTGCAATTTTCTGAGGGAAACGACCCAATAAAAAATTGATCTTATTTTCAGTTTCCGTAATCTGCTGCTGAATATCAAACTGCAGACTTTGTGTGCTTAAAATCTGAGCTTCAAATCTGCGCACCGCCAGTTCGTTGACTCTGGCAGCTTCTTTTTGAATTTTTACAACTTTTAAAGCATTAGACTGAATATCAATATTTTGTTTGATAATTTCCAGCTGATTGTCCAAAGCCAAAAGTTCATAATACGAATCTGCTATTTCTGCAATCAGATTGGTAACTACAAAATTCTTCCCTTCAATAGAACCTAAATAACGATTCAAAGCTGCTTTTTTAGCATTATGAAGTTTGTTCCAAATGTCTATTTCCCAGCTTGATGTAAGTGCAAAACGAAAATTTGGCAACGGATCCGGAGTTTCTTTGCCAGGCATAATTTCAGTTGTAGCTTCACCGGATCCCGTGCTTGTATATCTTCCGGATTTAGTTACATCGGCACCGGCACTAAAACCTACAAATGGCAGGTATTCTCCTTTTCGGGCTTTTACCTCACTTTTTGCAATTTCGATTTCCTGAAGCGTAATATTTAACTCCTGATTATTTTTCAGAGCAATATCAATCAGGTTGTTTAAGTTTTCATCTGTAAAATAACTTTTCCATTTTACTTTTCCGGTGTTGAGTGTATCTAAACCATTATTGGCGTAAGTTTCGGGTACCGTTTTGTTTTCATTTTTTTCTACTATGGCAGGAGTTTTACAGCCAGCGATAGAAAGTAATACGCAGGCGATACCTGCGTATTTTATATTTCTGTTATTCTTCATTTTCCTCTGTTTGATTGTTTTTCGAAAAATCATCTACATGATGCATAAATTCATCAGACAATGAACTTTCTTCTTCACCTTTAATTAGTTTTCTGCCTTCGGCCATTGAACCAAATATGTAGTAAAGTCCCGGAACGATAATTACACCGAAAATAGTTCCGAAAAGCATTCCTCCAAGGGCAGAACCTCCAATAGTTCTGTTACCAATTGCACCGGCACCTGAAGCAAAAATCAAAGGGATTAGACCGGCAATAAAGGCAAAGGATGTCATTAAGATTGGTCTAAAACGTACTTTTGCACCTTCAATAGCAGCCTCCAATATTGTAGCGCCTTGTTGATGTTTGAGCACCGCGAATTCGACTATCAGTACGGCATTTTTTCCAAGCAGTCCGACGAGCATGATCAATCCGATTTGGGCATAAATATCGTTTTGTAATCCCATCATTTGAAGAATTACAAAAGAACCTAAAATTCCAACAGGAATAGATAAAATTACAGACAGCGGAATAATAAAGCTTTCGTACTGTGCAGCAAGAACAAAATACACAAATGCCAATACAACAAGGAAGATGTAAAGCGATTCATTTCCTTTTGCGGCTTCATCATAAGATAAACCTTCCCAGGCAATATCATAGCCTTTTGGAAGTGTTTTAAGAGCGGTTTCCTGTACGGCTTTAATAGCGTCAGCAGTTGTATATCCTTTTGCAGGTTGTCCCTGAATGGCTGCAGAATTGTACATATTATAGCGTGTTACCTCATTTGGTCCCTGCGTTTTTCTAAGCGTCATAAAAGCAGAGTAGGGAACCATTTCGCCGTGATCATTTTTCACAAAAAGATTCAGGACATCTGAAGGAAGTCTTCTGAATTTTGGATCAGACTGTACATACAATTTAAAGAAACGCCCAAATTTGATGAATCCCTGTTCGTAAGTACTTCCGATTAAAATATTAAGGTTTTCCATGGCTTTACCAATAGAAACTCCTTTTTGCATTGCCAAATCATTATTAATTTCCAGTTCATACTGTGGATAATTGGCGGCGAAGAAAGTAAACAGACCTGAAAGCTCTTTACGTTTCCCTAATTCAGTCATAAACTGTTTGTTGATTTTATCAAATTCCTGATAATTGGTACTCGTCGTTTTATCTAATAAACGCATCGAAAAGCCTCCTGAAGAACCAAATCCCGGAATCGCAGGCGGTTCAAAAAACTCTACAACAGCTCCCAGATCTTTTGATTTCTTTTCCAGTTCTTCCATGATTTCTGTTACAGAATGTTTTCTATCAGACCATGATTTTAGGTTGATCAGACAGGTTCCGGCATTAGATCCTCGACCTTCGGTCATAATTTCATAACCTGCTAATGATGAAACCGATTCAACTCCTTCAACACTTTCGCAGATTTTCTGTAATTTTTGTGCTACCTGATTGGTTCTTTCCAAAGTAGCTCCCGGTGGTGTCTGAATAATTCCGTAAATAGTTCCCTGATCTTCACTTGGAATAAATCCGGAAGGCAACACCTGGTTTTCTACAAAAATAAAAGCACAGAACGCAATCAGGATTCCAAAAGTCAATACACGTCTGCTTACAATTGATTTTAGAACTGTTACGTATTTTCCGGTAAGTCGTTCAAACCATCTGTTAAAAGCATCCAGTGATTTGGTCAGGATATTTCCTTTTTTCTCTTTTCCGTGATTATTTTTCAAAAGTATCGCACAAAGAACAGGAGTAAGGGTTAAAGCTACAATGGCAGAGATGATAATCGAACTTGACATGGTGACCGAGAACTGTCTGTAAAAAGTTCCAACTGGTCCCGACATAAACGAAACAGGAATAAATACAGATACCATTACGGCGGTAATAGCGATAATTGCGCCTCCAATTTCACCCAATACTAATTTAACGGCATGATAAGGTGTAATATGCGGAAATTCTTCAAACTTGGCATGGACGGCCTCGACGACGACAATGGCATTATCCACCACAATTCCGATCGCTAATACCAAAGAGAATAATGTCACCAAATTGATTGACATTCCAAAAAGCTGAATCACAAAGAAAGCCCCGACCAAAGAAACCGGAACAGCAATAATCGGGATTAAAGTCGAACGCCAGTCTCCTAAAAATATAAAAACCACTAAAGCAACCAGAATAAAGGCATCTCTCAAAGTATGCACTACCTGATCGATAGAAGCATCTAAGAATTGCGAAACGTCATAACTGATTTTATAATCCATTCCCGGAGGAAAGCTGCCTTTCATTTCTTCCAGTTTTGCTTTAACGGCATTAATTACATCGCTGGCATTACTTCCGTAGTTTTGTTTCAATACAATAGCAGCAGAAGGATGTCCGTCCAGATTCGAATAAATATCAAAGAATTCACTTCCTAATTCTACTTTTGCAATATCTTTTAAGCGAATGCTTTCTCCTTCAGAATTAGCACGTACAATAACATTTTCATATTGTTTGGGTTCGTCATATCTTCCTTTGTAAGTCAGTACATATTCTAAGGATTGTGCAGCAATTCCCGAACTCTGACCTAATCGTCCGGGACGACCAATAATACTTTGTTCCTGAAGCGCTTCCATTACTTCTTCAACAGAAATTTTATAAGCTCTCATTCTGTCAGGATTCAGCCATACACGCATGGCATATTTACGGCTTCCTAATATCTGAGTTCTCGCAACCCCTTTTACACGGCTGATTTCGGGAATCATCTTGACATCAGCATAGTTGTAGAGAAATTTCTCATCCATGCTTTTGCTTTTAGAATAAAGGTTGACATACATCAACATACTAGGCTGAATAGGAGTAATTACAACTCCTTCACGCTGAACTAGTTCAGGTAATAATGGCATTACCTGATCGACTCTTGTTTTCACCCTGATTACGGCTTCATTAGGATCGGTTCCCGGTTCAAATATTATTCTCAGTGTTGCTTCTCCGGCACTTGTAGCGTCTGTTGCCATGTAGCGGACACCTTCGGTACCATTAAGAGAGTTTTCTAAGGTAATTAAAGTTGATTTTACCAATACATCGGCACTTGCTCCGGGATAGGCAATAAAGATATTTACAGTGGTGGGCGCAATTTGTGGAAATTGCGATATAGGAAGCTGTTTGATGGACAGCGTACCTAGAAAGACAATTATAATCGAAATTATAATCGCAAATACGGGTCTATGTATAAATTTATTAAACATTTCTTCTTTTTTTAGATTCGGTTATTCTGCGTATAGCTCTAAATTGGACATAACCGATTGAGGTTTTAGTACTTCGTAGTTTATTTTGTCATTTTCTTTTACAAGACGAAGTCCCTCTAAAAGTATTTTATCATTGATTGATAAACCTTCTTTAATAACAAATAAGTGCGGCATTTCGGCAGCAATAACTACCTCTCTGGATTTTACAGTATTGTTTTTGTCAATTACGTAAACATATTTTTTATCCAAAACCTCGAAAGTTGCTTTCTGAGGAATCAGCATGGCTTTTTTCAGTTCAATCGGCATTTGAATACTTCCGGTTTCGCCATGTCTTAACAATCTTTTTGGATTAGGAAAAACGGCTCTGAATGGAATATTTCCGGTTTCATTATCAAAATCAGCTTCGATAGTTTCTACCACTCCGGAATAAGGGAATTTTTTGTTATTAGCCATCAAAAGATTAACTTTCATTTTACCGCTTTTTTCAGCCTTTTCCTGATAATCCAGATATTCAGATTCCGGTACATTATAATAAACCCACATAGAACTATTGTCTGCCAGTTCTGTCAGCAATTCTCCTTCATCTACCAAACTTCCCTGACGAACATGAAACTTGTCTATAATACCGTCAAAAGGTGCTCTGATTTCTGTAAACTGAAGATGTACTTTGCTTAAAGCCAGTTCGGCGTCTGCTTTTTCCAGTTTTGCTTTTGCCATTGCCAATTCGTTTGGAGAAACCACTTTTTCATCGGCTAGTTTTTTGGCATTTTGATATTCAATGGCGCTGTAACTTACTTCTGCTTTAGATTTTTTCATTTCTGCTTCGTAAAGTGCAGGCATAATTTTAAATAATAGCTGACCTTTTTTTACCATTTGTCCTTCGTCAACATAGATTTTTTCAAGATAACCGCGTTCTTGAGCTCTTATCTCAATATGTTGGATAGAATGTATCTGTGATACGTAATCTTTTGTAATGGTAGTATCTCTTTCAATTGGAGTAGTAACCACAAATTTGGTTTTTTCCTCTTTTTCTTCTTCTTTTTTGGAATTGCAGCCTGCAAAAACTAAGGCGCACAAACTCATGATCATGAAAATTCTTTTCATAATTATTTCAGCGTTAAAATGTAATTTATTTTTGATTTTTTAAATGAAAGGCCTTTGAGAACAGACCATAGAAGTTTATATCCGTCTATTTTCTAACAAGTAGAACACAGAGGATAAAAACAATAAGGAACCAGCTGCTTATAAAAGACAGCAGGGTTTAAAAATCAAATTCTGAAAACCTGAAATAACAGGTATACTTTGTTATAAAGTAAACTGAAAATTTTGCAGTCATCTACTTTTTGGGTAAAAGCAGTTGCAGCGACTGTAAATAGATTGCTGCAGTGAAAAATTAAAAAGTAATTGCTTTTAAGAAGCTGTTTTTCGGCTGAAGAAAAATTTTCTTCGTTTTCCTCATTATCAAAAAGACATATCTTTCTTTTAAAAGTCTCAGATGATCGTCCTCGATTGAGCTTGTGTTGATTATTTTGAATATTATTTACAACCGAACAGAAAGAGAATTTTTTATAAGTTACAATATTTGCATGTGCATAAACATTACCATATCCGTTTAGGAGAATGACAATTGAAAGTAAAAGTTTTGTGCACCAATTTTTCATAAGATTCACAAATTTAAATAATCAATGTCATAAAAACAATGCTGTAATACTATTAAATGGACATAATATTGTTTTATCAATCAACGTATTCTCTAATTAGCAACTTTATTTTTTTTTATTGAATATAAAGAGAATTAGTTAAAAATTATTCGAAGTACTATTCTTTAAAATAGGTTACAGTTCTATATTTTTTTGTGTTATAATTTCATTTTTCGTTTTCTGGTAAGAATTCTTTTCTGGTTCATTGAATCCAAAACGGAAATAAATGGATTATAGAAATTGAAGAATTTTTTACTTTAGTCATGGAGCGATCAAAGTAAATCCAATCGTTGTCATCTATGATTGTTTTTTTTAATGTTTTTTTTGGCACCAGATGTGTTTGTTGTTAATTGTTGCTTGATACATTTACAGATTAGCAACGATTTATAGTAGTATCATATAAAAGTAAAACAGTCTTCGGGCTGTTTTTTATTGGTTTCAGATTCGGGTTTAAAACTCTGCAATTTGTTGCAGTACTTTAGCAATGCGAAAAAATCTTTATCTTTAGTTTATGGCTGCAGATTTTAGGTTTTCATAGTAAGAGGGAGGGTTTTTTAATTTGGAAATAATCCTAAATCAAGCCGATTTGAAATGATCAGAAGGATTTTAATGGTTTAAAAATGATTTTTTTTGCAATAAAAGACGAGCATGACTGCAAATAATAGCATAAATAGTGTATTTTTGTGCGCAAATAAACAAGCAGTTGAAAAGACTAGTAATCATAACACTCTCCATTTTAATTTTGTCACCATCTTTTGGCAGCCTGTTTATATATACTGCATTTAAGTTAAATCAGTCTGAAATAGCTAAAACTATATGTGTGCAGCGAAAAATGGTCTTCAACAGCTGTAACGGCCGATGCGAACTTCAAAAAAGCATCAAAAAATACTCAGATAACGAAAGAAAAATGCAGGACAGTCTAAAAGAAAAATTAGAGATTGTTTATCTGCAGAATACTGCTGAAGTTGTTATTAATGCAGTTCCAGTTATCGAATCAAAAGAAAATACTTCTGTTTTATTTGAAAAGAAACCAATCGGGGCTTCTAATCTTACTTTTCATCCTCCGCTCGGATAACTTCGGGATCATTTTCTGTTTTTAAATCTAATGGCATTGTTCTTTTTGGAATGATGTAAAAAGAGGCAATATTTTGTATTTCCTAAATATTTGAATATTCAAGGAATTCAGTTTGAATCTGCGTTGGTTTTTATACAAAAAGAATTGATCTTATCCCTTCAATTGAAAATACTTTAAATCCATTTTCAATTCAAAACACCATTAAAATTTCACGGCATTTGGACTTTCCTAAAAGGAGGGTTTTATGCTGCATTTTAAAACGTTTTTCAAACATTCATTACCAATGAAATCTTTTAAAATTTTAGTCATTGCACTATTAAGTGTAATTACTTCCTGTACCATCGATAAAACAGATTATGAAGCTGAAATCGGTTCACAAGTTCCAGAATATTATGAGTTTAAAGAAGCCGTTTCGTTAACCAGTGGCAACTATAAAATTAGCATCGAAGCCTTAAACGGAACCTTTTATAAAGGCTACAACGAACTTCATCTAAAAGTGGTCAATACGCAGAACAATCAAACTGTAAATGCCTCCGAGGTGACTTTTTTGCCAGTTCTAAGTACTAACGGAACTTCAAGTTCTTGTCCGCACGAATACAATGTATCGTATGATGCGACAAATAAATATTTCGCTGGATATGCTGTTTTTACGAGTGAAACAGCAGTTTCAAACAACTGGAAATTATATGTAAGTTTTAAAGCTGACAATCAGAAATATGAAATCAATAAAGATATTTCGGTTGAAAAGCAGAGCAATAAAAACCTTAATATGACCTCTTTTACAGGAAAAGACAACGAACAATATGTAATTGCGTTAATTTCTCCGCAGAAACCAAAAGTGGCCGAAAATCCATTGGCTGCAGGTATTTACAAATACAATAAACCAACCACTCCAGCCGGAACTTTTCCGGATCCAACACAATTTTCATATTCAGAAGTAAGCGGTTATACTTTGAAATTAGATCCAAGAATGCCGGAACCTTCAATGGGAAATCATTCTTCGCCAAACAATCAGGATTTGACACAGCAAAATGACGGTTTGTACCATGGTGTTGTCAATTATACCATGACAGGAAATTGGACTTTGAATTTGATCCTAATGAACCAAAACGGATTGATTGTAAAGGGAACTGTTGTTCCAACCGATTTTACCCCTGGAGTAGAAGGAGTAAAGAGCGAATTATTTATTGATACTTTATTCTAACAGCATGAAATATAGTATATTATTTCTTTTTTTAGGAATGTCGGCAATGGCTCAAAATCCTCATGCACATCACGACAGCATTAAAAATTTAGAAGAAGTACAAGTAAAAAACGCTGCCAAAAAGAAAATTGAAACCGAAATGAAAATGGCAGTTTCAGTTGATGAATTTTTGTCTTCGGCTGATAATATCAGTTTTATCAAGCGCGGTGCGTATGCATGGGAACCGCTGTTGAATAATATGAGCACAGAACGTTCAACAGTGACCATCGACGGAATGCACATTTTTGGCGCTTGTACCGATAAAATGGATCCAATTACGTCTTATGTAGAAAGCAATAACCTTTCGGCAATTGATATAAAATCAGGACAGGAAGGAAGTTTGCACGGTTCTACTATTGCCGGAAGCATCGATTTAAAAAGAAAAAGTACACCCTTTGGTCTTGCCAAAAAATGGAACGGCGCTTACCAAAGCGGATTTGAATTCAATAACAAACAATTTTTTAATCTTGGAAACATAGCCTATTCAGGCGAAAAATTTGTTGCCGAAGGAAGTATTTCATACCGAAAAGCAGATGATTATTATGACGGAAACAATGACGAAGTAAAACATTCGCAATATAAAAAGTTCAATACATCATTAGGGTTTGCTTATAAAACAAGTGATTTATCTGCCGTAAGAGTAGACGCGATTTTTGATATGGCAAAAGATGTGGGTTATCCAGCGCTTCCAATGGATTTGTCGCTTTCTCGTGCGCTTATTACTTCAGCTTCGTACAAACAATTATTCGAAGACGGATTGGTAAAAGTGATTGATTCTAAGATTTATTTCAATGCAATCGAACATTATATGGACGATACGACGCGTCCGGAAAACCTAGTTCACATGGATATGCCGGGTTGGAGTACGACTTATGGACTGGTTTCGAAAGCCAATCTGAAAAAGAATAGTTATTCGTCTGAAATACAATTGAATGCTTATGATAATTTGTCTATTGCTGAAATGAGAATGTATCCGCAGGATAGAAGCGAAAGAACCATGTTTGCTTACAGTTGGCCGTGGGTTACGACTCGTTTTGCCGGACTTTCGATGAATAATTCCTGGGATCTTTCAGAGAAAAGTCAGGTGAATTTAAGCGGTTCTTTGGGAGTGAATTATAATTATTCCAAATATGTCGAATTCAACTGGATTTTTCATCCCGGAGCGCCGCAGGAAAAAACAAGATTTCTGCCAAGTTTACACGCTGGTTATAATCTGAACATCGATCAGTTTAATTTTTCTGTTGGAACAGGTTACGGACACAGAGCACCTTCTGTTTCTGAAGGTTACGGTTATTATATCTACAATAGTTTTGACCGTTATGATTACATTGGAAATCCTGATTTGAAAAATGAAATTTCGTATGAAGGAAATGCATCGGCTGGTTTTAAAAACGAAAGATTAAGTATTCAGGGAAAACTGAATTACTTCTATATAGAAAACTACATTATTGGTAGAATCCTAAGCATGGGAAGTCCGATGAATTATCAGTCGGTTGGTGTAAAAGGATATACTTCGTTAGATTATGCGACGCTTTTAAATATGTCTATAAATGTGAGTTACGATATTTTAGAACATTTACATTGGAACGGAACGGTAACATATGCTCGCGGAATGGATAATAACGGAGGAAATCTGCCTTTTATTCGTCCGTTAAGTTATCTGACTTCACTTCATTTTATGCATAAGAATTTCGGAATCCAAACTTCTGTAAATGGCGATTTCGAACAGCTTAATTACAGTCCGGAATACGGAGAAGACCAAACTCCGGCGTATGTAATCTGGAATCTTTCAGCCAATTATACTTTTAAAATCGATAAAGTAAAAGCCGTTGTTCAGGCTGGAGCAGAGAATTTATTAAATGAATATTACAGCACTTATGCCGACTGGGGAAATATTCCAAGAATGGGACGTAATATTTTTACTTCTTTAAAATTGAATTTCTAAGAAAATGAAAAAGGTTTTTAGTTTCACAATGATAATGCTCTTACTGCTGATTTCTTTCCAGCAGGCATTGATTATTGTGCACTTTAAACTGAATCAGAAAAGTATAGAAAAGGAATTCTGCGTCAATAAAGCAAAACCAGAATTACAATGTCATGGTAAATGTCATTTGAAGAAAGAACTCGAAAAATCGGATAATAACAGTGATTTAGAACTAACGAGTATCAGTAAAAACATTGATATTATTTTGAATTCGGAAATTGAATTTACAATCAATATCGTAAAAGAAATAAATTCCAGAAAAGTATTGATATATAAAGAGACTGGCCAAACAGAACCTTGTCTCGAGATTTTTGTACCGCCGCCCATCTGCTGATTAATTTTCCTCAATTAAAATTAATTTAAACACATAGAAACATAGTTTTTCGGAGTTTAGAAAAAGGCGTTTCACTTGCATCAATACACATATCTATGTGTTAAATGACTTGTCATTTTTATTTAATCTTTATCAGGTCAAGTAAAATCTATGTTTCTATGTGTTTAAAATTATTTACAGTTAGAATCTAAAAAGATGTAACAAAAGCATCTTTTTTGGCATAATTAATTACAAAAATTTAAATATCACAAAATGCAAAATTTTAAAAAATACCTTTTATTATCCCTTGCTTCTTTAGCTTTCGTCTCTTGTTCAAGCGACGATGATAACCCGGCTGCCAATAATGTAACATTAGAATTCAATAATACTTTTAAAAATACCACTATTGTTTTAGGAAATGCGGCTTCGACTTCGGCTGCAGCCAATACTTCTGCGGCAGGACAAGTACACCATTTCTCAGAATTGAAATATGTAATCAGCAATATTCGTCTGGTAAAAGATAACGGAGACGAAGTTCCTTATAATGTAAACGATTTGGATAAAGGAGCGGCAGTTATTGATCAGGCAAAGGCAGCTTCTTTGAGTTATATTTTAAGCAATGTGCCTTCTGCGACCTACAAACAGATAAAATTTGGTTTAGGAATTAAACAAGAACAAAATACTTTAGACCAGGCTAGATTTCCAAATTTCTACGCAGCCGCAGGAGCCAACGATACTGAAATGATGTGGGAATGGGGTTCAGGATATCGTTTTACGAAAATTGAAGGTTTTTATGATACTGACAACAAAACTATGTCTATCCATACCGGAAGTACTGTTGAAGGAACTGCTCCAAATTACACGCAAGGTGTAAATGCGTACAGAGATATTACTTTAAACCTGACTGCAAATGCGGTGGTGGGAAGCAAAGCACCAAAAATCAAAATTAAAGCTGATTTTGATAAACTGTTAAGCGGAAAAACCAATACCATTACTTTATCTACAGGTTCCGGGATGAATGATAATGCCACTCCAAATATTCATACAGCGGCTCAAATGGTAAAATTTGTGGATAATTTAGGTGGAAACGGATCAAGCGATATTACAGGAATGTTTTCTGTGACTGCTGTAGAAAACTAAAAAAGGGTACGCGGATGAAACAGATTTACTTCGTAAAGTAAAGATAGATTTAAAAAAATCCGTTAAAATAGGCGTCTTCGCGATAGCGAATCCGTTTCATCCGTGTACTATTTCCAGAGCTGTTTAAACGGCTCAATTTTTAAAATTCATTTAAAATGAAAAAAATACTAGGTTTCGTAATAGCGATATTGTTTCTGACTTCTTGTAATAGTGAAGATTCGGAAATGCTGGCTATTGATAATCCTGAATTTAATTTAAAGATTCCAGCTGGTTTTCCAGAACTAAACACTTTTGTAAGTCAGAACAAACCGACGCAGTATGGTGTAGAATTAGGAGAAAAATTGTTTTCGGATAAACGATTCAGTGCAGACAATACGATTTCGTGTTCCAGCTGTCATATTCAGGAAAATGCTTTTACAGATCAGAAAACACAAGCAGTCGGAATTGAAGGCAGAATCGGACTTCGAAATACACCGTCGATTCAGAATTTGGCTTTTATGAAGTTTTACAATTGGGACGGAAGTAAATTACAGTTGGAAAATCAGCCTTTAGTACCCATTATCACGCATGAAGAAATGGATTCGTCAATTTTAGAAGTAATCGGAAAAATTAAAGATGATGCTGTTTATAAAGATTTGTTCAGAAAAACTTTTGGAGATGAAAATATTACACCTGAAAGAATCTATAAAAGCATTGCACAGTTTGAATACACGCTGATTTCTGCCAACAGTAAATACGATAAAGTAAAACGCAAAGAAGTTTCTTTTACAGAAAGCGAATTAAAAGGTTATCAAACTTTTCAGCAGAAATGTGCAAGCTGTCATGCAGGAGAGTTATTTACCGATCAGAGTTTTAGAAATATTGGTTTTCCTTTAAATATGGATACCAATGAAGCCGGACGTGCGAGAGTTACGGGAGCTGCCGAAGATTTTATGAGTTTTAGGGTTCCAACTCTTCGAAACATAGAATATACGGCTCCATACGGAAGCTTTGGACAGTTTGCTACTTTGAGATCGGTTTTGGATTATTTCAATAATGGCGTTTTAGACGCTGATAACCTTGATCCTGTTTTTAGAAATAATGATAAAAAGATTCCGCTGACAGAGGAAGAAAAAACAAATCTTATCGCATTTATGAAAACGCTGAGCGATACTAAATTTTTAGGGAATAATTAGATGCTTTTTGGTTTTGCAATACGGCATTTCTTAAAAGTTCGGGATGCTGTTTTTTATAGGCAGTATTCTGCCATGATTAAAAGAAGCAAAATTTCGTTATGATTCTGCCGCAAAACTTAGACGAATTAAAATTATGCCAGAGAAGAAAGGAACATTTCCTGTTTTCCTGATTTACCACTGCTGTATTTGACTCATCGGCAGCACATTAAAATCATTATTTAGAATGAAAAAACAGATATTTTTTGCAGTGGCTCTGTTGGCTGCACTGCCACTATATGCACAAATAAAAGACAGCACAGCCGCCAAGTATACCTTGATGGACGAGGTGATTATTGAAGGGGTCAGAAAGTCCAGGGATGTTTCCAGTGAACTGGCTTCTAAACTGCCGCTGAGAAACCTGGAAAATCCTCAGGTGACCGCTTCGGTTTCACCACAGCTTATTAAAAACAGGAATTTTTTCACCCAGGGCGCTATGCTGCTCAATGCGGCCGGTGTTGCTCCGAGCTGGGCTGGAATTTCACCTTATTATTCCATCAGGGGATTTCGTACCCGCTCCAGTTTCAGAAATGGCGTAAACGGTTATGCGGCCTCAGATATGGATCCGGTCAATATTGCCCAGCTGGAAGTGATTAAAGGTCCGAGCGGGGTAATTTTTGGAGGAGGCGGTGCTACTATGGTTACTTTCGGGGGACTCATTAACCGTGTTACCGTAAAACCCCAGAATACCGCTTTTGCTGACATTACTGCAGCGGGCGGATCTTATAATCTGCAGCGCTTGACCCTTGATATCAACAGGCCTCTTGACAAGGAAGGAAAGGTTCTGGCACGATTGACCGGCGCTTATACCTACAATGGCACTTTTCAGGATCAGGGTTTTTCAAAAACATTTTTTTTAGCTCCCGGCATTTCTTATAAGCTGAGCGATGATTTAAATATTCAGCTTGATGCCGAAATTTTAAACAAGACGGCAACCAATAATCCGCTGTATCAGGTGGCTTTGGGAACTGCCAAATCAGCTGACGGGCTTAATCTGGATTATTACCGTTCTTTCAATGACAACTCGGTTACGCTTAACAACAAGGCGGTCAATATTTACGGAAAAATCAGCTACAGGCTTTCAGAAAACTGGAAATCGGAAACCAATTTAATCTCAGTGAATAATAAAACTCCCGGGGACTACATACGGCTGAGACTGGATGATGACAGCCAGAATGTGACGCGACGGGTGTATAGAATGTATCCGGAAAACATCACCAGCCAGCAGATTCAGCAGGACTTTGTCGGGAATTTCAGAATCGGAAATATGAAGAACAGGCTCGTTGCAGGGGTTGAATATTACCATTACCTGTATGGCATTGCCAGTAAATCTGTGAATTTTACCAAAGTGTCTGCCACGGCTGCAGATCCTCAAAATGATTATTTCAATAATGAATATATTACTGATCAATTGGTTTCAAAACCCTATGGAGAGAATTATAAGGCAATTCAGGATCATTATTCAGTATATGTTTCAGATGTTATTAACCCGCTGGAGAATTTAAGTGTCATGCTTAGTGCCCGAATCAATTACATCAATAACAAAGGCACGGAGGATTTATTAACAGCAACAACAACCGGCGATTATACGCAGACGGCTGTTTCTCCGAAATTGGGAATCAATTACCAGATTATTCCTGACAGAATAGCATTGTTTGCTAATTATATGAATGGTTTTCAGCCTCAGGCACCGCAATCGGTAAACGGACAGATGACAAATTTCCAGCCCGTTTTTGGAAATCAGTGGGAATCGGGCGTTAAAGTTTCTCTAAGGAAAAATTTGTTGGATGCAGTTTTGAGTTATTATAATATTGATGTAACCAATGTGGTAAGACAGAACCCGAATGATACAGCTTCCTATCTGCAGGATGGAGAGCAGCGCAGTAAAGGTTTTGAAGCCGATTTAGAATCAAATCCGATGAAAGAACTGTTTCTGCATGCAGGTTTTGCTTATAATGATAGTAAACTTATTGTTTCCGATGCCCTTACCCAAGGTTTAAGACCTGTAGATGCCGGTCCTAAGCTATCAGGAACCTGGTACGTTAATTACGCTCCGCAGTCAAAAGCATTAAATGGCTTTTCTTTAGGTTTAGGCGGCAGTCATTATGGCAGAGATTTGATAATTAATAACACCAATGGTTCTTTTTATAATAATCCTTATACCTTAATCAATTCGGTTCTAAGTTTTGAGAAAACAGGTTATGTATTTTCGCTTTCAGCCAATAACCTGCTCAATGAACACTATTGGTACGGCGGACGTGGTATGATTACTCCGGGAACCCTTCGTCAGGTGGTTTTATCTCTAAAACTAAAATTGTGATACTGTAATTTAGAAGTGAAAAAGATTACAAAGACCCCATTTAAACTGCACAGTTACCTCGGATTATTTTTCGGGCCGCTGTATCTGTTTTTTTGGAATTTCGGGCGCCCTACTAGTTTTTCAAAAAGAAATAGAGTATTGCAATAATCCAGCAATGCATTACTCTCCGGGGCGCTAAAACCATTTCTTTAAACGCGATGTATCATATAGTCTCAGAACGGTATTTGCAGGCAAAGCAGATCATGCAGCATAAAGTTTTCTATCAAAAACTTGGGAAAAATCAATTTTAGAAGTTCTATATAGGATTCCAATTCTTTATTTTTTTTAAAGATTAGAATTTATATTTTATTTCTCCCCAGATTTTGTGATTGATCCCGTAAAGGGTTCAAAAATCTGTACATTAGGGCATAAAAAAAGAGACAACTATTTCCTAGTTATCTCTTTTTGTGATACTTACTGAACAATTTACAAAGCATTTTATGAATGATTTAAAGAAATTAGCTTATTTTCAAATGAATTTGTAAGATAATTATTTTAAGTTTTAATTCTAGTGCGGTTTGTATTTACAGTAAGGGGTAAAACTTTAAAAATCGTTAAAACAGATGTATACTTAAATTTGTTGCAAGTACTCTTTTTATATTTTATCTTTTATTAGTTATTTGGGAGACAAAAAGTTATCAAGCACAGATGATGTCATTATTTTTATGCAGAAATTTGGTGTTTAATATTTTTAAGGAATTAATAAAAACTAGAAAAGCCAGATTTATTTTCTGGCTTTATTTCTCCCTGCTATTTATTTGCAGATTCATAGTCTTCGTCACTAACAGCTTCAAGCCATGTGACCTGACTGTCATCTTTAAAATTTGTAATAGCAATATGCACCATTTTTGAATCAGCAGATGCCCCGTGCCAGTGCTTTATATTTTCAGGGATGTTTATCACGTCTCCTTTGCTAATCTTTTGAGCTTGTTTCCCTTCTTCTTGGTAAAATCCAATTCCCTCAGTAACTAGTAAAACTTGTCCTTTTGGGTGCGTATGCCAGTTGGTTCTTGCTCCTGGTTCAAATGTTACGCTTCCAGCTGAAAATTCATTGTTTTTATCACGAGCAACTAAAGACTTTAAAAATGCATTGCCTGTAAACCATTCGTTTGGTAGAGGTTCTCCCTGAGGAAAAATTTCTGTTGTACTCATTTTGTTTTCTGATTTAGAACTGCATGCAGTTAAAATTGAAGTTGTTATAAATGTAAGAATTAATTTTTTTATTTTCATTCTTGAATAGCTTTAATAATTTTTGCTGGAATACCGCCAACTATTGTATTATCAGGCACATCTTTTGCAACTACTGCTCCCGCAGCAACTATTGAATTTTCTCCAACAGTTACACCCGACAGAATAGTTGCCGCAGTTCCGATCCAAGCATTTTTTTTGATATGTACAGCACCAGGCACAAGTGATTGTCTATTTTGACTGGAAATAGGATGTCCTTCCGAAATGATATTTACTCTTGGTGCAATCAGTACATTATCATCTATTGTAATACCGCCTAAATCCAAAAGAGTACAGTCAAAATTGATAAAGACGTTTTTTCCTATTTTGATATTCTTTCCATAATTAATATGAATGGGCGTAAATATAGTAGTACTCGGATCAATTGTACTAGTAATAATTTCGCTTAAAAGAGAACGGATTTCCGAAGGATCGGCTGTATTATTTAAACGAAGAAGTGTTTTTTTGGTAATGAAAGATTCTTCAAGCAGTCTATGAGCCTGAGCGTTTGAGGAAGAGATAATTTCGCCATTCAAAAGCTGTTCAAAAACATCTTCTTTTGTTGCTTTTGTATCCATTTTAGTTACAAGTTTTTAAAATAGTTGGACAAACTATTTTAGATTATTCTTAAAAAAAGCATCTAGTTTATCAAATGGAATTTTATCCAATCTGTCATACAAATCAACGTGAACAGTATCTGCTATAATCAAAAGCTCTTTTGGTTCAGCAGCAGCTTTGTAAACATCTTCGCTGAAGTATCTGGAATGGGCATTTTCGCCGGCAATAATCAAGATAGGTCTTGGAGCTATTTCTTTAATGTATGCCAATATTGGTATATTCATTATTGAGAAACCATTTGTCTTTGTCCAAGCAGCATTTGAGTTGATGGAACGTTTATGAAAACCTCGTTCTGTTTTATAGTAGTCATAATAATCTTTTACAAATTGTGGTTCATCACCTTTTATAGCATCTGGATTTGGACAATTTCCATATTCTGGTTTACCAGTTTCAGCATCTTTCCAACGCTGTAAACTCATTTCTTCTAATGTTTTGGTACGCTGTTCCAAAGTTACTTTGTCGTAATATCCCTTTGATGCTGCTCGTGGAATATCATACATACTTGTCGTAACTACCGCTTTTATACGTTTGTCAATTGAAACAGCGTTCAGAGCAAAGCCTCCAAATCCGCATATCCCTATGACACCAATTTTGTTTCTATCTACATTTTTCTGCAGTCCTAAAAAATCTACAGCTGCGCTGAAATCTTCTGTATTGATATCTGATGAGGCGATATTACGAGGTTCTCCGCTGCTTTCTCCTGTATACGAAGGATCAAATGCTAAAACTGCATAGCCGCGTTCTGCCATTTGATTGGCGTACAATCCTGAAGATTGTTCTTTAACCGCACCAAAAGGGCCGCTTACAGCTAAAGCGGGTAATAATTTTGTCTGCGGTTTTTTTGGAAGATATAGATCGCCTGACAGCGTAATTCCATATCGATTGTTAAAACTCACTTTTTGACGTGTTACTTTATCACTTAGTTGAAATGTATAATGTTCTTGTTCTGTTTTCATGTTCTTTTTGTTTTGAATCGTTTCTTTTTTCTGTGCGAATGTCTGTCCGATGAATAGGAAAGTCATTGCAATAAATGCTGTTATTTTCATATCAAATTATATTTTGAATTACAGATACAAAAGTAAAACGGCACCAAGTGGTGCCGTTAAAGAATATCAAACCAAAAAATAAGAATTTCAAACTTCGGTGTTTCTTATTGATTTAGGATTGGTTCCTGTTTGTTTTTTGAAGAAATTATTAAAATACGTAGGGTAGGCAAAACCTAATGCATATCCTATTTCGGCAATATTCCAATCAGTATGCTGTAAAAGCGCTTTTGCCTCTGTTGTAATTCTTTCTGTTATATGGGTTGTTGTCGATTTTCCAGTAATTTCTTTAACTGCACGATTTAAATAATTGACATGAATATGCAGGCTTTGTGCATAATGCTGTGCAGTTGTCAGTTTTAGCGGATTATCAGCGTTTTCAATTGGAAATTGTCTTTCGAGCAGTTCCAAAAATATCGAAGCAATCCGGGCAGTTCCGTTTTTACCTACGTTATAATTTTCTGAAGGCTGCAGTTTCAGTGATTCATGGATTATTAAATTAATATAATTACGTATTAATTCATCTTTGTATACATAGTCGCTTTGCTGTTCATCAATCATTTTCTGAAAAAGACCATTTAGAAAAAGTCTTTGTTCTTCAGAGATTTGGAGTACGGGAGTACCACCAATTTTAAAGAAAGGAGATTGATGAAGGCTTTCTGATCGTTCGGAGTTTTTCAAAAAATTTTCAGAAAAAAGTATGGTATAACCGATGTACTTTGTAGAAATCGTTTCCCATGAATAAGGAATATTAGGGTTGCCAAAAAATAAAATAGTTCCGTCTTGATCAAAACTTTTATCCGCATAATGTATTTTACTATGGCCGGTAGTAAGGCAGATTTTAAAAAACTCTTTTCGGCTGTAAGTGCGGGTTGCATTACTGTCGTCTTCAATCTGAAAGGCTTTAAAACCTTTTAGTTTAAGTTCATTATTAAACTCAGAAATACTGCGTACTGTTTTCTTTTTCATAAGAGCAAAATTAATAAATTCAAATCTATTACGTGTGCTTATGAAAGACTTAAACTACTTTCCAGTTTTTAAGAAAAATTGAGGCTTGCATAAATTACAAGCCTCGATTACATATTACGAAGTTAATAGCTTTTCCTCAATAATAATAAAATGGCCCTCACGATAGTTTATAAGCCATTTGTCGTTTTGGAATACGTATTTATCATCATATCTAACGCTGTAGTCTGTTAATACATTTTTTCCGTCAACTTCTCGTATCATTTTTATTTGGGCGAATGATACGCCAGAGGCAGTATCATTGTCAATTTGTACTTCATGCTGCCCATTAAGGGTGAAGTAGGTTTTTACCAGTGATGCATGCCCCATAAATTCGTTCTCCATGTTGGTTTTTCCCGAAACTTCTGATACAACGATCCCGCCTATAAAGGCTTTATAGGTTATGTTCGGTGTAAATAATTCCATTTGTTCCGTAATTTTCTTATCATCTCCTAAAACAGCGTAATCATCTATTAATTTTCTTAGTTTTTCTTTTTTTTCTAAAAATTCTAGTGTCATAATTTTCTATGTTTAAATGTTTAACTGCAATATTATTCTGCCGCGGTTTCAGATTAATACTGCTTTTATCTATTTTCAAAATTATTGTATATTCGCTTACAATTTGTTAGTAGTTACTCAAAGGTTAGTGACTAATCTAAATGTTTGCGAATGAAAAATCAAAATGAAAATACAGAAGTAAATAAAGAATTTACAGATGAATGCCATAAAGTATTGCTGGCGGTAAGTGATGCGCTTTATGCAATAGGAGGAAAGTGGAAACTTATGATAATCATTGCTATAGCTAGAGGTAATAATCGATTTACGGAAATTCAGAGACAGGTAACGGGAATTTCTGCAAGAGTTCTTTCGAGTGAGCTCAAAGAACTTGAGATGAATGGTTTTATCATTAAAAAAGTCGATGTTGGATACCCTGTAAGTATAGAATATCAACTTTTGCCGTACAGCAATACTTTAGAAGAAGTGGTTGGTGCTATGACGAAATGGGGAATGCAGCATCGTGAAAAAATAAAAAAGGAAAGAAGTTAAGATCGTACTCTAAACTTATGCAAAATAGATGGAACTCGTTAATAGAAATTAGATAACGGGAATAGAGAAATAAAATCAATTTATAACGTCAGTTGAACAACAATATTTAATATCAAATAATTACAATAAACCAAAAGAGAAAAAAATCCTATATCCTTAACGGGATTTCGAACCATCGTTCAGCTTCGATTAAATCTCTGATAAGACTGTTTATTTCAAACAGACTAAGAATTTCCTGTGAAAAAATCGAACCACAAATATTAGGCTGTGAAGGCCTGTAAAATCAATATGTTTGGGCATAAAAAAAGAGACAACTATTTGCTAGTTGTCTCCTTAAGTGACTCGACAGGACAAATTACAACATCATTTTTAGATGATTTGAAGAGATTGGCTTTCTATATGTAATGGTCTGTCTTCCATTGGCTTTGTAAATTTGGTTTAGATGTCCTGTTGGGGATTGATGCAAAAATTATAAAAACTAAAGTGGTTTATAGCAATAAACTAATATACAATTCTACAACTATCATCGAGGATTTGAAAAGAATGTTTTTAAGTTAAGACGGAATTATCTTTCTTTGGCTCTATGAATTAATTGATTTGTTGTTCTATTGGAGTTAAAAATTGGTTTATTTCTTTCTCGAATTATGGTTTTCCGTAGTATGGAATGAAAGTTATTAAGAATATTTGTGATGAGTACAAACAAATTATTTAATAATCTAAAACAGTTTGCTATGGAAATTCAAGCCATTAAGCCGGGACCGAAACCTAAAAAAGAGGACGGTACTCCCGATAGAAGACCGCGTGTTAATCCACCCAATAAGGAAAAGCATCCGGAGCTTAAGCCACATAAGCATAAGCCAGGGGCTTAAAAGGGGTGACTGTAGCCCTCTAAACCGTGTAGTCGGTTTAGAGGGTTGTATTTATGACAAAATCTGAGGTATAAGTACCGATCCTCTGCAAGGATGTTTCCTGTATTGTACGAAACAATGCTACGTAGTATATTTAGCAGTTTTTCAAGAATCACAGATTAAAATATAAGATTATTTTAATGCTGGCTGGTAGATTTTTATTGTTCAAAATACAATTTACTGATAAACTTGTAAGTATATGCAGTTTACATTTAGCATGTTGCGTATCTAATAATTTCCTAAATTTTACGTTTTAAATAATAATGATTTCGCCGTAAAATCTACCTGCTTATGCCTGTGGTTTATCTGTACATACGAGTTAGTACCGATGAGCAGGCTGTAAAAGGATATTCCCAGCGCAGCCAGTTAGAACGGCTTGTGCATTACTGTAAATATAACAGTCTGGTTATTGCTGAAACGATATTTGAGGATTTTTCGGCTAAAACATTTAACCGTCCGGCGTGGAATAAATTAATGGCAAAGATCAAATATCTTAAAAATTCTCCTGCAACTATTCTTTTTACATACTGGGACAGATTCAGCCGTAATATCACAGATGCCTACATAATGCTTGAGAAACTTCAAAAATTAGGAGTATCGCTTCAAGCCATAGATCAGCCTATTGATTTTTCCATACCCGAAAGCAAGATCATACTTGCCGTGTATCTGGCCACATCTGAAGTTGAAAATGATAAGAAAAGCCGGAACGTAAGTTTAGGTCTTCAGAAAGCGAGGCTTGAAGGCCGCTGGATTAATAAGGCTCCTTTAGGTTATAGGAATAAAATAACAGCAGATGGAAAAAAGTATATTGCAGCTTATACCCCTGAAGCTTTTATAATTAGGGAAGTATTTGAAGAAATAGTTAAGGCAAAAAGAGTTACGCTGTCAGAAATATATAAAGAGGCTGTGGCCAAAGGATTAAAATGCAGTAGAAGTGCCTTTTACATTCTAGTGCGAAATCCTATTTATTGCGGTCAGATCAAAATCCCTGAAACTGGAAATGAAAAGAGCAGGATTATTGACGGACTGCATGCAGGAATTGTATCTGTGGCACTTTTTGAACAAGTACAAAAAATTTTGGGAAATATGAGAAACTCAAGACTTGTTAAAAAGAAAAGAGTTCTTAATGAAAACTATTTATTAAGGGGAATTCTGCTGTGTCCTGATTGCGGAAAAACACTAACAGGAAGTTCTTCACAGGGAAGGAACAGGAAATACTATTACTATCATTGTACCGGAAAATGCAAATATAGAATCAAGGCTGACTATATTAATGCGGGCTTTCAGATGTTTCTACAGGATATCAAGATTGATGTTTCTTTCTGCAAAAGAGCTAATGATTTATTGAAAGATATTGATAAGGGAAGACAGCAGGACTATCAAATAAAAAAGCGTGAGATTGGAAAAGCAATGGATGGATCAATTGATAGAAGCTTAAATGCGCATAAGCTTTTTTCAGAAGGAAAAATTGATTATGATGATTATTTTCTGATAAAGGAAAACTGTAAAGCTTATTCGAAAAAATATGCTTCGGAATTGCGTGAGCTGGCCTTAAATGCAGGGGCAGGGCTTTATGGAAAGAATACAGGAGATAGTATATTCTATCGCTTAGCGGAGGTTTATAAGCTGTCAGATGTGTTAATGAAACAAAGAATCGCGAGGCTTTTTTTTCCTGAAAAAGTAATTGCTGACGAAAATATTCTCAATATGCTTCCAGAATTTATAAAGAAAATATTCGGGTTAGAATTAGTTAAAAATAGTCCAATGAAAGAGCCGGATTTTAATAATGATGAGATGATAAATAATTTTCTAAATGAGATTGCATTGTTAGCCTTTGAGCAGCAGTTGAAAACAAATTAAGAGAATGTATATAATGAGGAGAACAAAATATTTGATTTAAAAAGGAGGCCGTAAAATTTGGTGGCAGAAATGGTATCAAATCAGTATTTGATTCTTTTAAACGTAAATTCTTACTAGTAAATTACATAATTCCCATTTTTAGCATGGAAATTGTCAAACTATTTTACTTTTAATTGTTTCGTAATGATGGTAGAACTATCTTTAAACATTATTAACCGGATTAACGGATGTAATTCCATTTTTTAAAAATTTACAAAGGACTATAGAAATATAAGCGGCTGCGGATTCTTAGATTATAGTTTTATGTTTGCCTGACAAACTAAATATAATGACCGAGCCTGAAAATTCCAAAAAGATTATATGTATTGCTGACCATGATGAGGACGACCGAATGCTGCTCCATGAGGCATTACTGACCCTAAATCAGCCATTTGAGATTCTAGAGATCAGCACAAGAGACCAGCTTATAGACCAGTTATCTAAATTGTCTGATATTTTTCCTGATTTTATTTTTATCAATACCAGTATGCCTGGCATAGAGATGGTTCATTGCATTGAAACTATCAGAAAGGAAACCAGATCAGGCATGAAAGTGAATATAATTGTTTATTCCACTGACAGCGAGAGATCTAGCGTCGAAAAAGCATTTGAACAAGGAGCAGATTTTTATGCTGTCAAGCCGAGTAATTATAAAGATCTTAAAAAGCTGGCAGGAACTGTAATAGAAATGGAATGGGAGACTTCTGAAGATGGCGGCAGGATATTTCACATTGGATTTTAATATTTAGGCATGCTGTCTTATTTCTATTGCAGCCACGCTTCTTTGGTCTTTTAATGTTATATTGTGCTTGGCTTTGCAGACGATTTTGAATATCTGCAGAAAATTTGCAGGCAGATAGATGCACGGAAGAAAATTATGAGGCAACATTCTTTCATACTTTCATAAAATTTTGACTGGCAGATTTTGTGTAAACCTGTCTTGGCTTTTGTGGCGGAAATGTTTAAAATCCATTATTTTTTTATGATGAATGGATTCGACTTTTCTTGGATTAACGTGAAAATTGAATAGCACACAGTATGATATTTGCAGTGCCTAATTAATTTTTCCGCCATTTTTTAGTGACCCAAAGGAGTCTTTATATCTTGACGTGGAAGTTTTCAAAAGCTGGCTGGAGATTATCGGGCTGCGACACTAAAGATAATGCTTTTTTTATAAGAATAGGAAGATGGCTGTATACAACTGGTTTTGTGATAAAATAATTTGCCCCAAGGGAATACATTTTTTCGATATCCGCAGCATTGCTGCTGGTGCTGAAAACAATAATGATATGCTTTTTTAAGGCATCCGAATTTCTGATTTTTATAAGACATTCCTCTCCAGACATAATAGGCATATTAAGATCTAGGAAGACCAGTTCTGATTTAGGAGTTTGGGGATTTTCAAGAAGACTGATCAATTTGGCTCCATCATGCAAAATGGAGAGTTTCAGATCAGGAAAGTGGTCCCTGACGGCTTCGGCAAAAAAGTCGCAGTCATCGATATCGTCGTCTGCCAGCAAAATGTGATTAAATAACCTTTTGGTCATATTTTTTGCGTTAATTCAACATAAATCAAATGTACAGCTTTTCAATTTCAATTCCAAATTAAGGGTTTGCTGATGCCGTGCATGTTTCTAACTGCAATATACCCTAAGGAGCGGAAATGCAGGATTTGTAACAAAATAAAATTTAATTTTTTACATAATTCCCATGTCAAACATGGGAATTATGTAAGCTTTTGTTAAATTATATATTTTTAAGAGTAGTCTGCTATAAAAAGAGGCTAGTAATAAAAATACTTACTCCAGATATCGTGAATGACATCAGGCTTTGGACCATAAATTCGGGTAACAAACATGAATTTTCATTTTTGGAGAGGGAAGTCAATTGCTTTCTTTATCCTTTCGTGGTGAGGTGCTCTGCAGGTAGATAATCAAATCCTCGTTGGCTTCATATTTCAGCGCTTTGGTTTTATTGATGATAGAGTATCTGTCAATTTTTAGAGCTCAGTGCTCAGTACATCAACCATGCCGGCAGTATAACGCATCTAGTTCTTTCCCGTAGCAGATGGTGTTTTTGGTTCTTTGGACAGCATTCTCTTGTGGCTTTCTTTGACCGTGCGGCTTTCAGCAGCCATAGATGTGAAATGTCCATGTTCATCCACGTAGATAATCATGCTCTGAAAGCCTTTGCCCTTGAGGTTGTTAGTTTTTCTTTCAAGCTTCCTGAGTGCTTTCTGCTTTTTAAGAAGAGCTTTTTTCTTGTTATTTTCTTTTTTAAAAAATGAGTCGGCCATATTTCGCTTCAGTATTAAATTAAACTATTGGATTACTTTTTTTTCTTTGATCGATGCCCAGTGTTTCAAAGTAACAGCAGCTTTAAGAGCAGGATATCCTAATACGGTATCACCTGCGCAGACATCGGAGATTACTCCCGATCCTCCGCCGACGGTAGCTCCGTCTCCAAGTGTGACATGATCCTTAATGCTGCTTCCCCCTCCGATGACCACGCCTCTGCCAAGTTTCACAGAACCCGCCAGTCCGCTATTTCCTGCGATGATGCAGTGTTCGCCTACAATGCAGTTATGCCCGATCTGTACCAGATTATCGATTTTACAGCCATTTCCAATAACAGTTGAGGCGAATTTTGCGCGGTCTATGCAGACTCCCGCACCGATTTCTACATCATCACCGATAACAACATTTCCGATATGGGGGACCTTTACGAGTCCTTCAACAGGACACTTCACAAAACCAAACCCGTCGGCACCGATAACAGCATTGGAATGTATGATTGTCCTTAGGCCGATGCGACAGTTTTCACGTATGACAGTCCCAGGCCATATAACAGTTCCAGAACCGATAAAAACAGCCGTCAAGCACGGTAACGTTAGGGTAAATAGTGACATTATGTTCCAGTTTGCATCCTACGCCTACGTAGACGCCGGCTCCTATTTTTGTTTGATCGCCTATTTCAGCGGACTTATGAATTACTGCAGAGTGATGGATGTTGTTTTCAAACCTAACAGCCACAGGTCTGAAAAGTTCAAGCACTCGGCACATAGCCAGCTCAACACTGTCTACTTTGATCAGTGCCCTGCCGGGGCCGGGATCTAGGACGCTATTCTTATCCACAACAGCAACAAGAGCTTTGGATTTCGGCCAAAGCCTTTCAAATTTTTTGTTTCCGAGAAAAGTAATCTGATGTGGCTGGGCGGTTTCAGGGCTCCCCGCAGAGGATACCATTGCCGACGTTTTGCCGTCAGTTATGCCATGAAGATGTGTGCAGATCTCATGTACTGAAAATTTTTTCATGTAAATATGATTATTATGTATGGCAGTATCTTAAATTTATAATTTAGCTGGCAACCGCCATACAATTGATGATTATAAAAAAGCAGCAACAGTTGTACCTGATGCCTTTCGCAGGTAGGTTTTCAGCTCTGATTTTAAAAAAAAGATAATTTCCGTTATAAAAAAAAGGTAAAGTTTAATTCCATGCCTGCTAGAAGCATTATGATTTATTGGTTTCAGATTAGTGTCTGAAGCAAAGAAATTTATTATAATAATAACGAGCCATTACGCATCAGCTCTATGTAGATTTGGCCGCTGGTCTGATCAGAGCATTGCCAGAGACTGCAGCTATCTTCTTCTGTCCTTAGAATAATTTGATGCGCCTCTGCTGGAGCTGTAGTCCAAAACATCAGGCTTAGGTCGGGCTTCGTTTACCACTAAAGTCTGGCTGTCCAGTTTAGAGTTGTTCAGGCCTTTTATTGCTTTTTCAGCATCAGATTGGTCAGGCATTTCAACAAAACCGAAGCATTTTGAGCGACCTGTAAACGGATCCATAATTATTTTTACAGAGGTTACTGTTCCATAAGCTGCGAAAGCGTCGCGTACCTGATCCTCCGAGGTTCCAAACCCCAGTTTTGCTACAAAGATATTCATAATGTAAAATGTTTTAAAAATTAAGGTGGCTGTATGCCTAAACTGAAGAGTAAGGAAGGACAAATTTTACAAGATGGACAGATCTGCTTATCAGAGTGAGCATTGGCAGAATACCAATTACAGCAAAGATAGCATTATATATTTATCGCAGGCATGTTATTAAAAAAAAAAGTTTGGTAAAAAAAACTGAAAATCAATAATTTAATTCTGTGATCCTAAGTTTTACGATGTATTTACTTTAATCTTTACAGCTGTATTACGTTATTATCCGCTTTATGAATAAACCAATTTTTTGCCTCCGTCAAGGAATGATAATATTTGAAAAAATGAGAAGGGAGATTCAAATGATTATGAATTATTAAACCATTTAAAAATAAAATTTTATTTTCTGAAGTTGCTTAAAAACAGATTATTTTTCCATACTTATAGTGGTTGCTTTAAAAGATTATGTCTTTTTTTAGAACTGATTTTATTGCTTCCAAAAGTTCATGCTGCTTAAAAGGTTTAGGCACATAGCCGTTCATGCCAGCATCCAGGCATCGGTGCAGTTCTCCTGCCAGGGAATGTGCAGTCATGGCGATAATAGGGATAGGGTTATTCATTTCTTTTCTTATATATTTAGTCGTCTGGTAGCCGTCCTGAATAGGCATCTGCAGATCCATAAGCATCAGGTCATATTCTCCGTGCGCTAGCATTTCTATGCCCTGGCTTCCGTTTTCGGCTATATCTATTTTAAATCCGAATCCTTCAATTACGTTCTGTGCCAGTTTCTGGTTGAGGTAGTTGTCCTCACAAAGCAGTATGCTGAGCCTGCCAAGATCATTGAAGAGTTTCGCTTCAGGCGGGCTGGTTTCCAAGACTGCTTTTTTATAAGATAATGTGAAGTAAAACTCCGACCCGCTTCCTTCTATGCTTTTTACCTGAATATTTGAATCATGCAGTTCAACAAGCTGTTTTACAATGTTAAGCCCGAGTCCTGTGCCTCCGAACTTTCTGGTTGTGCTCTGCTCGGCTTGGGTAAACCGTCCGAAAATGGTATCAAGATGCTTCTGAGATATGCCGATTCCGGTATCTTTCACCACAAAGCGGATCTGGCAGCTGTCGTCTGTTTCTGCTGTTTTTTTTACAGAGATGGTCACTTCCCCTTCCATGGTGAACTTAAGGGCATTGCCGGCCAGATTTACCAGTATCTGGTTAAGCCTGCCCGGATCTCCGGAAATTATTTCAGGAAGCCCGGCATCGAGATACAGGTTAAACTCCACGCCATCATGGACTTTGACCCTTAAGAGGTCATAGACATGTTTGAGTGTTTTCTTTAGATCAAACGGTCGCTGCTCGAGGGTCAGGCTACCTGACTCAATTTTAGACAGATCCAGGATGTCGTTGACAATGATCATAAGATTGTCTCCCGCAATCTTTACATCTTTTACAAAATCCAGCTGCTGCTCATCCAGATTGGTTGCAGCCAAAAGTTCGGTAAAACCGATCACTGCATTTAGGGGCGTGCGGATCTCATGGCTCATATTGGCCAGAAAATTCTCTTTAGCCGCTACGGCACGGTCAGCTATCTTTTTCTGCTGTGTAAGCTCGCTGTTTTTAGTGCCTAATTCCAGCGTGTTGATTACGTGGCGCGCTACAATATTCAGTGCATTGCGCTGATTTTCATTTAATGTTCTGGGCTCGTGGTCCACGGCACATAAAACCCCGATGACATATCCGTCGGGAGTTGTGATGGGCATTCCGACATAAAATCTAATATTATGGCCTCCTTTTACATTGGGGTCATCTTTGAATCGTTCATGAAGCAGGGTGTCGGGAATCTCTACCATTTTGGAATCCATGATCGTGTAGCGGGAGAAAGTGATTTCTCTCGGGATTTCAGAAATGTCGAACCCAATTTTGGATTTGAACCACTGGCGGTTTTCATCTATAAAGGAGATATAAGCTATCGGAGTGCCGCAGATGTAGGAAACAAGTGCTGTGGCATCGTCAAAAACCTGGTCAGGAAGTGTATCGAGTATATTATAGCGTTTTAAGGCATTAAGGCGTTCAGTTTCATTGTGCGGAACCGGAGTTGGGGAAACAGTCATGATAAAAAATAAATGTATTGCGAATAAGGGGAGTTTCAGAACGTTTGGAAACAAAAGTATATAATAATTTCAGCATCGGTGGGATTGGAGCTGAATTTTTAGGTTTTGCGTATTTTACAGGCAGTACACGCTGTCATTGGAAGATAATTCTGATACTGGTGACTATGCTTCTGTTATGGAGCTGCTTTCTAATCTGAGACAGCTTTTAGCGGTTTTTGAAAAAGTTAAAGACAAAAGAATAATAATTTGAGACAGAGGAGGATTTTACGAATATAAGTTACACAAAATTCTGCTATATGTTTTAATAATAAGGCCTTTATAGTAATAACATTCCTGTCAGTATCGGGATCTAAAAAATGAGTCCGTGCTCATTCAGCAGCAGCGTTTCCAATATGACTGTCTGGTTTTCTTTTTCAGAACCCGTATAATTTTCCGAAGTTTTTGACCTTCTGGCAGTATTATGCAGCTGCTCTGTAAGCTCTTCCAAAGAACAGCTCATTCATGCTTCAGTTTTTACTCAAGCAACTTTTGTTATTTATTAATTCTGGAGCAAAGCAATTTTTTGCCTCAGTTGAACAATAATTAATAATTGAAGTTATTAGAGCGAAAAATTGAAGTAAAAAGTTAAAACATTTTTAAAATTAGACTGCAGTATTTACCATATGAACAATAGTAAAAAAAACTTAAAGAAATGTAAAAGCTTTATATTCTATCAATTTTTGGTGTTCGAATCCTGTTAAGTTATTGAATGATAAATTAACTATTTGTACTGTTTTTTATATAAATATATACACTGAAGCAATTTGCTATTATTTTAAAGAAAGAAAATAAAAGAAAAAATGACTCAAAGGCATCGTGTTTAGTAGCATAAATAAAAAAATGGCGCCAATTGTCTTCCATTGGCGCCATCTGGCTGAGTGACGGGGACAGGACAAATTACAACATCATTTTTGGATGATTTGAAGAAATTGGCTTACTATATGTAGCTTCTGTCTTTCATTGGCTTTGTAAATTTGGTTTAGATGTCCTGTTGGGGATAGATGTAAAAATCTACTTGATTTCTCAAATAATTTGTAAAAAATAATCTCAGACAATCATTTGTTTAAATGGACAACTTTAAATTATATTAAAAAAAAGATACCAAGTATCATTTAGTAAATAATAAAATGACGTCAATTCTCTTCAATTGACGTCATTTGGGCTTTGTGTGAATTTATAAGATAATTGTTTTATTTTTTTATTCGATGGCAGTTTGTATGTGTCTAGGCGTTGAGTATTAAAATTATTAATTCGATTTTTATGGCATGGAATTAATTAATATTTTTCAACCACAGGCGGTGTCCAGCTGCCATCTATAATTGCCGTGTCTCCCCAGTAAGCGCGTATGTACAATGAAAAATGTTCTGAAGGGGCAGGGAGCCAGTTACTTTCTTTATCTGCACCTGGATTTTTATTTCCTGCGTATAGAGTTAATGTTCCGTCGGTATTTTTCTTAAGAGTTTTGTTCTTTGTTCCCAGCGAATATCTTTTTAATGCATTAGGATAAAAGAAATGCTCTTTGTTGTATAAAGTCAAAGACCAGAAACCTTTTACAGGAGGAAGCACCTTAAAGGTAATTTTGTAATTGTTCGTTCCTGACAGCTCTTGTCCGTCCGTTGTCTTATCGGTATAGAAATACTGCGTTTCATTTGGACGATTGTCAAACATATTCGATTTTGAAGTTCCTGCACGATTGTAATAATCAAGTCCCCACTGCGCATTATTCTGCGAACGGTTCCAGCCATTTCCTGCAGGTTTTCCATTGTATTCCCAGCGAATAAAATCTTTAACTAATGTTTTGTCTAAAGCAATTACTTCATCGGTGATTAATTTTTTAAAAGCAGTATCTTTTTTCGCGGCAGCTACTAAAGATTTAAACTGTCCGTATAATGATTCTTCACCTGGAAGCGGCGGAACAGTTTCAAGTACAGTAGAGAACTGGTCAAAATAAACCTCAGGTTTTACCCATTTGGTTTCTGCCCCGCCAGTACTAGGATTTGGATTTGGAATAATTGGAGCATTTTTCCAGACTGTTGTTTTCATCTTACCGTCAAATTCTGAAAGAGGATAAACCACAACCTGATTGATAAGCGGCTGTATAGCAGCTTTGTCTTCCGGAGTATCGTCCTGAAAAATACGCGGAATACAGTTTGCTAAAGTGGTAGGGCTGGTAAGAACTCCGGTTATGCCGTCCGGCACTTTTCCGTTCCATTTTGGTCCTTTCAATAAATAAAAGCCTGGCTTTGATCCATATGGCTGTCCTAATTGGCCCACCTGGTCTGTTCTTGCGTCATAGATCGCATATACAAAAAAACGTTTTCCAAAATCTGGAACCTGTATCACAACCGGCTGCTCGTCTAAAGAAAAAAAGCCTAGTCCGTATACTACGTCTTGATTAGGACAGGCAATAAAAGTCTGCGCGGGATTAATATAGTCGTACAGCATTCCGATACGTCCTGTAGGTGCTACAGGCAGTACACCGTCCATACGCCCAGGCTCTGGCGCCTTTGCAAGAGTGTTTTTTCTGTTAAGCATATTTACCATCGGATAACCCCACACATAGGCCATACGAGCAAGCGTCTTTGCATATTCGGGATGCAGTTTTACTTCGGTGCTTGCCGCAGCTAGAGTAAGACTGTCTTTTTTCTCGGTTCCAGCTTCAGTTGCTGCAGCATTAGTATTTTCCGAAGTATCTGTGTTTTTTTTGCAGGCGGTTAAGGCTGTAATCGCAAGCAGAGTAATGAGGAATTTTTTCATAGGTATTGTTTTTAGTTTTTAATGAAAAGCAATGGCTATTTTGATTTAAAGGACATTTAATCCCCCAAACGATTATCCTTATTTTATTTTTACAACATCATCAGGTTTCCAAGTCTGGTCGTAGAAAGCGCTTCCTGTTCCGTATAATCTTACTGCTATAAGCAAAGCCCTGTTAGGAAGTGTCTGTATCCAATTTTCAGCAGGTGAAGCGGATGGTTTCGAAGGTCCGAAATACAGATCTACCGAACCATCAGAATTGGTTTTCACTTTATCGAACTGATTTCTGGATGGGAAAGGCTGTGAGGTTTCAGGCATGGTCCCGTCCTGCGGATTGTAAGCTGTTACAGCCCAATATAAACTTGCCGGAATATTTGGCGGAAGATGCAGTTTATAGCTATTGCTTCCATTTAAGAAATTGCCTTCAGAATCCATGAAAGTATTAGGATATTTTGATCCCATACCAATGGCATCTACCACCATTGCCGGAGCAGAAGAAAACGCAATTTGGAAATAAGCGGCCTGCGTTTTTAAAGACTGATAAGAAGCTGTCTGCCAGTCCGCATCAACACCGCCCCATACATTCACATATTTTCGGTCTTTATAATAGGGATTCATGTTTAAACCGTCCGGATGAAGGCGGAAACCAAGAATCATTTTTTCTGCCTTGGTTACGGCATCGATAAGAATCTGTTTCTGGTGCACATCTGGATTAAATGGCTGTCCTTTAATAATTCCTATGGAAGCAAGCTGTCCTCGAGAAACAGGATCTAAACAGCCGACAGGTTCGTAATCAATGAATTTTTTTAGTTTTTCCCAAAAAGTGAAGTCTGTAGGATACATCATATTGATCCTTTCGGGCGAAGCATTTGGAAACTTCATGGCAGGTCGGTTTGACTCAGTAACGCCTAATGGATAAATTCTAGTCATTTCTGCGGTTGCTACAGGTTTCTTTGTGTCTGGTCCGTTTGGACCCGCTATAAGCACGGTGCGGAAGAAAAGAAAGACGTTGTAAGTTCTTGATTTAAAAGCGAAATATCCTCCAGGCACATGTCCGTCATAATCGGGAGGAAGCAGTAAATAAAGTCCTCCTGAATTTCTGTCCGGGCCTGCAGCTCCTACATCGGTCAATGTGCGCTGAAAAAAATCGGTAAACATTCCAATAACGCCCGGCGGAGCGTAAATCACCAGAGGTCCTGTCTCCTTAAGATCTAGATAATTCATAGAATAGATTACATCGCAGTTTGGCGTCGGAATCAGTGTTTTAGCGTTCATTCTGTCTTTCCAGATAGGCAGTATGTTGTAGCCTTTTCCAAATTTAGCTTCAGATGCATCCCGGATTCCGATGGTATTTAATGCCGGCAAAGATGCCATGTAGGCCTGTATGGCAGCCTGTTCAAAATAATAGTCGTAGTTTTTCTGAATTTCATCTTTTGACGGCCACTCTCCATTATACATTTTCTGAACCAGAGGTGATGTTGTCTGAGCCATAGAAAAATTTATAAAAAAGACAATGAGCATTAGAAGTGAAAAATGCGGTTTGGCTGTTTTCATAGGATTACGATTTTTTAATTTAATCGTATAAATTTACAGTGCTCTGAAATAAAATAAGGTAAATAAGATGTTGCAATTTATAATCTGCAACCAAGTTTTTTAAAACGGATAATGCCTAGAGTAGATGTAAGAATTTGCATTTCTCACTTTCTGCAAAGACCATTCGTGCTGTGCTTACTTGGGAAAAGATATTTTTTGAGAGCTTGATAAATTTAGTAATGATTCGAATATTAGTGTATAATAGTTTGATTTTAAGTGGCTTAAGGAGTATTTGGGGTTTTTTGAGCCACGATTTTGCCACAAAAATTGAAATAGCGGATTATTTGAAAATTTAGTGCAGCTTTCTCTGGCAGAAAGGTATCGAGCGCATATTTATTTGTGTTGTTTTTGAGAACTGATCTTACAGCTTCTAAAAGTTCATGATGCTTAAAAGGTTTAGTGGCATAGCTGTTGGTACCGGCAGCCAGGCATCGCTGCTGTTCTCCTGCAGGAGAATATTGGTTATTTAATTGCTTCTGTAGCCTTTCTGCCTGTTTGTTTAAGCATTTGATGCTGCCGCCCGGGTGATTTTTAGATTTCCATATAAGGAAAATTCTTTCATTATGTTAGAGTGAATTCATAAAAATGATTATTTTTATTGAATGAACTATTAAAATAATATTATGAGAAAAAGTACAGCAATTTTAATGTTTATCACGTCATTTTTTATCGCAGTTTCCTGCAGCAAAACCGAAGAAGAAATTGTGGATTGTCTGGGGGATGATCTTTTAATGACCTTAAATCATGAAGCGGATCCGGCCAATGCAAGGAAAATCAATTTTTCAATTCATTATGCAGGGAGCGAAAGAACCCTTGGAACTGTTAAATGGACATTCGGGGACGGGCAGACTGCTGAGGGCATAACAGTTTCACATACTTATGCGGCGGCCGGCACTTATGCCGTAAAAGCGGAAGTGACCACCAAAAAGGGAAATTCCTCATCGTGCAGCCATACTAAAAGTAAAACCATAACGGTGGAATAAAACAAAATAAAAAGATTCTAGGAACGGCCTTGTGATTTTACCTGAATGAAATTACAGGGGCGTTTTTTTGCCTCAAAACTCAAACCTATTGCCGCAGGTAGTATGCTTTATTTTAGACCAGTTTTTATCAATAGAATTAAATGACAGAGCTCTTCTGCTTTAGGGGAAGAGTTACTGTAAATGCTGCGCCGTTATCTTTTTTCCCTGATGCGCTGATGGTTCCATTATGCCTTTCTGTTATTTTTCTGCATAAAGAAAGACCCAGTCCGTTTCCTTCATACTGATCTTTGGAATGCAGCCTTTCAAAGTCATTGAAGATTCTATCAGTGTAGAGGGGATCCAGCCCGATTCCATTATCTTTAATGATGATCTTTAGAAAATCAGAATCCTTATGCTTTACAACTGATGACTTTATGGTCACGCGAGGAGGTTTATCGGGTTTTGAAAACTTAAGGGCATTCTGGATAAGGTTGTAAAAGAGCTGGTGGATGAGAATCAGCGCTCCTTCTATACAGGGAAGCTCTCGGATAATAAGTATTGCTTCTTTTTCCTGTATTATAAGCTCGAGATCGGTTTTTATATTTTCAATAATCTCATTGAGGTTTATTTTCTCAACGCTCTGTACTGATTTGTTGATGGTGGAGTAGGCCAAAATCCCTTCAATAATATTCTGCATCCGCTGTGCGCTCTGGTCGATTTTGTCAAAATACTTTTTAGATTTTTCCTTTATAAAACCTTGCAGCTCATTTTTCAAAAGATGATTAAAAAACTTGATTTTCCTAACAGGCTCTTTAAGATCATGACTTACTATATGGGCAAAGTGCAGAAGATCATCATTGGAGCGTCGAAGCTCTTGGGTATGCGCCGCAACCTGTTTTTTCAGTTCCTGCTCAAAGTGCTTATGCTCGCTGATATCCAAAAACGTTCCAATAATTGTTCTAGGTTTCCCATCTGGATCCCGAAGAATTTTTCCGGTAACCTTTACCCATTTCTCAGAAAGGTCATTAGTAATTATTCTTGTTTCATAGGAAATCAGTCCCGTCGTTTCGGCTTCTTTATGCGCCTTCTCGCGCACTGGGAGATCTCCAGGATGTGTTTTTGAAATTAATGCATCAGCAGATGTCAGCTCATCAATGGATAAAATATGATTGAAGTTTTTGCAGGCAGTAATTTTTCTGGTAGATAAATCTATTTCGTATGTTCCAATTCCTGAAGCCTCAACGGCCATTTTAAGCCTCTGGTCCGAATCAAGGGTCTGCTGTCTGGACTCATGGAGTTCGGTTGCATCTGAAATGGTATTCAGAACCCCGTAACAATTTCCCTCGGGATCAAAAAGGGGAGTGAAACTGTAATTAAAATAACAGCAGAGCACTATGCCGTTTCTATCAATATCTATTTTTTCATCCTTGATATGAATAGGTATTCCGGTTTTCAAAACGCTGAGCGCCTGGCTCAGTAAGTGTTCTTTTTTAGAATCTGAAAGTACTTTGGAAAACGTTTTCCCTGTTACCTGATCTCCTTTTCCCCATATCTGGGCCATGGCGGGATTTGCAAACACAATTTCAAGATTACTGCCGGCATAGACCGCAGTAGGCAATAGGGTATTGTCTGCTATATCCTGCAGAAGAACAGTGTCTGGATCCATGGATTATGATTTTGGTGCTGTAAAGTTATTCCCTGGGATTTCAATTATATTACTGCACTTTAAGAGGATGTTTCATAATTCCCATATTTGATGTGGGAATATTGTAAATTCCATCCTCAAAATTTACCAATGCCGTCTTGCAGGTTAATGCCTAGAGGCTGCATTTATAACAGACTTTAAATTTATGGATGCAGCAAAATCTTTTATGCATTTATGTGCTACATTTGGATATTGTAAAACCCCTTCGATATGATCAGTTCTGAGAATACCCGCCCTGCTAGTGAAGACTTAAATCAGCAGGAGCCGCTGAAAATTATACTGGCCGAAGACGATAAAGAGGACCAGGAATTGTTCCTCGATGCCCTAGATGAGGCAGAGGTTCCCTCTGAGGTAAGGACCGTGGAGAACGGGCAAGAGCTTCTGGATAACTTGAGAGATGAGTCCCAGCCCAATCCCGATATGATTTTTATCGATGTCAGCATGCCCGTTAAAGGTGGGATCAAGGCGCTGGAAGAAATAAAGAGCGATGAAGGGCTGCGGGATATACCGGCCGTGATGCTCTCTACCTGGGACCATCTCCAGGATGTTGAGGAAACTTTTGAGAAGGGGGCGGACCTTTATGTGCAGAAGCCAAATTCTTTTGCCGGCTTTGTACTCATCCTCAAAAAAGTGTTCTTTCTTCACTGGGCAAAAGCCCTGCTTTCACCGGTTAGAAAACTGTTTTTTGTTTCAGAAAGGAATATATCGCAAGGAGACTCCTAATTAAATATACCATTTTTTTGCTTCAGTCTAGCAATAATTATAATTGGAAAAAATGAGAGCGTGAAATTCAAATAATCTTGAAATATAAGACCATTTTAGAATGAGATTTCATTTTCTGAATGAACAGCATTTAGAAAAAAATAAGATATTATAAAGTCATATTTTTCTTCATTCTTGGTGTTTGAATCCTGTTAACTTATCGAATGATAAATCAACAAATTGTATTGTTTCTCTTGTAAATATATACCTTGGTGCAACCGGCTGTTAGTTTTAAAGAAAGAAAATAAAAGCAAAATGATTTAAAGCCAGCGTATTTAGTAGTGTAAATAAAAAATGGCGCCAATTGAAGACAATTGGCGCCATCTGGCTGAGTGACCTCGACAGGATTCAAACCTGTAACCTTCTGAGCCGTAATCAGATGCGCTATTCAGTTGCGCCACGAGGCCTTTTTATTATAACTTAGCTGTTTTTTTAGTAGCTTTGTTGATTGCTTATTGCGGGTGCAAAGTTAGACATAAATGTGAGATATACAAACATAAAATAAGATAAAAATAAAAAAAAATGAAGGTAGAAAATTATATACGTGATATTCAGGGATTTCCTAAAGAAGGAATTTTGTTTAAAGATGTCACTCCACTGCTAAATAATGCCGAAGCAAGGAAAAAATGCCTGTCTCTTTTGGTCGATTCTTTAAAAGGACAGAAGATTGATAAGGTAGTAGGAGCAGAAAGCCGTGGTTTTTTCTTCGGAATTTTACTGGCACAGGAACTCAATGCCGGTTTTGTTCCGGTCAGGAAACCTAAAAAACTGCCGTACGAAACGATTTCGGCTTCATATGAACTGGAATACGGAACAGATAGTCTCGAAATGCATACCGATGCTATACAAAAAGGAGATCGTGTTTTGATTCACGATGATGTGCTGGCTACCGGCGGAACGGCAAAAGCAGTCTGCGAACTGGTAGAAAAACTAGGCGGCGAAATTGTGCAGTGTAATTTCCTGATGGAACTGACTTTCCTGAACGGACGTGATAAAATCAATAAGTATCCGTTTTTTGCAGCAGTAACCTATTAAATCAAACAAGAACAATTTTGTTTTTGACTGCATAAAGAACTAAGCCAATTCTTGTTTTTATTTCTAATTTATCAAACAAACATTCCCTGTAACCGTCGATGGTTTTAGGACTCAGGCACATTTCTGAGGCGATTTCTTTATATGTCATTTCGGTACAGGCATGTTTGATAAATAGCAATTCTTTTTCTTTTAAGCTCACTTTTTTATTATCACTGTTTACTTTATTGACCAGCATGCCTGAAACAAGCTCGGTAAAGTAAAATCCTTTTTCGATAACACATTCGATAGCTTCTCTGAAAATTTCAGGTGAAGTATCTTTCAATAGATAGCCTTTTGCGCCATTGGTGATCATTTTAATAATGATTTCATCATCATCGTTAACCGAAAGTGCGATCACTTTTAAATTTGGCCGGTTTTCCTTGATCCATTTCATGGTACTTACGCCGTCTAAAACAGGCATATTAACATCTAAAAGAACCAGATCAATATCGGTGCCGGTGTTTTCCTGTAAATAGGAAGTAAATACTTTTCCGTTTTCAAAACGTTCTATGACTTCGTAATCACCAAAACTTTTAATAAGCAGTTCCAGCGATTGCGAGAAAAGAAGATGATCGTCGACGATTATGAGTTTGCTTTTTGAGTTAGTTTTCATCACATTGGGTTAAGGGGTATTCGAGGGTTACGCTTGTTCCGGACGGATCGGATTCGATCATGAACCTGGCTCCAATTAACTTGGCACGAAGTTTCATATTATTTACGCCCAATCCGGGATTGGAGTTTTCATGGTTATATCCAATTCCGTAATCTTTCAGTGTAAGCCTGAAAATAACCGGAGTAGCTTCAATAGAAACATCAAACAGATCACTGTGGGAATGTTTTAAACTGTTGTGCAGGGCTTCCTGAAATATTCTGTAAATAATAAGATCGTGTTCTTCATTAATAACCGGAATTTCGCCAATAAGGTTAAAATTGTACTTTATTTTCTTAAGTTTTTTTATCCTTTCTAAATCCAGTTTTATAGCGTCTACAAAGTTATGCTGCAGTAAATTGTCTTTGTTAATGATTCGCGATAAAATTCTCAGTTCATCCAGTGCTTTGGCAAGTACGGATTTCAGGTCTTTTAATTCGGAAATTTCGATGGTTTTGTTACTTATACCAATATTAAGCTGCATAATGGCTACCGATATGATCTGACCGATATTATCATGAAGCTCTTTACTGATTTCCGAAAGGGTCTGGTCCTTTATCTCAATTCTGGTTTTTACAAGCTCAGACTGAAAATACAATTCAGCCTCCATTTTTTCTACTAGATAGTTGTTCTTTTTCTTTAAGAAATAAAAGAAAATAATCAGCAGAATAACTATTAAAGTAAAAAAAACAATGCCTAATGAAATGACTAATAATTGTATTTCTTTTCGCTCCATATAAATCCAACAATGTAACAGCTGTGTGCCAGTAAATTTAAGATAAATAAAACAAGGCTAAATATGGATTCGTCCTGTTTTATTAGAAACCAGTTAATAGCCAGCATAAAAGGCGTAAAAGGGACATGGAAAACCAAAATTCCCAGTATATACCAGAAAAAAACAGATCGTTTAAAATTTAAAATTTTGTCTGAATTGAAAATCTCTATCAAATATAGGCAGGATAATATTAATACCAGTATAACGCCAATGGCAAAACTATAGGTAAAAGACCGGTTGGTGTCTTCCTGGAAGTAAATTATATTTAAAAAGAAAGACACAATAAAGAGAATAAGACAATACACTGAGGTCATCCTGTGGTATATTTTTGACAGAAGACTCCGCAGCAGCAGTATATAGGCTGAAAAACTGACGAACATATAGAAATTATATACATAATAGTTCAATAAGCCCGTCCAATACGTAAAATAGTATCCCACTATTTCTATTAGTACAGAAAACCAGATTAAAATTACTAAAAATTTAGCTTTCTTACCAGGTAATTTATGCATTGAAATTAATCCAATGCATCCTGATAATAAAGCTAAATAAATGATGTACGATCTTAAAAATTCAAACATAAGTATTAATAAGTTAAGCTAGGCGGTCTTCCGATATTTCCGTAGTTCATTGGGTCAAGACTTTGAATGTCTGCCGATGCAGCTTCTTTTGCTAATGCGAAACTCTGGATTTTGGCGGTATCATTTTCGATTTTATTACCTGTGGGAACCAGAAATAAAGTAGTCAGTCCGGCTTTTTCGCCATGCTGCTCATCTTCCGGATATACCCCAAAATAAAAACGTATACCATCTACGTTATATCCGTCTTTAGCGCCGTGGGTTTTAATATAGTGTATGTAACTTTCTAATGCTTCCAGTGAATACCAGATGGCATTGGCATCTTCTTTTTTTGCTGCCTTTCCGGTTAATGATGCTGCTTTTTTAGTATTGTAATTAGCATTTAACTGTTTAGCAAATTCTTTTGTTATTAGCTGACTTGGTTTTGCAGGTGGATTTTTCATGATTATTAAAAGATTTTAAATTGGTTAATGGGTTTAGTTTACAGTTTTTTTTGATTATTGAAAACGACAAAAATAGAGCAAAGCTTTCAAACGTGTCAAGGGGAAATATACCCTTTTTTTACAGGTAAAATTATTCAAAAAAAGGGGTCAAATTACGGCTTATTCCTATTTTATATTTAAGCAATTTTACACCGTTAGTATTTACAGAAAAACGAATAACTATACAATCAGACTGTTAGGTATGGGTTAATAGAAAAAGTATATCCTGAAGAAGCTGGCCTGATCCGTATTTTAAGAAATAAAAACTGTGCAGATTTGAAGAACTTTATAACGTTCAGGGCTGTGGTTTTTAAATATAAAAAATCAGAGTTATGCTTATTTGTAATAGGATCGGCAGGCATTAAAAATAAAGAATAAAGAACCATGAGTTATTTAGTCAGTCAAATGATAAACACCTTATCGAACCGAGAGCTTCGTCTGGAAAAAGCTAATAGTGACAGGGATTATTCCGGCGGTGGATGGTACGAAGAGATGAAGTGGGCCATTTATCTGTATCCGGATTTTAGTGCAGTCTATCTAAAAGAATCCTTTAGAAGTGTTTCCGGAGGAGGTTTGTACCTTCCGAATCAGTCTTCTGAAAAAGAAGTTGGAAAATGGGATGTATGTGAAGAAAATGGGAAAATTTATCTTGAAATGATTTTCGACGATGGTTCGAGACAAAAATTAGAAACAGAAAACATGGGAACAGGAGTCCAGATGCTTGGGGGGCAGATCTGGAAGCGATATTTGATTAGTTAGTTTTTTAGTTTCAGGTTTTAGACTGCGTCACTTTGGGCATTAATTGTAAGCGAAAGTCCGCCAGGGTCTACGCAGGGGGCTCTTAAGGGGTAAAAACCTTCTGTTCTCTGCGTAAACCTTAGCGAATTTTACAGCTGATTAAATGCCCGAAAGGGTCTGAAACCCAAAAGAAAAACCCGACAGTAAGCACTGTCGGGTTTTAGGTTTGTAATACTTTTAGAATTTATCTTAAACTGGCACCCAGTTCCGTTTCAAAAGTCTGCTGCAGTTTAGACATAATTTTGTCAATTTGAGCGTCTGTAAGAGTTTTGGTATTGTCCTGAATTGTAAAGCTCAATGCATACGATTTTTTGCCCTCCGGAAGCTTACTGCCTTCATAAACATCAAATAGATTAACGTCTTTTAAAAGCGCTTTTTCACTTTGTTTTGCCAGATTGTAAATACTTTCGTAAGTAGTGTTTTTGTCAATCAATAAAGCTAAATCCCTGCGAACTTCAGGATATTTAGGAATTTCTGTGTATTTGATTTTTCCGGTAATGATCTTTAAAACCAGATCCCAGTTAAAATCAGCAAAATAAACGTCCTGCTTGATTCCGAAATGTTTCAAAATCGATTTCTTTACCACTCCCATTTCAACTAAAGTATCGTTGTTGTAAGAGATAGAAGTACCTTCAGAAAAAATATCAGAACGGGCAGGAGCATTCGTAACCTTTTCAATTCCCAAACGGTTTAAAACCGCTTTTACATATCCTTTTAATAAAAAGAAATCCGTTCCTTTCTGAGGAGTTGTCCAGCTTTCTTTATTACGGTCTCCTGAAATAGATAAAGTCAGGTGTTTGTGCTCTTCGTAACCGTTTAGATATTTATGGTAGGATTTTCCGAATTCAAATAATTTTAAATCGGAATTTCTTCGGTTAATATTGTAAGAAACTGCTTCCAGGGCAGAAAATAATAAAGACTGACGCATAGTTGATAAATCACTGCTTAAAGGATTTAACATCGTAACGTTATGCTCTTCTTTTAAAACAGTTGATAATTTGGCATAAGCAGCTGTTGTTAGAGAGTTCGCCATCATCTCATGAAAACCCTGCGAGTTTAACTGAGAAGCAATAACATTTTGTACTTTATAATCTTCAGTTCTTGGAGAATTAGCTACCGTAGCATTAAATTTTTTAGAAAACTCGATATTGTTGTAACCGTATACTCTTAGAATTTCTTCTATTACATCAATTTCACGCTGTACATCTACACGATAAGCCGGAATAGTTAAACCTAAACCGGTATCCGAAACACTGTTTACTTTAATATCCAGGGAAACCAGGATTTTTTTGATAGTGTCTTTAGGAATTTCCTGTCCGATAATTTTATAAACATGGCTGAAATTCAAAAGAACTGAAAAGTCTTCTACTTTTTTAGGATACACTTCTACAACATCCGAGGTTACTTTTCCTCCTGCCACTTCCTGAATTAAAAGGGCAGCACGTTTTAAAGCATATTCTGTAATAGTTGGGTCAATTCCTCTTTCAAATCTAAAAGAAGCATCTGTATTCAATTGATGTCTTTTCGCTGTTTTACGAACGCTTACCGCATCGAAATAAGCACTTTCTAAGAAAATAGTCGTAGTTCCTTCAGAAACACCAGATTTTTTTCCTCCAAAAACACCGGCAATACAAAGCGGTCCTTTTTCGTCACAGATCATTAAATCCTCAGCATGAAGTGTTCTTTCAACATCATCCAGCGTTACGAATTTCGTGCCGGCAGGAAGTGTTTTAACAATTACTTTTCCATTGATTTTAGCAGCATCGAAAGCATGAAGCGGCTGTCCTAATTCGTGTAAAACATAATTAGTAACGTCGACAATATTATTTTTAGGAGTCAGGCCGATCGCTTTTAAACGGTCCTGCAGCCATCTTGGAGATTCCTGAACTGTAATTCCTGAAATTGTAAGACCACAGTATCTTGGTGCTAAAGCAGGTTCTTCAACATTTACATCAATTTTAAGGGTACGCATGTCTACTCTGAAATTGCTTACAGAAGGTGTAATTAATTCGATGTTTACACCACGCTGCAGCATTCCGGCTCTTAGATCACGTGCCGTACCAAAATGACTCATAGCATCGGCACGGTTAGGAGTAAGTCCAATTTCAAATACTTCGTCATTGGTAATCTGGAAAACCTCGGAAGCCGGAGTTCCCGGAACCAGATTTTCATCCAGAACCATAATTCCGTCATGGCCTGTTCCAAGACCTAATTCATCCTCGGCGCAGATCATCCCGTGGCTTTCCTGTCCTCGGATTTTTCCTTTTTTAATAGTAAATTCGGCTCCTTCTTTATCATATAAAACAGTTCCGATAGTAGCTACCGGTACCTTTTGTCCTGCCGCTACATTCGAGGCACCGCATACAATCTGCACGGGAGCTTCAGAGCCAATATTAACGGTTGTAACTTTTAATCTGTCGGCATCAGGGTGTTTTTCACAAGTAAGTACATGTCCTACAACAACCCCTTCTAATCCGCCTTTAATGGACTGGTATTTTTCAACAACTTCAACTTCCAGACCTAAATCAGTAAGTAGTTCAGAAGTCTGTTCAGAAGACCAGTCAGTTTTAATGAATTGTTTTAACCAGTTGTAAGATATTTTCATGTTAGTTTTATTCTTTTATGAGGATACAAATATAAGGATTGAGAATTGTAGTAAGAAAGATTTTATTTGGTTTTTTCAGGGCACTTTTTGAAGCTCAAAATGGCCGTAAAAATGGGTATTTGGTATTTTTAGTATTAAAAAATTACTAATAAAGCATTTAAAAAACCTTATTAAATCAAATCTGTAATTTTTGTGCTATTAGATGAACGAAAAATGCTATTCTGTTTTAGAAGAGGAAGCTAATTTTGAGTGAATCAAAAAATTTACTAATTATGAGCACAACCACACAAAGACCTGAATTCAAGTCAAAATACGACAATTACATCAACGGAAAATTTACAGCTCCGGTAACGGGAGACTATTTTGATGTTATCTCTCCAATCGATGGAAAAGTATTTACGCAGGCGGCACATTCCGGAAAACAAGACCTTGAAAATGCCGTAAACGCTGCTTACGAAGCTTTTAAAACATGGGGAAAGACTTCTGTTACAGAACGCAGTATTCTTTTAAATAAGATTGCACAGAAAATAGAGGACAATCTGGAATACATAGCGGCTGTGGAAACCGTTGATAACGGAAAACCCATTCGTGAAACACTTGCTGCCGATATTCCGCTGGCAATTGATCACTTTCGGTATTTTGCCGGTGTAATCCGTGCAGAAGAAAGTTCTATTGCCGAACTGGATTCACAGACCGTTTCTATTGCTTTAAGCGAACCTATAGGCGTTGTGGCCCAGATTATTCCCTGGAATTTCCCTATTTTAATGGCGGTATGGAAAATCGCCCCGGCACTTGCGGCAGGAAATACGATTGTTTTAAAACCGGCCGAAAGTACTCCGGTTTCTATTATGGTTTTAATGGAACTAATTGGCGATATACTTCCGCCGGGCGTTCTGAATGTCGTGAACGGATTTGGAGCAGAACTGGGCCGTCCGCTGGTGACTAATAAAAAAGTAGCCAAAGCCGCTTTTACTGGTTCTACTACTACCGGACGTATGGTTATGCAGTATGCAACCGAAAATATTATTCCGGTTACTTTAGAGTTAGGCGGAAAATCACCTAACATTTTCTTTCCTTCTGTAGCAGACCATGATGACGATTTCTTTGATAAAGCGGTTGAAGGTGCGGTATTATTTGCTTTAAATCAGGGAGAAATTTGTACCTGTCCGTCGAGATTATTAATTCATGAAGATATTTATGAAAAGTTTATTACTAAAGTTATTGAAAGGACAGAAGCCATTATAGCCGGAAATCCGCTGGATAAAAACACGATGATTGGCGCACAGACTTCACTGGTACAGAAAGAAAAAATCATGTCCTATATTAAATTAGGAAAAGAAGAGGGTGCTGAATTACTGACCGGAGGAGATGCAAATCATTTAGGCGGGGACCTTGAAGGCGGGTATTACATTAAACCTACTTTATTTAAGGGACACAACAAGATGAGAATTTTTCAGGAAGAAATTTTCGGGCCGGTGCTGGCAGTAACCACTTTTAAAACTACCGAGGAAGCTATTGAAATTGCCAATGATACCATGTACGGATTAGGAGCCGGAGTATGGACACGTGATGCGCACGAAATTTATCAGGTGCCAAGAGCTATTCAGTCAGGTCGTGTCTGGATCAATCAATATCATTCTTATCCGGCAGGAGCTCCTTTTGGAGGTTATAAACAATCAGGAATTGGCCGCGAAAATCACAAAATGATGCTGAGTCAGTACCGTCAGACCAAAAACATGCTGATTTCCTATGACAAAAAGAAACTGGGATTCTTTTAAGACTGTAAAATCCCTTATACTATAACCAGGACATAATGAGTCGGCGGACTTGTTGTGTCCGCTAAATCATTCTTGTTATGTTACCAAAAACGATGAAAGCTGCGGTCGTGAGAGAATTTGGCTCTCTTTTAAAAATTGAAGAAGTCGAAGTAAAACGACCGGGAAGAAATGAAATCCTTGTAAAAGTAGTGGCGAGCGGTGTTTGTCATACCGATTTACATGCCGTAGAAGGCGACTGGCCGGTTAAGCCCAAAATGCCATTAATTCCGGGACATGAAGCTGTGGGGTATGTGGCTGCTGTAGGGCAGGATGTAAAAAATGTAAAAGAAGGGGATGCTGTTGGTGTACCCTGGCTTTACAGTGCCTGCGGCGGCTGTGATCACTGTATTACAGGCTGGGAAACTTTATGTGAAAGCCAGCAGAACGGGGGATACAGTGTTGACGGTGGTTTTGCCGAATTTGTAATTGCCGATGCACGTTATGTAGGGATTTTGCCTTCTAATGTCAATTTTATGGAAATGGCGCCTATACTTTGTGCCGGAGTGACTGTTTACAAAGGACTCAAAGAAACAGAAGTAAAACCCGGAGAATGGGTGGCTATTTCCGGAATTGGAGGTTTGGGACATGTTGCCGTACAATATGCAAAAGCAATGGGAATGAACGTGGCGGCTATTGATGTGGCAGATGACAAGCTTAATTTAGCGAAAAAACTGGGTGCCGATTTGGTAGTGAATGCTAAAAATCAAAATCCTGGAGAATTCTTAAAGAAAGAAGTTGGTGGAATGCATGGGGCATTGGTTACCGCAGTTTCTCCCATAGCTTTCAAACAAGGGCTTGAAACTTTAAGGAGAAAAGGTACAATGGCACTCAACGGACTTCCTCCAGGTCATTTTGATTTGTCGATTTTTGATACGGTTTTAAACCGAATTACGATTAGAGGTTCAATAGTAGGAACCCGTAAGGATATGAAAGAAGCGATTGAATTTGCTGCAGACGGCAAAGTAAAAGCAACCGTTAATCCGGCTAAGCTGGAAGATGTAAATGAAGTTTTTGACAGGATGAGAAAAGGTCAGATCGAAGGACGAGTTGTTCTTGATATTGCCGGTTCTTAGTAATAATCATAAAAAGCAGTAAGTTTATAACAATGAATTTACTGCTTTTTTTAAAGGTATAAAATTATGGTAAAAAGATTGGATGCAGCACAGGAAGCAATAGAACTGATACATATACTAAAGGAAAAACACGGTGATCTGATGTTTTATCAGGCCGGAGGGTGCTGTGAAGGAACGCAGCCGCAGTGTTTTGAAAAAGGCGGTTATTACCAGAGAATGGGAGATGTGTGTATAGGAACAATTGAAGAAACAGAGTTTTGGGTAGACAAAGATTTATTTGAATACTGGAAACATGCCCACTTTACACTTAAAGTAATTGATGCTTTTGGTGTGGGAGGTTTTTCGCTGGAAACCCCTCTAAAAAAGACTTTTCAGATCGAATACCGGATTTTTACCGAAGAAGAGGAAAAGGATTTAGAACCTGTAAAGTTTTTTGAGTAAAAGAGTAAGTTTTAAAGATGCCGGGAAAAATAAGATTTTTAGCATCTTAGTATTTTTTAATTAATGTATAGCTGCTGATACTGTTTAGGAGTAATGCCTTCGTGTTTTTTAAACAAACGGGTAAAGTAGTTGGCATCTTCAAAACCGGACAGGTAACAGACTTCGTTAATTTGAATTCCGGGGTTTTTCAGTAGTTTTTTAGCGTGTTTGATTTTTTCGTTTAAAATATATTCAATCGGGCTCATGCCAAGCTCCCTTTTAAAAAAACGATAGAAGGAAGTGGTACTCATACAGGCTTTATCGCTCAGGCTTTTCAGGTTGATGTTTTCTTTTAAATTAAGCCTGATAAATTCGGTTACTTCAAAAATAGGATTGTTAGACTGAAAAACGAGACCTTCTTCTACAGATTTGACGGTTTGGGTCTGAATAATTCGTATCAGCAATTCCTGAAGCGTTAAATCAGCCAGGGCATCTTTGGTGATAGAAGTACCCATACATTCTTTTATAAGTTTGTTGATCGTTGCAGCCAGATCTACATTGTTATAAAAGAAATAATTCTGATAGTTCAGCTGCCAGTAAATATCGCTGCCCTCTTTTGGATAACGTTCGTTCAGGAAATTTAAAGTTTCATTGATTTTACTATTGTCAATAGCCAGTGCCAGACATTGAGTAGGGTTTTCTTTGGAGGCTTCCGGAAAATCAATTTTCATTTCAATATTCGAAGGAACCACTACTGTTTCGCCCGGAAGATAATCAAAACCGGGTTCATCAAAAAGATGCATGACTTTTTTGCCGCGCAGCATGCTGGTTACTACAAAATCATTAAATTTTAACGGAACAAGATTCGTAGTTTCGTAGGTTTCAAAAAGATTTAGTTCGCAATTGCTGAGCGTGTAAACACTTCTGTTCTCAACCAGTGTTTTTAATGATTTTTCATTGGATAAATGCGGAGGATGAAGTAAAACACGTTGATGCTGCATTGCGGTTAAATTTAGAAGTGGAAAGTCTAAATTTAATAAAAAAATGTTGAACTGCTCCGGATTTAACGTTTAATTAAATCAGTTCCTCGATATGTTTTTTGATGTTTTCTGAGATCTTTTTTGTCGGCAGGTCGTTTTCGTCATCGCCAAAAGGATCTTCGATTTCTTCGGCAATAAGTTCGAGACTCGCCAGTACGTAAAATATAAAAACAACTACGGGAGCCACCAGATAACCTAAACTTACAGAATAACCAAAAGGAAGCGTCATCGTATAAAAGAAAATAAACTTCTTGATAAAAGCACTGTAAGAGTAGGGAATAGGGGTGTTTTTAATACGTTCGCAGGCACCGCAGATATCGGTAAACGACTGTAATTCGTCATTCAGGATAATCAGCTGGTCGCCGGTAATTTTTTGATCATCATACAAATCATTGATTTTATGATACATGATTCTTTTAAGCTGATTGGGTTTGTGTTTGTGCTGGTCTATTTCCAGTTCAACGTCTTCAAAAAGCTGTTTGCTCGTATCGGTATCTTTTAAATGTTTATGAAGTATATCTGCATAAAGCGGAATAAATTTCCTGAAAAATCTGCGGTCGTTTTCGTCTTTCAGGATTGCCGAAAGTTTGATAGCCAGATTTCGGCTGTTGTTTACAAGGCCGCCCCAGAGTTTACGGCCTTCCCACCAGCGGTCATAAGCGGTATTAGTCCTAAAGACAAGCAATAACGAAATTACAAAACCCAGCATTCCATGCATAATAGGGATATTGTGGATGTAATCGCTTTTGCTGACTTTAAAATAATGAATTTCAAGATATCCTACCAAACCCGAATAAATACCAATGGCAATCATAATCGGGAATAATTTTCTAACTGTATCTGACTTGTGAAAATGAAAAATAAAAGTAAACCAGTCTTTTGTATTGTAGGATATCATCTAAGTTTGTTTTGAAACAAATTTAATTTAAAAATTAATATTTCCTGCTAATTCTTTTAAGGCAATTTCAGATAATTTGGCTTCGTATTGTGCATTGCTGTAACGTACTTTAGCATTGACATAGTTAAGCTGTGCGGTCCTGAAATCAATGGTGGTTATAGTCCCGATTCTGAATTTATCCAGCGTAATTTCAAGGTTCTGCTTGGCAATAGCTTCGTTGTCTTCTTCGAGGTCAATAAGTTCAAGATTGGTCAAATATGTTTGGTAAGCCGTACTCAATTGCGTGTTCAGGATCATGTTTTGCTGTTCGATGGCAATTTGCGAATTCTGAATTTGCAGTTTGGCTACTTTTTCATTTCTGTGCTGATTGAAACCATCAAAAATGTTCATACTGGCATTAAAACCATAATTAAAACCTCTTGAAGAGGTCTCGCTGGTAAATCCTAAACTGGACTGGCTTTCGGCAAAATTATAACCTGAGGTCAGCCTGAGTGTAGGATAGCGGTCTGCTTTGACCTGTTTAAGCTGTAATTCGGCAATTCGTTTGTTGATGATCTGAGATTCGAGACCCGGATTTTGTTTTTGTGCTAAATCCAGTAAGTCTGCAAAAACCAGTTTATTGTCGACTTTGACTTCATCAGTTACTTTGAAATCAATTTTAGGATCACGGGCCAGATACTGGTTCAGTAAAATTTTAGCATTTGCATACGATTCTTTTTGTCTTAATAAAGCCACCTGATCTGAGTTTAAATCGACCTGTGCATTTAAAACTTCCAGTTTTGAAGCTTTACCAATCGTAAAACGGTTTTGTGCCAGTTCAAGACGCTGTTTAGAAATTACAATAGTAGTATCCAGAGCCGCTAATTGCTGCTGCTGCTGTACCAGATCGTAATAAGCAGAATTTACCTGTCCTATTTTTACCAGAATAGTTTGTTTGAGCTGGGCATCGCCTAATTTTTGCAATTCTTTCAGCTGGTCTAATCTGGCAAACATTTTCATTCCGTCAAACACTGTCCAGCCAAGACTTACACCATAGTTCAAACTATTGTTTTTGGCATTGTTTAATGAAGTGGAAGTTCCGTCCTGACGAGTCTGCGAAGAATTGGTTACACTATTATTGTCAGTAACCGAAGCGGTTGCTGTCGGCAGCATTCCGGCATTTCCTACAGTTACATTTGTTTCACTTATCACCGAATTGTTTTTTGCAATTTTAATCTCGAAATTGTTTTCCAGGGCGATTTTCATTGCTTCTTCAATAGTCAGAACTTCTTGTGCATTGGTTTTAATAACACAGAAGAGTACCGCTAATAAAGTATAATATACATGTTTGATATTCATATTTTTTTTCTTTTGCCCTGAATACACAAATTGTCTTAAACTAATTTGTGTATCAGGGATGCTATTTATTTACTTTCTCTTTCGTATTCGTCGATACGATCAAATTCAGGATAATGTTTTCTGGCTTTTGACCACATAAAGTAAATAGCCGGAATAACAAAAAGGGTCAGCGCCAGCGAGAAAATAGTTCCGCCAACAATTACAACTCCCATACCAATTCTGCTTGTTGAAGCTGCTCCAAGCGACATAGCAATCGGCAGCGCTCCTAACGCAATAGCTAAACTGGTCATTAAAATAGGACGTAAACGTGCTTCTGATGCTTCCAGAATCGCTTCCATTTTAGGTTTGCCCTGTTCCCGTAACTGATTGGCAAATTCGACAATCAAAATACCATTTTTTGTTACCAGACCAATAAGCATTACAGTTCCAATCTGACTAAAAATGTTCCAGGTCTGATTGAACAGCCATAATGAAAATAAAGCTCCGGCAACTGCCATAGGAACCGTTAAGATAATAATAAACGGATCGATAAAACTTTCAAACTGTGCGGCAAGGATTAAGAAAATCAGCAGTAAAGCCAGTCCAAATGCAAACGAAGTATTGGAGCTGCTTTCTACGAAATCACGGGATTCACCGCTTAAGTCGGTAGTAAAACTCTGATCCAGAACTTTGGCTTTAATTTTATCCATTTCTTCAATACCATCGCTGATACTTTTTCCGGGAGCCAGACCTGCAGAAACGGTTGCCGACATGTATCGGTTATTGTGGTAAAGCTGCGGCGGATTACTCTGCTCGTCAACTTTTACAACGTTGTCCATCTGGATGAGTTCGCCGTTTTTGTTTTTTACAAACATCGACGTCAGATCCAAAGGTTTTGATCGGTCTTTCTGGTCAAACTGCCCGATAACCTGATATTGTTTTCCGTTTTTAATAAAGTAACCAAAACGCTGTCCGCTTAAAGAAAGTTGTAAAGTCTGCGCAATATCAATAATCGAAATTCCTAAACTTTCGGCTTTGGCACGGTCGATACTTACGTTAATTTCCGGTTTGTTGAATTTTAAGTTTACATCGGTAATCGAGAAAACATCACTTTTACCTACTTCTTCCATAAAAGCAGGGATTTTTTCTCTTAATTTTTCAAAATTAGGTGCCTGAATGATATACTGAATTGGTAATCCTCCTCGTCGGTTTACTGCAATAGTCGGCTGCTGAATAACCGATGTTTTGGCATCAGGATATTGTTTGGTCCATTTTGTTAATTTATCGGCAATGTCTTTCTGCGATCTTTCTCTTTCATCAGGTTCTTTTAAAGAAAGTCTGATAAAACCGCTGTTCGTAGCCGAAGCTCCAAATCCCGGTGCTGTAATTACAAGGCTTACTTTTTTCTCCGGAATAGAATCATCTACCAGTTTTGAGATTTCCTGCATAAAGCGGTCCGTGTATTCATATGATGAACCTTCCGGAGTGGTCATACGCATGGTTACCGAACTTCGGTCGTCGTACGGAGCTGTTTCTTTGGGAAGAATAGTGAAAAAGAGATAGATAAGTCCAAAACAAACAATCAAAATAGGGAAACTGATCCATTTTCTGTCCATGAACTTCGTAAGTGCTTCAGCGTAACTGCTGTTCATTTTCTCGAAAAAAGGCTCCGTTTTGATATAGAATTTTGATTTTTTCTGTTCACCGCCTTTCATTAAATACGCATTTAACATTGGAGTCAAGGTCAGGGACACAAAAGCAGAAATTAATACTGCAGCGCCAATAACAACGCCAAATTCCCTAAACAGCCTTCCTACGAATCCTTCCAGGAAAATTACAGGTAAAAACACCGCTGCAAGTGTTACAGAGATTGAAATTACGGCATAGAAAATTTCATTAGATCCTTTAATGGCGGCTTCAATTGGTGTCATTCCTTCTTCTACCTTTTTAAAGATATTTTCAGTTACCACAATTCCGTCATCCACTACCAGTCCGGTGGCTAAAACGATAGCCAGTAAGGTCAGTACGTTGATGGAGAATCCGAAAAGCCACATTATAAAGAAGGTCGCAATTAACGAAACCGGAATATCAATTAACGGTCTGAAAGCAATGGCCCAGTCTCTAAAGAACAGGTAAATGATAATGATAACCAGTATAACCGAAATCAGTAAAGTCTCGGCAACCTCAAGTACCGATTTTTTTACGAAAATAGTGTTGTCCAGCGCAATATTCAGTTTGATATCTTTAGGAAGGTCTTTTTTTAACGCTTCGTATTTTTTGTAAAACTCAGCTGAGATATCTAAATAATTGGCTCCCGGCATCGGAACAATAGCCAGACCAATCATTGGGAGTCCTGACTGGCTTAGTTTGGTTTCGATATTCTCCGGTCCCAGTTCGGCTCCGCCCACATCACTTAAACGTACAATTTTGTCTCCGTCTGTACGGATAATAATATTATTGAATTCTTCCGGTTTAGAGAGATTTCCAACTGTTTTTACGGTTAATTCGGTATTGTTTCCGGTAAGTTTACCGGACGGGAGTTCGACGTTTTGGGCATTCAGTGCATCACGAACATCTGATACGGTACAACCGTAAGCGGTAAGTTTTGCGGGGTCAATCCATAAACGCATGGCGTATCGTTTTTGTCCCCAAATCTGAACACCGCTCACTCCCGGAATTGTTTCCAGTCTTTGTGAAATAACATTTTCAGCATAATCACTTAATTCTAAAGAACTTCGGGTGTCACTCTGAACTGTCATCGAAATAATAGCGTCACTGTCAGCATCCGCCTTTGATACTACCGGAGCGGCATCAATATCCTGCGGTAAGCTTCTGATCGCCTGCGAAACTTTATCACGAACGTCGTTGGCTGCTTCTTCCAGATCTTTGTCCAGATTAAACTCAATGGTAATATTGCTGCTTCCCTGATTACTCGAAGAAGTGATATTTCTAATTCCGTCTATAGCATTAACGGCTTTTTCAAGAGGTTCTGTAATCTGCGATTCAATAATATCGGCGTTGGCTCCGGTATAATTGGTTCTGATGGAAACCTGTGCCGGGTCGATCGACGGGAATTCACGAACGCCCAGGAAAGTATAACCAATAAAACCGAATAAAATAATTAATAAATTCAGTACAATGGTTAAAACAGGTCTTCTTATACTTGTAGTTGATAAACTCATAATTATGATTTTAGAGTTCAGGTTCCCGATTTTATATTTTGAATGAGATTTTTACACTTCACGATTCAGAACTAAAGGAGATAACCGGAACTCATAACTTAAAGGTTATTATTGAACTTTAACTTTTATAGGTGCTTCGTTCTTTAAAGACATAACACCACTTGTAATTAAAGTGTCTCCGGCTTTTAATCCGGATAAAATCAATATAGAAGCGTCGGTTCTTGTTGTAGCATCCACCATAACTTCTTTGGCTTTGCCCATATTGGCAATATATACCTTTTTACCATTCTGAACCGGTACAATTGCCTGAGATGGAACTACAATCGCATCTTTGATAATGTTTAAAGGCAGTTTGATATCAGCAAAAGTTCCCGGGAAAAGTTTTCCGTCTGTATTGTCTGCAATAGCCCTGATTTGTAAGGTGCGTGTTGCAACGGCAACTTCCGGTTCAATTGCATAGATTTTGGCAGTATAAGTTTTATCAGAACCGGAAACTGTAAAATCGATTGAAGAACCGTTTTGAACCTGAGCTGCATATTTTTCAGGAATAGAAAAAGTAATTTTTAGTTTTCCTGTATTTACAAGTTTTGCAACCAGTACTGTTGGTGTAATATAAGTTCCGGGTGAAATAGAACGAAGACCAATTTTCCCTGAAAAAGGGGCTTTTACAGAAGTTTTGGATATCTGGGCTCTTATCAGCTGGCTTTGTGCCTGTGCAGAAGCATGATCAGCCCTTGCTACGTCTGCTTCTTCCTGGCTTATAGCTTCTTTTTGAAGTAATAATTTGGCTCTTCTTTCGTTTTCGGCCGCTAAACCTTCTTTGGTTACGGCTTGTCTTAATTGTGCTTTTAATTCAATGTCATTTACTTTAAAAAGTACCTGACCTTTATTTACGTATGTTCCTTCATTAAAATAAATTCCTTCTACGATTCCGGAAACTTCACTGTGAATTTCAATTTGTTCATTGGCTTCTATCGAACCGGATAATGATAAATTGTTATCAAAAGTAGAAGTTTTTACGACAAGACCTGTTACTGTGGTAGGTTTATCCTTGTCTCCAAATTTTTTTGATTCTTCATTTTTGTTTTTGTTGGATACTATTCTGTACGTAATAAATCCTCCCAAAACGATGATAATCAAGGCGTAGATGAGATGTTTTAATTTCATAAAATTGAGGTGAATGTGTTTTTTGGTGTATGTTTTTTGTAACTGACAAATTTAACTTTTTGTACTGAAACCGAAATACGTTAGCTTTTATTTAACACTTAGGTTACAGTAGTTTCAAATTGCATTCTGACAGCTTTCGGTTAAAAAAGTTTGCGGTTAGATGCGGTTTTTATAAAAAGGTTTAAAGCTGGTTTTGTTTTTTTTGAATAAAGTTAGCTTTTTTATAATGCTTTTTATGTAAGTGTTACTTTGTCAGTGTATTATGTTTTACGTTGAAGTGTTTATTTTTTATAAAAAAAAGAGATTTTACTAGTTGGAACAGGAGCTGCGCTGTGAAGAATAAAATTTTTTTCTTATTTGTCTGATTTTTTTTGCACTCTATCGATTTAATTTGTATTATTGATATGTTAAACAAAAAGAAGGTTTTTGTAGTGTTTTCGATGAAATACTATAAAATAAAATGTTAAAAAAGTGAGTTAGGTGTAGTTTTTTGGGGTTTTTGAGGAATTTAATTAATAATTGCGTTAACAAGTGTTTATGTTTTTTGTTCTTAATAACTAAAAAAAAATATTTATGCAGAAAAAAATACTCTTGACTTTATGGTTTACATTATTACTTTTTTCGATCGGTTTTCTTTTTTGGCAGAACGAGTTTAAATACAGTCTGCCTACACCCATTCCCAAAAATCATCATGATATAGCCATGGGAAGTAAGATCAATTTATCACAGTGCTGTGCATTCGATAACAAACCTGTATTTTTTCATTTTTTTAATCCTGACTGTCCGTGTTCCCGTTTTAATGTCCCTCATGTGCGTGACCTGATTAAAAAATACGGGGATAAAGTCAATTTTAAAATTGTGGTCTTAAATAAAAAGAAAACTTTTTCCATAGCAGAAATTCAGGAAAAGTTTGGAGCGGAGATTCCGGTTTACTTTGATGAAGGTATTGCCCAAAAATGCGGTGTAATTTCAACTCCGCAGGCCGTTCTTCTGGATCCTTTACACAATTTATATTTCAGGGGGAATTACAATAAAACGAGATATTGTACTGATGCTGATAGTAATTATGCTCAAATGGCAATAGACTCGCTTTTAAAACAGCATAATCCGCCTTCATTTAATGCTTTAGCTCTCAGAGCTTACGGATGTTCATTACCAAATTGCACTAAATAAATCTGTCACTAACTTAAATTTTTAAAACTATGAAAACAAAAGCCAGTTTGAATGAGCAGGATTATCTGCATAGCTTTATGTCAACAATGACACAAAAATCGGATACGATCATTAATTATGTTCTTGTTGTTTATTTTCTTTTAGGAATTGGATTATCTTTTAAATACGATACGTTTGAAATTGGAGTAGGTGTAGGAACCCTTAATCTTTTAGCGTATTATTCAGCCAAATTTTTTCTTAAAAACTCAAAGTTTTACCAATACGTTTTATCTGTAGTACTGGCTGTTTTTATGGCACAGTATATTTATCAGATGCACGGTTTGTTTGAAATGCATTTCACGGTTTTTATTGCCAGTACTATTTTAATTATTTACCAAAACTGGAAACTGCAGATTCCGTTGACTCTTTTAGTTGTGCTGCATCATGCCGGACTGGCGTATCTGCAAAACTATATTTATAATGATGCCAATGGTTTTCAGGTATATTTTTCGCAGGTAAATTTCGATTTGGAAACCCTTATTATTCATACCGTTCTGGCCGCTGTTGTGTTCTTTATGAATGGCTACTGGGCTTATTATTTTAAAGAACACAGTTATAATCATATTTCTAAGATTTCTGATGAATATGAACTGGAAAATATGAAACTGGCTTCGGCTAAATTCAGTTCTATGTCGGCCACAAAAGAATATAACGATTACATTCATCGTACTACCCTTGATTTAAAACTTCCGGTTAATTCTGTTTTGAAACTGATTGATGTTTCAAAAGGACATACAGACAATGATAAGTTGTTAACGTATCTGGATATGATGAGGGAAAGTGCTAAAAAAATTGACGATCTCGTAAACGATATTCATGTTAAATCTACCAATGGTAAGACTTAGGGAAATTTAAAATGTTCAAAACCAGCTTCCAAAAAATAAGTACACGCAGAATCACCATTTATTAATTTTTAATAGAAAATTTATGGATACCCGATTTAACCGCCCAACTCCGTCAGATCGTGAAGTTGACTGGAATAAGAATAAAGTACTGCTTAGTAAAACTGATAAAAATGGAACGATTTTGTATGCGAATGAAGATTTTATAGATGTTTCCGGTTATGATGAATTTGAACTTGTGGGGCAGCCGCATAATATAGTCAGGCATCCGGATATGCCTAAGGTAATTTTTAAATTCTTATGGGACAGTATAAAATCCAGTGAAAACATTCACGTAATCATCAAAAATATGGCTAAAACCGGCCGTTATTACTGGGTTGTAACTGATTTTAAAATTATTGCGGATGATAATGGCGATATAGTAGGTTATTTTGGAACCCGAAAATCAGTTCCGGAACCTATTATCACCAAATTCATTGAACCTTTGTATAAAAAACTGCTGCAGATTGAAGAAGCAAGCGGTATAATTGCTTCTGAAGAATATCTGGTAGGTTTTTTAGAAGAACGCAAGAAAACATATATGGAATATGTAGATCATTTAATTGCTACCGGAAAAGATGATAAAAACAAAATAAGTAAAGGTTTATTTAGTGGTTTTTTTGAGAAAAGCCCGCCTAAGAAATAACCAGCAGTAAATATATGCTTCATTGTGTCAGGGAAATATTCAACAAAAATTTGCCCCCAACAAATCTATCACCTGAATATTTATAACTTATCTTAAGTCTGATGCAGTGAAGTATATTTTTTTTGAGGTTCAAAGTGACAAAGATGCAAAGTGACAACATAGTATAAAGTTACTTAAACAGACACTTTGAATTTTTGGCCCTTTATGAAATATAATTCCAGATATTCTTCTTTTTGGTCAGTTCGATAAAAACGGCTTTTAAAATAGCATGTTCCGGTTTTTGCAGCGGAGGGTCTTCTTTTAGTATTTTGAGGGCATAGTTTCGGGCAAAAGATAGTATTTCACGGTCTTTAACAATATCGGCAATCTGCAGATTCAGCACACCGCTTTGTTGTGTTCCCATTAAATCTCCCGGACCGCGCAGCTTTAAGTCTACCTCGGCAATTTCAAAGCCATCATTAGTCTGAACCATTGTTTCCATTCGGGTTTTGCTGTCAGTGCTTAATTTATGTCCGGTCATTAAAATACAATAACTCTGTTCGGCCCCGCGACCAACACGTCCGCGCAGCTGGTGCAGCTGTGACAATCCAAAACGTTCTGCACTTTCGATAATCATTACACTGGCATTGGGTACATTTACACCTACTTCGATAACCGTTGTGGCTACCATTATATTGGTTTTGCCTTCAGAGAAACGCTTCATTTCGGCATCTTTATCAGCTGGTTTCATTTTACCGTGTACAATCGAAATCGAATATTGCGGCAGCGGAAAATCTCTGGAGATGCTTTCGTAACCGTCCATCAGATCTTTGTAATCCATTTTTTCAGATTCCTGAATCAGAGGGTATACAATATAAATTTGTCTTCCTTTGGCAATTTCATCACGCAGGAATTTCCAGACTTTTAAGCGATTGGTATCGTATCGGTGAACGGTCTGAATTGGTTTTCTTCCCGGTGGTAATTCATCAATAACCGAAACATCCAGATCGCCGTACAAACTCATAGCCAGAGTTCGGGGAATTGGTGTGGCTGTCATAACCAAAACATGGGGCGGAATATCATTTTTTTTCCACAATTTTGATCTTTGTTCTACCCCAAAACGATGCTGTTCATCAATAATGGCAAGCCCTAAGTTTAGAAACTTTACTTTATCTTCCAGTAAAGCATGGGTTCCAATCAATATCTGAAGACTTCCGTTTTCAAGTTCTTCATGAATAATCTTCCTTTCAGACGTTTTGGTAGAGCCTGTCAGTATTTTTATGTTGATATTTAAGGTACGTGCAAATTCAGAAAGCCCGATAAAATGCTGGTTGGCAAGAATTTCAGTAGGAGCCATCAGACAGGCCTGAAAACCGTTGTCGATGGCCAAAAGCATGCTCATAAAACCTACAATGGTTTTTCCTGATCCTACATCACCCTGAAGCAGTCGGTTCATCTGGGCATTGCTTCCCATGTCTGAACGGATTTCTTTTATTACCCTTTTTTGCGCATTGGTCAGGTCAAAAGGCAGGTGTTTCTGGTAGAATTCATTGAACAATTCCCCTACTTTTGTAAAAGGATGGCCTTTTATTTTATGTTTACGGATTAAGTTTTTCGTTATTAGCTGTAACTGAATAAAGAATAATTCTTCAAATTTTAAACGAAACTGAGCTTTTGCCAGTGCGTCGGCGCTTTTAGGAAAATGGATATTAAAGAGGGCAGCCCTTTTTGAAATCAGTTTTATTTCTTCTAGTAAATAGGGAGGAAAAGTTTCTGTAAACAGCGCCTGGGTTTCAATAAACAGCTGTTCCATCATCTTGTTTATCGTTCGGTTTGAAATCCCGCGGCTGGTCAGGGTTTCAGTAGAGGGGTAAACAGGCTGCATGGCAGAACGAAGGCTTTTTTCATGTTCACTCAGCAGTTCAATTTCGGGATGGGCCATACTAAACTGACTTCCGTATAAGGAACATTTTCCAAAAATAACAAGCTGTTCATTCAGTTTCAGCGTTTCACGGATCCATTTGTGTCCCTGAAACCAGTTGAGTTCAATCTGTCCGGTTTCATCTACGAAGGAAGCGACTAAACGTTTTTTGTTTTTAGCAAATTCAACCGTTTTTATATTGATGATTTTTCCAATAATCTGGACTTCACTGCCGGTATTCTGCAGTTCATTTATCTTATAATAACGCGTTCTGTCGATATACCGGTTAGGGTAAAAGTTTACTAAATCCCCATATTTATGAATTCCCAGTTCTTTGCGCAGCAGCTGACCGCGGCTCGGACCTACACCTTTTAGGTATTCAATGGGGGTTTCAAGGAGGTTATTAGACATTTAGTTGTTTTAAATTTTAGACTGCTGATTCCGGACTGGAAAAAATTGGATTTTAGATTTTTTCCTGTGGGATTTAATTAAAAAGCGAAGATAAATTTAAATTGGGAAATTAAAAAATACGATAGTTTCTAAAAACTCCGGAATTGTTTACGCAACCTTTTATTGTTATTCTTATCTATTAAATAAACTAACCTTAAAAAAATAAACCGAAATGAAGAAAGTGACAATTCTTTTTATGCTGCTGTTTAGTGTGGCTTCCTGTTCAAAAGAGGATGCAGATTCAGGAAACACACCCGGTTATTACGGAAAATGGGAACTAACGAAATATTCAGGTACTTTTATTGAGGCTATTTATGTTCAGGGAGAACCTTTGTGGGAAGAATATTATGAGTTTAAAAAAGACAACACTTTTATAAAAACAAGAATACATCAGGGAGAGACAGTGACAGCATCGGGAACTTTTTCTGTAGAAAATAGGCAGAACCAAACCTATCTTGAGCTGACTTACACGGCTTCAAATGATATTATTGGAAGCTGTACAGGTAATTTAAAAGAAGAACTGATTAGTAATACCGGTATATTATTGAACACCTGGCGAAATTGTGACGGCCCGGAAATGGAATATAAAAAAGTAAAATAAGTTTATTCTTTGCGGAATGAAATACATCATGTTTTAATTGGATTAAAAGGCTTTCTGTGTTCTTTCAGGAGCCTTTTTTATTTTAAAGCCGGTACTATTTTAATAAATAAAGATAATCCTTAGATTTGTTAAAGGATTTTAAAAGTATAAGCCCCAAATATGAATAAAGAAGAAAAAGTTCCTTTTGAAACTATGGTGTTTTCCGGAGTTACATTCAAAGTAATTAACCGAGACGAAGCTCATACTATTATTGGAGACCTTACGAATTTCAATAATGAAAAAATATACGATGTTTTTGAAGATTCCTGGCGTTTTCCGGATTACGAAGAAAATCCGATATTTCTTTTAGCAGAAGAAGATGTACAAATGGAATCTTTTGAAATGGATTTCAGTACAGAAGAACATCCGGATATCTTTATTTTAGGTTTTATTTTTAAAGGAAATCTAAACGTAACTAAATTAATAAGTTCTTTTGATACCGATAATTCTCCGGCTTTAATCGTATTAGGAGAAACAAGGGCACTTAATATCACTTTGTTTGGCAGTGTTCATTATTTGGGAGGTGGTTTAAAATGTGATGTCCTGACAGGTGAATACAATCATGGAGAACTTTTTGTCAAAGGAGAGGTTACAGCATGGTTAATCTACAGCGATGATATGCGAATGCATTTTGAGCAATTTACCAATGTTCAGGCTGTAATTAATGCGAACAGGCCAGATATAATGATTTGCAGCAGGCTTACAGATGCTGACGGATCTTTACTTATAATTGAAAATTATTTTCCGTCTACCCATAAATTGTCTGATATTGTTGCTGACGATTTTATAGAATTGTCTGATTATGGTTCAGAAATATTGGGGAACAACTATTTTGAAAATGCTTTTAAAGCCGGACTTTCAATTATCGATCACACTAAAGAAGAAAAGTATCTGTACAGTAGTTTCCGTAATCAGTTTATTGAAATGATTGAGGTTTTATCCGAAAAATATCCAGAAAGAACCAGTAAAACGATTTCTAATACCGAATATTTGTATGCTTCTTTTGTTTATGAAGGAATGAATTACACTCAGATTTCTGAAGATATACAGAATGGTTTCAATATTCAGATGCGCGCCTTATGGTGTCACGATAACGAAGAAATTATGCTGGTTTTAGAATATCAGGATGAAGAAGGAAATCCAAAATACCAATGGATTAATAATGAAACTGCTCAGGGAATCGAATTTTACGCTGTAAAAGCGGCAGCTGTAAATGCCTTTGAAGTGCTTTCGTCAGAAACCAATAACGAGGATGATGATGATGATGAAACAGAATATGCGGAATACGACAGCACTTTTTCATTAGAAGATTTTGCGGTTCAGTTTGGTGATTATACTATGCCGGAAGATTTGGTAAAATTGTATGAATTTCAGCAGGAATACGGTTCAGAAACCTATTCGGAATGTTTCGGATTACTTGTAATGAACGATAAAACCGGAATAAAAACCTGGTCTGAGGAAGAGGAGTTTTATAATAGTTTCATCGAATTTGCGGGCGCAAACGGTTCAGGAAGTTCCTATGCTTACTGGCTTATTGATGATGATTTGAATAATTGTCCGATAGTTGTTTTTGGTGATGAAGGCGGAATTCATGTTGTGGCAGGAAACATTCGTAAGCTCATTCATTTACTGACTTTAGATACCGAAATTTCAGTTGATTTTGATTATTGCTATTTTTACAAAGACGAGGAATATTATCAGGAAAATGAAAATAAGGAAGAATTTCACAAGTGGGTAAAAAGAGAGTTTAATCTTGATGCTTTAGAATCAAATGAAGAAACGGAAGTCATTGTAAATGAAGCAAAAGAAAAGTACAAGAAAAAGTTGAATGATTTTCTGGTAAATTTTGATATTGAAATAGGAGAAGAAGAGGAATAATCCTAAAAAGGAATTTTTATCTTTGAATAAATTAAAAAGAAAATGACAACACATTTAGCACTTTTACGCGGAATCAACGTTTCGGGGCATAATATGATGAAAATGGATGCTTTGAAAACAATGCTGGAAAATCTGGGTTTTCAAAATATCAGAACGTATCTGCAATCCGGAAATGTTTTTGTAGACAGTGAAGATGATGCATCTAAAGTAGGATTTATCATTAAGCAGGAAATTTTTAAAGTTTTTGGACATGAAGTTCCTGTTGTAATGATTACCAAAGAAAATCTGGAATCTTGTTTCGCTAATAATCCGTTTTTTAAAGAAAAAGATATCGATACAAAAAGACTGTATGTGGCTTTTGTTTCAGCTTCCCTAAAACAAGAAAATATAAATGACTTAAAAATTAGTCAGTTTAAACCCGATGAAGCCAGTATTGATGAAAACAGAATTTTTATAAAATATGCTGTAGGCGCAGGAAAAACACGTTTTGATCAGAAATATATAGAGAAAAAATTAAATGTAACAGCAACCATCAGAAACTGGAATACGGTGACGAACTTGCTTAATATGTATTCAGAATAATGAGAAAGTACTTTTTAATGTTTTTTGTTTTTACAATGAGTTTAAATACTGCTATTTATGCTCAAGAGACAAAAACTGCACCCGAAGATTTCAATACTTTTTTTAAGAAATTCAATGAAGATCCAAAGTTTCAGGTTAGCCGCGTGGTTTTTCCTTTGAAATATAAGATGAATAATGATGATTTTGAATTGACTGATTATACAATGACAAAGGATAAGTATAAAATCCTGAAATTGAATAATAAGGCCGATGAAAAGTATTTAAAACGAACACTATCCATAAAAAAGCATATAGCTGTGCTTCAACATCGCGGTCTGGATAATGGAATTTATGTAGATTATATTTTTGAATTAAAAGACAATAAATGGTTTCTAAAAACCTGGACTGATCAATCTACTTAAATTAATCCCGCATCCATTTCTGCATAGCAGGGAAAGGCTTTTTTTGCTCTTTTTCTGCTCTTTCCTTTCCAAGACATAATCCCATCCATTCAAGCAAGGGAAGTCCCATGTAGGTTCCTGCATTAAAATTTGAAATGAACCACCCGGAACTGCCTTTATATCCGTCCGGATGAAATACAAATTCTAAAGGAAGTTGTAAATGATGTAATGCAGCATAAGACCATAAAATGGCAGCAATTTCGTCGCCTTGCGTTGGCCAGTCTTTAGAGATTTCTGGTGTACCTACTAATTTTCTTTCTTCAGGAACTGTAACGGCAAGATGACCAGCTTCATGTAAAAGATCTCCGGGATATAATAATTTAGTGTAATCTATATAAATGCAGTTTGCTCCTAAATCTAATCCAGGCAAAAAGGTGTTTTCAAGCTCTTTTTCAATAATCTCAATGCCAATTTCTTTCAAAAAGAATATTACTTTTTTTACTTCTTCTGTTTCTTTTAAAGCCATATTAATTTGTTTTTACTTTTTTAATGTAAATAGTATCTAAATTACGCAAAGCACCCTTTTTCATCCCACCTCCAAAAGGCTGTATAAATTGAATTTGCTGCAGTTCATAACCTTCTTTTTTAATTGGTTCGTTTACGCCTAACATTGGAGCTTCAAAACCCCAAATAGTAAATTCATGATAACGTTTCTCTTTTAATGAAAAATAACCATTAGACAGACTCAAAGTCTCACCAACTTTACAATTTTCAACAGGCTGCTTGTTGTCTGCATCATAAATATAACCCACAATTTGAGGTCGTTTACATCTACTGACCAAACAGCTTTGTAATGAAAAAACAACAAGAACAAGAAAAATAACTTTGCAGAGAGTCTTCATTATTTTTTAATTAAATCACAATACCAGAATCCAAAATCAAAAGCACTTTGATCCTCTGTATCACACGCTTCATTTGATGAATTCTCACTTTCAGGTTTTTCGTATTTTCGATAAACAATTTCACCAACTTCAAAATCTACAGGCTTAGAAAAAACAGGGCCGTCAAAAGCAAAAGTATGAAACTCGCCATTTTCTCCGCAAACATCTACATTTTCAGGTAAATCATTTATAAAATCCTGATCTATAATTCTTCCAACAAAACTTTTATCCAGATATTTTTCGTTTACACAAACCACTATTGTTTTAAAACCTAAAGTAATAAATTCCTGAATTAAATCTTTGGTTGGGATTCTCCAAATAGGAAAAACACCTTTAAAACCAATCTTCTCTAATTGTTTTTCCCGATATAGTCGTAAATCTTCTAAAAAGATATCTCCAAAAACAGAATATTTTACGCCTTCATTTTTCAATTCTGTCAGCGTTTTAATCATTACATTTTCGTAAACTTCCATTGATGGCATTTCTGGAGTTTCCATGATCTTTAAAGGAATTCCGATGCTTTCAGCCTGTGCCTGCAATAATTCTACACGAACACCATGCATGGAAATACGCTGATACTGCTGGTTTACACTAGTTAGCAAATATTCAATGTTGTAATCCGGATTTTGTAGTATTTTATAAAGAGCCAAAGCAGAATCTTTTCCGCTGCTCCAGTTAAACAAGGCTTTTTGTGGTGTAGACACGATTTTGCATTTTATAACGTAAACTTACAAATTTCATTCGATTTGTAAATGAAACCTTTGTAACTTTGGGATTTTACAGGTCAAAAAGATGGTGTTGTTTAATGAAAAATTTAAAACCGACTCAAACCGATTGAAAAATTGGGACTATTCTAGTGAAGCTGTTTATTTTATTACCATTGTAACCAAAAACAGAGCATCTATTTTTGGAACTGTTGATGGTGAAAAAATGGTTTTAAATGAAAATGGAAAGATAATTGAGATTGAACTTTTGAGATCGATTACGATCCGAAAAAATTGGTTTTTCCATAACTGGATCATTATGCCAAATCATATACATTTATTAATCGAAATTCAGGAAGAAAATATTCCGACAGAAATGAATACCAAAGTTTCCAATTCATCCACAACGAATATCGTAGAGACGCACAGCAGTGCGTCTACGTACGGTATATCCGCAAAAGAATGCAACGAATCTTTTTCGACAAACGTTACGGAGACGCACTGCAGTGCGCCTCTACAATCCCGATCTGATGCCATAGCAGATTCCAATTTATCCACAACGAATATCGTAGAGACGCACCGCAGTGCGTCTACGTTCAGCACATCCACAACGAAAAGCAACGAATCTTTGTCGATAAACGTTGCGAAGACGCACTGCAGTGCGCCTCTACAATACCAATCTGACGCAATCACGGATTCCGCATTATCCACAACGGATATCGTAGAGACGCACAGCAGTGCGTCTGCGTCCGTTATATCCGCAAAAGAATGCAACGAATCTTTGTCGACAAACGATACGGAGACGCACTGCAGTGCGCCTCTACAATACCAATCTGATGCTATAGCAGATTCCAATTTATCCGCAACGAATATTGTACAGACGCACTGCAGTGCGTCTGTACCCGGTATATCGACAACAAAATGCAATGAATCTAAATCTAATTTTTCTAGAAAATCCAATTCAATTTCATCGTTTGTGGCAATTTTTAAATCAATTACCACTAAAAAAATAAACGGTACAGAATCAATTTGGCAGGCTAATTACCATGATCATATTGTTAGAAATTACAAGACGTTTGAAAAGATCTACGATTACATAAAACATAACCCAATGTCTTGGGATACAGATTCTTTAAAATAAAATTTTCAATGAAATACATTTTCCTATTATTTACCGGATTTATTTTCGCACAGCAGACCCAAAATGTTGATTTCAAATCCGTTTCGGGGCAATTGTCTTTAAATCCAATAGAAAAAACGGTTTCCGGTGCTGTTGATTTTCAATTTGATGTTTTAAAGGAATGCGATACCATTTCGCTTGACGCTAAAAACATGGAATTTTCCAATGTAAAAATCAACGATCAAGAGGTGATTTTTCTTAATGATACCAAACAATTAAAACTAATCTCTCACTTTACAAAAGGCCAAAATCATTTGACTTTTCATTATAAAACAAAACCAAAACAGGCTTTGTATTTTGTAGATATTGAGAACGATGATGTTCAAATCTGGACACAAGGGCAGGGAAGGTATACGAGTAACTGGTTTCCCAGTTTCGATGATGTGAATGAAAAAGTCATTTTTAATCTAGGAATTACTTATAAAAAAGGCTATCAGGTGGTTTCGAACGGAGTTTTAAAAAGCAAAACAGAAAAAGACGATCAGGTTTACTGGCAGTATCAGATGGAAAATCCTATGAGTTCGTATTTGCTTGTGCTTTCCGTTGGAAAATACGACAGAAGGGATTTTGTTTCTAAATCCAAAATTCCCCTTGAATACTATCTTGAAAATAAAGATACGGCGCGTTTTGAACCAACTTATCGTTATTCTAAGCGTATTTTTGATTTTCTCGAAAAAGAAATAGGCGTTAAATACCCCTGGAAAGTTTTCAGACAGATCCCGGTTCGTGATTTTTTATATGCCGGGATGGAGAATACAACGACTACACTTTTTGCTACCAGATATGTGGTTGATGATATTGCTTTTACAGATCGGAATTATACCAATGTTGATGCTCATGAACTGGCACATCATTGGTTTGGAGATTTAATTACCGCCGAAAGCAGTACACATCACTGGCTTCAGGAAGGGTTTGCCACTTATTATGCATTGCTGGCTGAAAGGGACATTTTTGGAGATGACTATTTTTATGCAAAATTGTACGATACGGCACAGCAGATTAAATTTGCTTCCAGGAGCGATACTATTCCGGTTCTTAATGCAAAAGCCAGTTCGTTAACTTTTTACGAAAAAGGAGCCTGGACACTTTTTGTACTGCATGAATCAATAGGTGATAAAGCATTTAAAAAAGCAGTTAGAAATTATCTTAAAAAATATGCATTTAAGAATGTAAATACACAAAATTTCTTTGACGAGATTAAAAAGGTTTCCGATTTTGACCTTGTTTCATTTCAAAAAACATGGCTGGAATCTACCGCTTTTGATACACCAATGGCTAATGCCCTGTTAAGCAAAAACAAAGCGATACAAGTTCGTCTGGAAGTAGACAAGCTAAAGAAAACACCTTTAAACGAAAAGATTGTTTTTTTAAGACAGACTTTAGATTCAGATATCCATTATTCGGTTAAAGAAGCTGTTATTTCGCAATTAAAGGCTGAAAAATATGCAGATAAAAAAGAATTATTAGGTAAGGCACTGCAGCAGGGCAATATATACGTTCGTCAGACTTTAGCGGAAACGCTGACGGTTATTCCAGAGGATTTCAGGGCTGAATATGAAACTTTGCTTGATGATAAATCGTATCAAACTCAGGAAGCGGCCTTGTTTTATTTATGGAAAAACTTTCCGGGTCACAGAAACGAGTATCTCGACAAGTCTAAAAACTGGATTGGTTTTAATGATTTTAACCTGCGTACTTTATGGCTTTCTCTGGCTTTATCAACACCCGATTACACTGATAATCCGCAGAGCCTTATTGAAGAGTTGATTTCTTTTTCAACTACAAAATACGAAGCGACTACGCGCCAAAATGCACTGGAAAAGCTGATTGCGTTTAAAATCATAAGTGATGATGTTCTGGCTAATCTGGTAAATGCGACTACGCATCATATGTGGCAGTTTTCAAAGTTTGGAAGAGATTCGATAAGAATGTTATTGAAAAATTCAGAAATGCGTGCTTCGTTTAACAGAATTTTACCTAATTTAAACCCCGATGAAAAATTTCAATTAGATCGTTTGTTGAGAGAGTAGAGAATAGATAAAAGAATATAGTATATAGATTAAGTGGAAGTCTTTACTCTATAATTTCTTTTTCTTTCCTCTTAAATAAAATCCAAAAATAAAACCTACAATACATTTTATGAGAGCATTAGTTATTTCTGGCGGCGGAAGTAAAGGCGCATTCGCCGGAGGAGTTGCACAGTATTTAATAGAAGAAAAAAAACAGGAATACGATTTATTTATAGGAACTTCGACAGGAAGTCTGCTTATTCCGCATTTAGCTCTCGGACATATTAAAAAAATACATTCCGTTTATACCAATGTTACGATGTCAAGCATTTTCAATATTTGTCCGTTTGTGGTTAAAAATAAAGACGGAGTCGACATTGTTACCATTAATCACTTTAATGTTCTGCGCCAGTTTTTTAAAGGAAAACGGACTTTTGGTGAAAGCAAAGGTTTAAGGAAGTATATTCAGAATAACTTTTCGCTTTCGGACTTTAATAAACTTAAAAAACTGAAAACTGATGTTATTGTAACGGTAACCAATTTTACCAGAAACGAATCAGAATACAAATCAGTTAAAGACTGTACTTATGAAGAATTTTGTGAGTGGTCCTGGATTTCGAGTAATTATGTTCCCTTTATGAGTCTGGTTGAAAAGAACAACTGCGAATATGGTGATGGCGGATTTTCAAGTTTGGTCCCGATACGTGAAGCAATCAACAGAGGCGCTACCGAAATTGATGTAATTGTTTTGGAAACAGAGGTAAATACAACCAAAACAGTTATTGGTAAAAATCCTTTCTCACTCATGATTGACTTGTTTCGAATTGCATTGGATCAGGTTGAAAAACACGATATTGCTATAGGAAAACTTATGGCAACCAATAAAAATGTAAAACTTAATTTATATTACACACCTATAAAGTTAACTGACAACGCTTTGATTTTCAATAAAGATGTTATGAAAGAATGGTGGGAACAAGGCTATGAATACGCTCAGAATAAATCAGAGGTTATGAGCGATAATAAAATATTGATTTAAGATGGATGATTTTAGATTTTAGATTTTAGATTTTAGATTGACTGCTCAAAATCTGAACACTGCAATCTAAAATCTAAAATGGTTTTACCAAAGTTCAGCAACTTCACTTTTAATAAAGCTCAAAGCGGTACTGCTTGGGGATTGTTTTTCAAGTAAATCGTGTAAAATTACTTCACGTAATTTATCAGCACTGTCTACACGGTCACTCATGGCCGTTTTGCGGATTATTTGGATTGTTGTGTTTTTCGCAGTAGTAATAATGGTCCAGCATTCTTCAGACATATAAATCTGTTGTGCAAGATTGTGTTCAAATTCAAATTCGATTTGGTCAATCAGATAATTTTCATAATCATGTTTGTTTTGCGAAACAGGAGCAAGTCTGATTAAAAGTTTAGTCAGATTGATACGTTCCAAAAATAAAGTCATACGCTCAAAAGCCTGCAGACGATTTGGCAGCGATTCTTTGTGAGCCTGTTTATTTAACAAAAAAGCCCGTTTTTTGTCGGTGTTCTTTATATGCAGTTCAAAAAAACGATAAGCCACAATTCCTGTAACTATTGCAGGCAGTGTATAACTTGCCAGTTCTATTATTTTATTAAAATCCATTGGTATAATTTTTAAGCAAAAATATACTTTTTGAGGAGAAATCCATTTTAATTTTATGGTAATAAACAAAAAGGAAGCTGTACTTTTGCGACTTGTTTTTTAATGTGACTGAAATATATTTTTAATGGATTCATACATAATACTTTTCCTTTGTTTAGCAGCTTTTGCTGCAGGATTTATTGATGCGATTGTCGGTGGCGGCGGGTTAATTCAAACTCCTATGGGATTAATTTTATTGCCCAGTCTTCCGGTTTCTACAGTTATTGGGACACTTAAAATTCCTGCTTTCAGCGGAACAGCATTCGCTGCTTTTCAATATTTGAAAAAAGTAGTGATTCAGTGGAAGCTGTTGATTATTATGATGTGTCTGGCTGTTCCCTCGGCTTTTTTGGGTTCAACGATTTTAACACTGGTGAGCAACGATTTTATGAAACCGCTTTTATTAGTGGTTTTGTCGTTATTGTTTATTTATACCTATGCGAAAAAGAACTTTGGGCAGCATGCTGCTAAGGATCATTCAGAATTGACTCAGATAATTTATGCTGTTGTGATTAGTATTATTGTTGGTTTTTATGATGGATTTATTGGACCGGGAACAGGGAGTTTCTTTGTTGTTGCTTTTATAGCTCTTCTGGGATTTGATTTTCTGCAGGCTTCTGCTAATGCAAAAATGGTGAATCTGGCAACGAACTTTGGTTCGATTTGTTTATTTATGATAAAAGGGAAAATCATTTGGACCATTGCAATCCCAATGGCTGTCAGTAACGGACTTGGAGGATGGCTTGGCGCTAAACTGGCTATAAACAAAGGGAATGGTTTTATTCGAATTTTCTTTTTGGTAGTGGTAGTCGGTACCCTGATTCGATTTGCTTATGATGTTTTCTTTAAGTAAATTGTTAATATATTGAGATGGTAGGTTTTTACATTATTATAAATAATTTTGTATCAAAAAAAGGTTATTTTTGTATTGTAAATTGATAATTAAAGTATCAAAAAATGATAGAAATAGTCGAGAATTACGAGAATTACGTAAATAGTTTACCTGATTTAATTGGTAAATCCTTTTACAAAGCGGAGTTTTTTATGCAGAAATTAGGCTTAAAACACGCTACGTATTACAGAAAACTTAAATCAAAAAGCTTCACACATCAGGAAGTTAAGTTAATTACAAGTTTATTATTTCCAGAAGAAATTTTGATGCAGGAATTACAAAAGAGCGAGGAAGATATAAAGGCGGGAAGAATTGTTGATCTTTCTGATTTTAAAGAAAAATTAAGAACTAAGTATAACATCTAAATTCAAAGGATTTCTCCTGTTATCCCAAAATAAAACTATATAGATAGTTTGTACTTCTATTTTATAAAAGACATAAACTTGCTCAGAAATTAAAAACTTTCGGCAGCAGGTTTTTTTATGCTTTGAGCCTATATAATTGTTTTGTTCTAACGTTTCTAGAAAGCTGTAAGTTTTTTTAGAAAAAGATGTAGCTTTTGTTTCAGAATATTTACTGATGATTTCGAAGAAAGTTTTTTCAGCATTTTCTGTAAGTACTATTTTCATTGTCAGTTTGATAGATGAAGTAAATATAAAATTATTTTTAGTTTTTAAGGATTTTTCTTTCAAAATGTTTTAAAAGAAACAATTGTTTGAAAATTGGCAGAGTTGATGTACTTTAGTGAAAGCAGACAGACAACATAAAAGCAGGAACGCATGCCTTTAAAAAACACCAATTCTGTGGCTTCTCAAAAATCTTAGTCCCAAGGTTTCGGGATAGCGTCTCACTATCTTAGGAACTTTCTTTTTTAATTCTTAATTTTGCATAAAAGGAGAAAAAGTACATGCAGAAATATATTGACCAGCTCAACGAAGCACAAAGAGCGCCTGTTTTAAAGAAAGATGGGCCAATGATTATTATTGCTGGTGCAGGTTCGGGAAAAACCCGTGTTTTAACCATTAGAATTGCCTATTTGATGGCGCAGGGTATTGATTCTTTCAATATTTTGTCGCTGACTTTTACCAATAAAGCAGCCCGCGAGATGAAACACAGAATCTCCGATATTGTAGGGGCGAGTGAAGCAAAAAATCTGTGGATGGGAACTTTTCACTCTATTTTTGCGCGTATTCTAAGAGCGGAATCAGATCATTTGGGCTATCCTTCTAATTTTACGATATATGATTCACAGGATTCTGCCAGACTTATTTCCGGAATCATCAAGGAAATGCAGTTAGACCGTGATATATACAAACCAAAACAAATTCTGGGACGTATATCCAGTTATAAAAACAGTCTGATTACGGTGAAAGCTTACTTTAATAATCCTGAATTGGTTGAGGCTGATGCTATGGCAAAAAGACCGAGATTGGGAGAGATTTACCAGCAGTATGTAGAACGCTGTTTTAAGGCAGGAGCAATGGATTTTGATGATTTGTTGTTGAAAACAAACGAATTACTGACTCGTTTTCCAGAGGTTCTTGCCAAATATCAGGATCGTTTTCGTTACATCCTGGTGGATGAGTATCAGGATACGAACCATTCCCAGTATCTGATTGTAAGAGCTTTGTCTGACCGATTCCAGAATATTTGTGTGGTAGGGGATGATGCACAGAGTATTTATGCTTTCCGTGGTGCGAATATCAATAATATTTTGAACTTCCAGAAGGATTATGAAGGAGTAGTGATGTTTCGTCTGGAACAAAATTACCGTTCAACGCGAAATATTGTGGAAGCCGCCAATACGGTTATGGATCATAACAAAACAAAACTGGATAAAGTAGTCTGGACAGCAAATGAATTTGGACCAAAAATAAAAGTCCACAGAAGTTTAACCGATGCAGAAGAAGGACGTTTTGTGGCTGGTACCATTTTTGAGCAGAAAATGCAGAACCAGCTTCATAATGGTTCTTTTGCTATTTTGTATCGTACCAATGCACAATCACGTGCGATGGAAGACGCTCTGAGAAAAAGAGATATTCCGTATCGAATTTATGGAGGACTTTCGTTCTATCAGCGTAAAGAGATAAAAGATGTTTTATGTTATCTCCGTCTGGTTTTAAATCCAAAAGATGAAGAAGCTTTGATGCGTGTTATTAATTATCCGGCACGAGGAATAGGGGATACAACGGTTGAAAAACTAACTATTGCAGCCAATCACTACAAACGTTCCATTTGGGAAGTGATGGTAAATATTGATAAAATTGATCTGAAGCTAAATGCTGGTACAAAGAATAAATTAAAAGATTTTGTAACCATGATTCAGAGCTTTCAGGTAATCGATCAAAATCAGGATGCTTTTTACATAACGGATCATGTAGCCAAAAAAACAGGTTTGGTTCAGGAATTAAAAAAAGATGCGACTCCGGAAGGAATGGCAAAAATCCAGAATATCGAAGAGCTTTTAAACGGTATTAAAGATTTTACAGAAGGACAGAGAGAAATTGACGGAGCAAGAGGAGCACTTTCTGAATTTATGGAAGACGTTGCACTGGCGACAGATTTGGATAAAGATACTACAGATGAAGACCGTGTGGCATTAATGACCATTCACCTGGCAAAAGGACTGGAGTTTCCGCATGTTTTTGTGGTGGGAATGGAGGAAGATTTGTTTCCGAGTGCCATGAGTATGAGTACCCGCAGTGAACTGGAAGAAGAGCGCCGCTTATTTTATGTGGCTTTGACACGTGCAGAACATCAGGCATATCTGACTTATGCACAATCTCGTTATCGCTGGGGAAAACTTACAGATAGTGAACCTTCCCGTTTTATTGAAGAGATTGATGGGCAGTACTTAGAGTATTTAACCCCTGCCGAAACGAATTATCGTTATAAATCGCCAATTGACGGGGATATTTTTGGAGATATCGACAAATCAAAATTGCGATTGTCCAAACCAGTGAGCGGAACACCGCCAAGAAATAGTAATGATAACAGTCCAAAACCGGACCTGAATATCCGTAAGCTGAAGCCAGTTTCAGGAAATGCCCCTGAAAGTTCAAATCCTAATTTATTTGACAACAAACTAACCGTTGGAAATGTGGTGATGCATGAGCGTTTTGGAAAAGGTGAAGTAATCAATTTAGAGGGTTTTGGAGCTGATAAAAAAGCAGAAATTAAATTTGAAGTGGGAGGAATTAAGAAACTTCTGCTAAGATTTGCTAAATTAGATGTTGTAGGATAAATAGTGTTTTTAGGCTTTAGTTTACCAAAACAAAAACCGGAAACAAATAAAAATTTGAAACAAGAACAAAATGGCAGAATTCATAAAGATATACCCTGATAAACCAAGCGAAGCTGCAATTGCTAAAGTAGTAAAAGTGCTTCAGAACGGCGGTTTGGTAATTTATCCAACCGATACTGTTTATGGTTTAGGATGTGATATTACCAATTCCAGGGCATTAGAAAAAATTGCAAAAATTAAGGGAGTAAAATTAGAAAAAGCTAATTTCTCATTTATTTGTCATGATTTGAGTAATTTATCTGATTATGTTCGTCAGATTGATACCTCTACTTTTAAGATATTAAAAAGAGCCCTTCCGGGACCGTATACTTTTATTCTGCCGGGAAATAATAATCTTCCAAAAGAATTTAAAAAGAAAACCACGGTGGGGATTCGTGTACCGGATAATAATATCATTTTAGAAATTGTACGCCAGTTAGGTAATCCGGTTGTTTCTACTTCTATTCGTGATGAAGATGATGTAATTGAATATACAACAGATCCCGAATTAATATTTGAAAAGTGGCAGAATCTGGTAGATATGGTAATCGACGGCGGGTACGGTGATAATGTAGGATCTACTATTATAGATTTATCAGAGTATGAGCCAGTTGTGGTTAGAGAAGGAAAAGGTGATATTGATATTTTGTAAATAAATACAAGAATCGTATAAAAGTTAAAAAATAATAACTAACTTTAGTATAGTTAAAATTTAGTTAGTTAACAAAATAAAAATGTGATCCCTGATTTTGTGATAAATCACTTGTTTACAGAATCAAAGATGCATAAAAAAGCAGGTCAATTGACCTGCTTTTTTGTTGTATAAAAATTAAGCTTTTTAATTATTTAGCTTGTTTTTTCATTTCTTTTTCAATCATATCGTAGAATTGATCGATTTTTGGCATAACAACGATACGTGTTCTTCTGTTACGGGCTTTGTTTTCTGCAGAATCATTAGCAACTAATGGTACGTATGAACTTCTACCGGCAGCGATTAATTTTGCAGGGTTAACACCAAGGTCATTTGTTAAGACACGTACGATAGAAGTAGAACGTTTAACACTTAAATCCCAGTTGTCTAAGATAATACCATTGCTTTTGTATGGAACATCATCTGTATGTCCTTCAACCATACACTCAAAATCAGGTTTATCGTTTACTACTTTAGCAACTTTAGCTAAAACAGTTTTAGCTTTGTCACTTACATCGTAACTTCCGCTTTTAAATAATAATTTATCAGCAATAGAGATAAATACTACTCCTTTTTCAACATTTACTTCGATATCCGGATCGTTGATTCCAACTGCTCCTTTTAAGCTGGTAACTAATGCTAAAGTTACACTGTCTTTTTTAGTAAGTGCATCCTGAAGTCTTGAGATTTTTAAATCTTTCTCTTTTAAACTTTCTAAAGATTTCTCAAGATTTTCAGCACCTTTGGTAGTTAAAACTGTTAAGTCTTTAGAGCTGTTAATTAAGTCCTGATTGTGTTGTTTATAGCTTTCAGCTGTAGCTGCTAATCCTGCTTTTTCTTCCAGACAAGAATTTAATTTAACTGTGCAAGAGTTTAATAAATCTTGTGTCTCTTTTTGTTTAGCTTCAAGTGCAGCATATTCCTTTTTCGATACACACGAAGTTAAAGCCATTAATACTGATAGTGCGATAACTATTTTTCTCATAGGTATTATATTTAATTAAACGTTGATTACAAATTTAGTTTTTAATATTTTGATTACTGTTAAAGATTTCTTTAAAAACCCGTAATTTCTTTATGTAATAAAGGAAAACGATACTTTTTACAGTATAGTATTGCTGTAATTGAAAATCTTTACGTTTTTTTAGGTACTTTAAAGATAGGCAATAAAATGAAAAATGGGCCTTTAAAATAGCAAAAGTATGGCCAAATTTTCCTTGTGTAAGAAAACGGATACCGGCAATTCCATCCAGAACCATTCGGAAGAAAAGAATAAAAAACATTCCTTTTTCAGGAAGGTTTTTAACCATCATTAATAAGGAGTTTCTAAAATTTAAATATGTTTTCTTCGGATTTCCCTGCTGTAAAGTAGCGCCTCCAACATGATAAACGACTGTTTCTGAATTGTATTTTATACGATGTCCTTCGTTTAAAGCACGCCAGCATAGATCAATTTCTTCCTGATGAGCAAAGAAACCTTCATCAAATCCTCCCAGTTTATGATATACGGCTTTTCGGATAAAAAAACAGGCTCCTGATGCCCAGAATAATTCGTAATTATCATTGTACTGGCCATTGTCTTTTTCGATAGTATCAAAAATTCGGCCCCTGCAGAACGGGAAACCATATTTGTCTATAAATCCTCCGGCGGCTCCGGCATATTCAAAATATTCTTTGTTTTTAAAGTCAAGTATTTTGGGCTGGATAATGGCAGTCTGTTCTTCTCTGTCAAAAGTTTCTGCGATAGGCAGTAACCAGTTTTCAGTAACTTCTATATCAGAATTAACTAAAGCGTAGATTTCTTCTTCAACCTGTTGAAGAGCGTCGTTATATCCTTTGGCGAAGCCATGATTTCCGGTATTCTGTATGATCCTGACAGTAGGGAAATTTTGTTTTACATACTTAACAGAATCATCAGTAGAGGCATTATCTGCTACATAGACAGCAGCTCCTTCTGAATATTGTATAACAGACGGCAGAAACTGCTCCAGCAATTTAACTCCGTTCCAATTTAAAATGACAACTGCTATTTTATTCAAAAGTAAATTTATTTAATAAGGTTATAATCCGGAAGACCGGGTAAAAATTGGTATTTTTCATTCTCAAAGTCCATTTGACAGTAATAATGATTCAATCCGTTTGTGACATTCAAAAACCGTGCCTGCATGGTAAGATTGTAGCGGGCAATCTGATCAAAAGTAGCCTGAGAGATTTTAACTTCGGGTGCTTTGCATTCGACCAGGATGTGTATAGAACCATCTGAATTGAAAACTACAACATCGTATCGTTTTCGTAATCCGTTGACATTTAAAACTTTCTCAACGTTTATTAGTGATTTGGGATATTTTTTTTCATGAATTAAATAATGCACCACGTGCTGGCGCACCCATTCTTCTGGCGTAAGAATGATAAATTTTTTCCTGATTTCATCAAAAATAGACACTTTATTTTCGCTATTTTTGAATCGGAAAGTATAGGTTGGGAAATTTAGTTTTAACATAAAGCAAATATAATTTGAAAATTAGTCAATTTTGAAAATTACTTATATTATTTGTGTCGGCTAAACTGAAAACGGATACAGAATACTGAAAATTAAATTGAATGGACGAAGTAATTAAGATTGTTAACGATATTAAGGCAGGGAATATTAAACCTATTTATTTTTTAATGGGAGAAGAACCTTATTATATAGATAAGCTGTCTGAATATATAGAACAAAATGTACTGGCAGAAGAAGAAAAAGGATTTAATCAGACGGTACTTTATGGAAGAGATGTTTCAGTAGACGAAATTGTTTCAACGGCCAAGCGCTATCCTATGATGGCTGAACGTCAGGTTGTTATTGTGAAAGAAGCTCAGGATTTATCAAGGACAATAGATAAGATTGAGTCCTATGTAGACAATCCGATGCAGACCACGGTTTTGGTTTTTTGTTATAAATACAAAACACTTGATAAACGTAAAAAAGTAACCAAACTTCTGGCGCAAAAAGGAGTGGTTTATGAAAGTAAAAAGCTGTACGAAAACCAGGTTGGTGATTGGATTAAACGCGTTCTGGCTGGTAAAAAGTATACGATTGACCCAAAAGCAAACGCCATGCTGGTTGAGTTTTTAGGAACAGATTTAAGTAAAATTAACAACGAACTGGAAAAACTTCAGATTATCCTGCCGCAGGGAACTATGATAAGTCCGCAGCATATTGAAGAGAATATTGGTTTTAGTAAAGACTATAATGTTTTTGAACTCAGAAAAGCAATTGGTGAACGAAATCAGCTAAAGGCTTATAAGATTGCCGAGAATTTTGCACATAATCCTAAAGAATACCCACTGGTTATGACTACCGGACTGGTTTTTGGATTTTTTGTGCAGCTTTTGAAATACCATGGACTTAAGGATAAAAACCCGAAAAATGTCGCATCGGCAATTGGGGTTAACCCTTATTTTTTGAAAGAATATGATTTGGCTTTAAAGAATTACCCAATGCGAAAAGTAAGTCAGATTGTCGGAGCCTTACGTGATATTGATGTTAAAAGTAAAGGAGTGGGAGCTAATGCTTTACCACAATCAGATCTTCTAAAAGAAATGCTTTATAAAATATTTAATTAAGCCGTTAAAATTCACGATATTTGCCTTTCTGAAAATAAATCACATTAAAAAATAATTACACAATTATGGGAATGAATAAAAATACCGTTTTAGGATGGGCTACTTTTATAATGGTACTTATGGGATTGCTGCTTATTGGTCTTGGTGCTTTTAGATACAGAGATGTATCGGGCTGGGGATTTGCGGCTGCAGGTGTGGGCTTTTTTGCAAATGCCTGGGTTTTTAATGCGTTAAAAGGAAGAGTTTAATCTTTTTAGAAGCGATTGAACAAAAAAAAAGTTAGTAAAAACAATTAAAATTAAAAATAAATAGAATGTCAGACGATAAGAAAGTTATTTTCTCAATGCAAAAATTGAGTAAAACCTATCAGGGAGCAGACAAACCGGTACTTAAAAATATTTATTTGAGTTTCTTTTACGGAGCTAAGATTGGTATTTTGGGACTTAACGGTTCCGGAAAGTCCTCTTTGTTAAAAATTATTGCGGGAGTTGATAAAAATTACCAGGGTGACGTGGTTTTCCAGCCGGGTTATACTGTTGGGTATTTAGAGCAGGAGCCAATTCTGGACGATTCTAAAACGGTTATCGAAATTGTTCGTGAAGGTGCTGCTGAAACTATGGCTGTTTTAGAAGAGTATAATCAGATAAATGATTTGTTTGGTCTTCCGGAATATTACGAGGATCAGGACAAGATGGATAAATTGATGGATCGTCAGGCAGCTTTGCAAGATAAAATTGATGCTCTTGGAGCCTGGGAAATCGATACCAAACTGGAAATTGCCATGGATGCATTACGTACTCCGGATGGTGATACACCAATTAAAAACCTTTCTGGTGGTGAGCGTCGTCGTGTGGCTTTATGCCGTTTGTTATTACAACAGCCGGATGTATTACTTCTGGATGAGCCTACCAACCACCTTGATGCTGAGTCAGTTCTATGGTTAGAGCAGCATTTGGCACAATATTCCGGAACTGTAATTGCAGTAACACACGACCGTTATTTCTTAGATAACGTTGCAGGATGGATTTTAGAGCTGGACAGAGGAGAAGGTATTCCGTGGAAAGGAAACTATTCTTCGTGGCTGGATCAAAAATCGAATCGTTTAGCGCAGGAAGAAAAAGTAGCTTCTAAGCGTAGAAAAACTTTAGAGCGTGAGCTGGAATGGGTTCGTCAGGGAGCAAAAGGCCGTCAGACAAAACAAAAAGCTCGTTTGCAGAACTACGACAAATTATTAAATGAAGACCAAAAACAATTGGATGAGAAATTAGAAATCTATATTCCAAATGGTCCTCGTTTAGGAACAAATGTTATTGAAGCCAAAAATGTTGCCAAAGCTTTTGGTGATAAATTATTATACGATAATTTGAATTTTACTTTGCCACAAGCTGGTATTGTTGGAATTATCGGGCCAAACGGTGCTGGTAAATCTACTATTTTCAAAATGATTATGGGTGAGCAGGCTACTGACAGCGGTGAATTTACAGTAGGTGAAACAGTAAAAATTGCCTACGTAGACCAGTCTCATGCTAATATTGATCCGAACAAATCGATTTGGGAAAACTTTGCGGATGGTCAGGAATTGATTATGATGGGAGGAAAGCAGGTAAACTCAAGAGCTTATTTATCACGTTTCAATTTTGGTGGTGGAGAGCAGAACAAAAAAGTATCTATGTTATCAGGAGGTGAGCGTAACCGTTTGCACTTGGCAATGACTTTGAAAGAAGAAGGAAATGTACTTTTACTGGATGAGCCTACGAATGACCTTGATGTTAATACACTTCGTGCATTGGAAGAAGGTTTGGAAAATTTCGCTGGCTGTGCTGTAATTATTTCTCACGACAGATGGTTTTTAGATAGAATCTGTACACACATCTTAGCTTTCGAAGGAGATTCTGAAGTGTATTTCTTTGAAGGAAGTTTTACCGAATACGAAGAAAATAAAAAGAAACGTCTGGGTGGAGACTTAACGCCAAAACGTATTAAATACAGAAAATTGATCCGATAATAAAAATCTTAATTTTCAATAAAAAAATCCCAAATTCCAAAATTATCGGAGTTTGGGATTTTTTATTTTATTGTTGTTTTTCCTGGTTCTGGAATTTCTTATAGTCCGGAATGACGCTGTTGTGCTAAATTGAAATTCAGAATTTTTAAAGAAACTTAGCTTTTAATTCCGGTGTCGGCATCATGCAGCTTTCTTTTTTGCCATACCATTTATATCGGTTTTTAGCAACGTAGTCGTATAGGTAATTTCGAAACTTTTCCGGTAGAATTTTAAAAACAGAAAGAAAACTGTAAATTCCACCAAGATCGTTTGCAATCTCTATCGCGGCAGATGATTTGTAATAATACGCTGTACCTGGGTGGTATAGAATAATGCTGTCGATTTTAGTTTGGTCAATTCCAATATAGGCACAAATTTCTTTTCCTAAATCCGATTGCAGCGGAGTAAACCGAAATATATCTTTTTTATCGTTTTTTATGATAAACTGTACGGTGTTGTCGCATAAATTGCAAACACCGTCAAAGAGAATTATTTTTTTTTGCTTTGGTAAATCCTGCATTATTAGTGATTTAAGATGAAACATTGTCAAATTTCGAGATTTTGACAATGTTGTACTTCAAAATGATATAGAATTGTGTTTAAATATTGTATAGGTATAATTTATTTTAATATTGAATCCTATAGTTTTTGTAAATTAAAAACGACTTTCATATATTGATTCTAAGTAATTTTTATTTTTTAAATATATTTAGAGCTGTATTTTTTTTAATTAACTCTTAAAACTCTTTATTTTGATTTTGAATGAATTTTTGGACTTTTTTAATGCTAAAACTTATTTTTTTACAGCTTCAACGAGTTCCAGTTCTTCTAGATTTACTTTTGAAGTAAAGATTCCATAGTTTACTGTAGCTTTGTTTTTTTCGATAGCATCGATACTTCCAACTGATCTTCCGTCAAGCATTCTGACTCTGTCGCCAACTTTTAAAATCGGTTTGGGCTTTTCAACTACAGGTTTAAGTTTTTTCTCTTTTTTCTCCTGACGTATTTCTTCAACTTTTACTTTTACTTCAGCTAAAACTTCTTTTTGTTTTTCGGCTTTAGCTTTAACTTCTTTAGGAGTTGCCTTTTTACGTTTTGAATTTTCAATTTCAACGATTTTTAAAAATTCGCCAATAAGTTCCTTTTTATTTTTGTTATTGAAATATTTCTCAGCGATGTCATCAATTTTCTGACCTATATATATAATCTTTTGATTGCTGTCGTACAATTCCTGATAGCTTTCCAGTTTTTGCTGGATTCTGGAATTGATATTTTCCATTTTTTTACTTTCTTCACGGGCACGTGTTTCTTCTTCCTTTAAATTTAGGGAAGTTTTTTCAAGTTTTGATCTTTCTTTCTGAAGATTGGCAATGGTTTTGTCAAAACGAACTTTACCCACTTCGATTTTCTTTTTGGCTCGATTGATCAATCCAAACGGAATACCATTTTTTTGAGCAACTTCAAAAGTAAAAGAACTTCCTGCCTGACCCAAAGCCAGTTTATACATAGGTTCGAGCGATTTTTCGTCAAACATCATATTGGCATTGGTGGCGTATGGTAATTCGTTAGCCAGGATTTTCAGATTGGCATAATGCGTAGTGATAATTCCAAATGCTTCACGGTGGTAGAATTCTTCAAGAAATATTTCAGCCAATGCCCCTCCCAGTTCAGGATCAGAACCGGTACCAAATTCGTCAATTAAAAACATAGTTTTCTTATTGCATTTTTTTAAGAAATAATTCATGTTTTTTAATCGGTAACTATAGGTACTAAGATGGTTTTCAATCGACTGATTGTCACCAATATCTGTAAGGATTCTGTCAAAAAGAAAAGTTTCACTACGTTCGTGAACCGGGATTAATATTCCGGATTGCAGCATTAATTGTAATAAACCAACCGTTTTTAAGGATATGGTTTTTCCTCCGGCATTAGGTCCGGAAATTACGATAATTCGATTTTCCTGTTTTAATTCAATGGTCTGCGGATGCGTAACTTCCTTTTTTTGTTTATTGTTCAAATACAAAATAGGATGATAAGCTTCTCTGAAAAATAATCTGCGTTCCTCTGTAATGGCTGGTAAAATACCATTAATGCGATTGGCATATTTTGCTTTTCCGGCTACGACATCAATATCACTTAAAAAATCCTGATATTCAATTAGTAAAGGCAGGAAAGGACGGATCGAATTGGACAGTTGTTTTAGAATTCGGGTAATTTCTTCTTTTTCCTCGTATTCGAGATTGGCCAGTTCCCTTGAATATTTTAAAGTTGCTTCAGGTTCGATGTAAGCAATGCTTCCTGTTTTGGAACTTCCTAAAATAGAGCCTTTTACTTTTCGTCGGTACATAGCAAGTACAGCCAGTACACGACGATTCTGTACAAAGCTTTCTTTTATATCATCAAGATAACCTAAGCTGTTATACTGGGTAAGAGCTACACCAAAACTTTGGTTTACTTTACCTCGTACCAGGTTCATATTCTGGCGGATGGCAGATAAAGCAGGAGAAGCATTGTCTTTGATTTCTCCGTATTTGTCTACAATGGCATCTACCAGAGTAACAATCTCTTTAGTGTATTCAACTCTTGATGCTCTGGCGTTTAATTTTGGGTAATAGTCGTCAAACTTTTTAAGGAAAGTCAGCAGGACATTTGTTGTAGAAGAAAGTGTTGCGATTTTTCTAAAACTTCCTACTTCAAGAAAACTGTCTTCGATGGCCAGAAACTTGATTTCATGAGTTATAGCGTCAAATCCGTGATTCGGAATTGCGTTGTTATTCTGGAACGACGAGACATATTCTGAAGTCTGCAGTAAGGCAGACATCAGTTCTTCTTTATCTCTGAATGGTTTTATTTGTAAAGCTTTTTCTTTTCCAATGTCGGTGTTGCAGCCATCTGAAATGGTTTCGAGAACAGTTGGGAATTGTAAGTCTTGTAATGTTTTTTCGGTAATACTAATCATTTAATTTCTTTAAGAAAGTACAGGCAAAAATACGAAAATAGTACAATTGAACGCTGTAAAGTTTAAGTCTAATTTTTATTGTTTTTAAAAGTAGGATTTGACTTTAAAAATCCTGAAATTCGCAAAAAAAAGTAATTATGGACGTTAAAATGCATTCTTCCTGGAAGCCGGTTCTGAATGAGGAATTTGAAAAATCCTATTTCAACGAGTTAATCGATTTTGTAAAATCAGAATATACTTCTAAGGTTTGTTATCCTAAAGGCAGCCAGATATTTTCAGCTTTTGATCATTGTCATTTTGACCAGGTAAAAGTGGTTATAATTGGACAGGATCCGTATCACGGGCCTAATCAGGCAAATGGTTTATGTTTTTCTGTAAACGACGGAATTCCGTTTCCACCTTCTTTGTATAACATCTTTAAAGAAATTGAAACTGATTTAAACAAACCTGTACCGCAGACAGGTAATCTGGAACGCTGGGCAGATCAGGGGGTATTTCTTTTAAATGCCACTTTAACCGTTAGACAGTCCGAAGCAGGAAGCCATCAGGGAAAAGGCTGGGAAAAATTCACAGATGCTGTAATTAAACAGATTTCAGCAGAAAAAGAAAATGTTGTTTTTTTACTTTGGGGTGGTTTTGCCCAAAAGAAAGCCGCATTAATTGACTCGTCTAAACATCATATTCTAAAATCAGGACATCCGTCTCCTTTAAGTGCTAACAGAGGTTTTTGGTTTGGAAATAAACATTTCAGCCAGACCAATACTTTTCTAAAATCAAAAGGACTTAAGGAAATTGAATGGTAATCTTTTAAGTGACAAACTTTAAGAGTAGCAAAAATGCAAGGGATAAAAATTTTGCATCTTTGCTGCTTTGTTGAAAACATTATTAATGTAAAAAATCTTCTGAATCTGCAATCCCGATAGTTATCGGGAGCGGGAGGCAAAAGATTTAATAGACATTATTTTTTTATGATTTCTTCTAAAACAGCTTTATTCTCGTAATTCACTATTTTTAAAATGATTTCCTGATTTTTAACTGTTTTTCCTTCAATTACATATAATTTCCCTTTTTTGTAAGGAACATTACTCTGATCGAAATCTACATCACCATAAGTTAGTGTGTTTTTTATATCTTCTTTTGTGATCCATTTTTCGTTTAGGGCTTTATTTGCCTGTTCTGAATATTCAAAAGAAGGTTTTGTTTTTAAATTGTTTAAAACCCTGGCATTTGGAAAATAGTTGCAACGGGTATCTTTACCGCTAAATACAAGGGCTACGAAAAAGCATCCCATTACTAAACCAATCAAATAATAGGCAAAACGATGTGCGAACTTCATGAAATAAAATTTTTGCAAAGGTACATTAAAGTTCCTTTAAAATACAAGTAAATTAATATCGTTGTCCGGAAGGTCAAACCAGTCGCCAATAGCTTTGTTTGTTAAGATTCCGTGATACAGATAGATTCCGTTTTTCAGACCTTTATTGCAGCGGATAGCACTTTCTAAACCACCATCTTCGGCTATCTGATGCAGGTAAGGTGTTAGGATATTACTAATTGATAATGAGGCTGTTTTGGAATAGCGCGAAGGAATATTAGGCACACAGTAGTGTAATACGTTGCTTTTTATAAAAGTAGGCTTTTCGTGTGTGGTCACTTCCGAAGTTTCAAAACATCCTCCGGTATCGATGCTGACATCTACTATAACAGCTCCTTTTTTCATGTGTTCTACCATAGTTTCGGTTACAACAATAGGGCAGCGCTCTTTTCCTCGCATGGCACCAATTGCGACATCGCAGCGGCGTAAAGCTTTTAAAAGTGCTTTTTGCTGAATAGTAGAAGTAAAAATTCGCTGGCTCAGATTGTTTTGTAAACGGCGTAATTTGGTAATTGAATTATCAAATACTTTAACGTTAGCACCAAGACCAATAGCTGTTTTTGCTGCAAATTCACCTACAGTTCCGGCTCCCAGAATGACAACTTCAGTAGGCGGTACGCCGGTAATATTTCCAAATAAAAGTCCTTTTCCAAATTCGTCTGTAATCATTAGTTCAGCCGCGATAAGGATAGAAGCTGTTCCGGCAATTTCGCTTAACGATTTTACAGCTGGGTAAGAGCCGTCTTCATCTTTGATATATTCAAAAGCTAAGGCCGTAATCTTTTTTTGCGCTAAAGCTTCAAAGTAAGCTTTCTTTTTAGTTTTTAACTGAATGGCCGAAATAATAGTGGTTTCGGGATTTATCATTTCAATTTCAGCCAGAGTAGGCGGTTCGACTTTTAATAAAAGTGGACAACTGAAAACTCTTTTGGTGTCTTTTGTAATTTCGGCACCTGCATCTGCATATTCTTTATCCGTGTAACTCGAACTTTCTCCCGCACCGGATTCTATCATCACCCTGTGGCCTTCATAGGTCAGGGAGTTTACTGCATCGGGAGTCAGACAGATACGACGTTCCTGATAGCTTGTTTCTTTAGGAATTCCAATGAAAAGTTCTCTTTTAAAACGACCAACCTCAAGTTTTTCTTCCTGTGGAAGCAATTGTTGTTTGGTAAATGGAGTTAAGGTAATTGACATGGATTGTGCAAAAAATTAAGAGTACAAATTACGTAAAAAGTTTTAAAATTAGTGTAAAAATTCTGCTAATACTAATGTCTTTGCTTAAGATATTTTTGGTCTGTTTTAAAACGCTTTTTTTTATTCAATGATGTCTGTAAAACGGGAAAATTATTCCTTATCATGTTCTATTTTATTTCTGATCCATTTAGCGCCGGCAAATTCTCTTTCAGCTTCTTCTCCATAGTCAAGATCAAATAATTCGTTTAAGGTTTTGTCCTTTAAAATTAATTGTTCTAAGGCAACTATAATAATATTTTCTGTTGATGTTTCATCATCTGTAAAAAACATCCAGTCACCTTCTTCGTCATGAATTACTCTTACTATAGGTTTTTCATTAGTTAACCATTGTTTAGTAGTAAAGGAGGTAAGGTTTTTGGGTTCATTAAATTTGAAGTCTGTGTTTCTGTCCAAAAGAGGTTGTTTATAACGAAACTCTTCTTCAAAATTTTCTTCCCACGGAAATTTATCATTTCTGTCTGTCCAGATTAACTGAAGGGCAGGAAAATCTTTTTCTTCATAAAAATTAATAGCAGTTCCAAAATAGTCCGGAATATTATCCCGATGAACTTTTAAAAATTGAGCCCTGCTGTTTTCAAAAATATTTGAATAATTTTTTGCGTCTGCAATTATTTCATTTTGTTTTATTATTTCTGCGACATCATTTATGAGGGTATGCAAAAGAGAATTTGATAATCCAAAACAAATAATTTCAGGATGATTGTATTTTTGCCAAAGTCCAATGCTATAAGCAAATGAAGGCAGATAATCAGTTGCTTCGATGATAATAACCTGAAGTCCGTATTTTTCAATGCTGCTGTTAATGTCCCGGATTAATTCATCAGTATCAGGGCAATTGTGTTTGTTCTCCATCTCCATTTATGTTATTGCGTTAGTTCTTTATGAAGTTTAGGGAACTGCTGTTGGACATTTTTATTCGGAAGTAAATTGTTCAGCTGATATCCATATTCTAAACCAGCTTCGATAAGTGAATAAAGAGATTGTTTGTCCTTAGGGTCTAAAGATTTAGTCATAATTATAAAGCGGTCTTCTCCGGTTTTATTAACTAATTGAGCCAGAACAGAGCCTAAATCATAACATCCGGAAGCGCCGCCGCAGTCAAAGTTGATTAATTCCGGAAGTGCTTTATTATTATATTGCAAAACTTCTTGTACTAAATGACAAAACCTTGTGTTCTGCGAATAATTTTGATTTTCGGTCAGAGTTGAACCAAATTTTATTGTTTTAAACTCTGATGTATTACAGCTTATAATTAAAAGGAAAAGCACAGATAATGATAAAATCTTTTTCATAAAGGATTGTTGTCAGAATTAAACTAATTCCAACTCCCTTTTTCCGTCAGCCAGCAGAGTAATAGTAATGGTTGAATACTCTTCAGGAAGTAAACTGGCAATTTTTTCAGACCATTCAATAAAACACCAGCTTCCGGAATAGAGATAATCATCAACTCCCATATCGAGTGCTTCGGTTTCTTTGTTTAAACGATAGAAATCAAAATGATAAACGGTTTGATTATCAGAAGTATGGTATTCATTTACTAAGGAAAAAGTAGGACTGCTCGTAGCATCCTGAACTCCTAAACTTTTGCATAACTGCTTAATTAAAGTGGTTTTTCCAACGCCCATTTCTCCGTTGAAAAGAATGATTTTTTTAGGGTTTGAATCTAAAATCTGCTGAGCAGTTTCCTGAATTTGATCTAATGAAAAAACGATGTTCATTTTTATTGTTTAATTTATTTAGTCTTAGTCTCAGTTTAGAACTGTAAACTGAGACTGAGACTGAAAATTTTATTTCGGATTAAATACCAAAAACGGAATAATCATTTCTTCTAACGAAATTCCGCCATGCTGGTACGTGTTTTTATAATAACTTACATAATGGTTGTAGTTGTTAACATACGCCAGAAAAAAATCATTTTTGGCAAAAATAAAAGAACTGCTCATGTTGATAGCCGGAAGTCCAATTGTTTTAGGTTCTTTGACTACATACACGTCTTTTTGTTCATAGGTTAAACTACGGCCGGTTTTGTAACGCAAATTTAGACTTGTATTTTTATCTCCCACAACTTTCGACGGATTTTTTACATTAATCGTTCCGTGGTCAGTTGTCAGGATTAGTTTGAAGCCTAAAAGTTGTGCCTGCTGGATTAATTCTAACAAAGGTGAGTTTTTAAACCAGCTTAATGTCAGTGAACGATACGCTTTGTCGTCTGAAGCAAGTTCTTTAACCACTTCCATTTCAGTTTTGGCATGTGAAAGCATGTCTACAAAGTTGTAAACTACAGTTACTAAATCATTGCCTTTTAAAGCTTTGAAGTTTTCAGCCAGTTTTTTACCGCCGGCATAATTGGTAATTTTAAAATAATCTTCCTTAATATTTAGTCCAAGACGTTTTATTTGTGCCGAAAGGAATTCGGCTTCATAAAGGTTTTTTCCTCCGTCTTCGACATCATTTTTCCAGTACTGCGGGAATTGTTTTTCCATGTCCAAAGGCATTAAACCTGAGAAAATAGCATTTCGGGCATATTGCGTAGCGGTTGGAAGTATTGAAAAATAAGGAACTTCTTTTTCTAGTTTATAGTAATTTGAAATCACAGTTTCAAAAGATTTCCACTGATCATAACGCAGGTTGTCAATTACGACAAATAATATAGGTTTGTCTTTCTTTTTAAGTTCAGGAACAACCAGCTCTTTAAATAGATTATGAGACTGAATAGGCTTGTCAGCTTTGGGAGCAAACCAGTCTTCATAATTTCGTTCAATATATTTTCCAAACTGGGAATTGGCTTCCACTTTTTGAGATTCCAGGATCTCAATCATGGCCTGATCGTTAATGTCTTCCAGTTTTAACTCCCAGAAAAGCAGTTTTTTGTACAATTCAACCCAGTCTTCATAAGAATTAACCATAGCCAGTTCCATCGAAATTTTACGAAACTCCTTTTGGTAATCTAATGTTGTTTTTTCCGTAATTAATCTGGAATCGTCCAGGTTTTTCTTTAAACTCAGCAGGATCTGGTTTGGATTAACAGGCTTAATAAGGTAATCAGCGATTTTAGAACCAATGGCTTCTTCCATTATGTATTCTTCTTCACTTTTGGTAATCATAATCATCGGAATAGCTGATTTTTTTTCTTTCATTTCAGAAAGAGTTTCCAGTCCGCTCATTCCCGGCATGTTTTCATCCAGAAAAACGATGTCAAAATTTTCTTCTTCAAATAAAGCAATAGCGTCAAGGCCATTGTTGCAGGTTGTTACAGCATAATTCTTTTTTTCGAGAAATAATATATGTGGCTTTAACAAGTCGATTTCGTCATCGACCCAAAGTATTTTAATCTTATCCATAAACAATTTTAATTTTAATGCAATTTAAAAGTATAGAACTTAAAAAGTATTAAAAATAGTATAAAATTAGAAAGTCAGAATTGAAATTTATTTTTAATGAATTTTAACTGCTTTTTACTATTTAAGAAATTACTTATAGTAAATATCAACTTTTTAAGTTAAAAACTAAAATGAATTTATACTTATTTACTTATATTTGTTGACCAAAAAAATAACCAGCTAGTGACTCAAATTAATAAGTTAAAAATATTTAATGACCCTATTTACGGGTTTATCACAATACCGAATGAGCTAATCTACGATTTAATCCAGCATCCTTATTTTCAGCGTCTGCGTCGTATTTCGCAAATGGGTTTGTCGTATGTTGTATATCCGGGGGCAAATCATACACGTTTTCATCATGCACTGGGCTGTATGCATTTGATGCAGAAAGCGGTTGAAACTCTTCGTTTTAAAGGAGTTGCCATTTCAAGTGAGGAAGAATGTGCTTTACTGATTGCTATTTTACTGCATGATATAGGGCATGGGCCTTTTTCTCATGCCATGGAAAGAAGTATAGTTGAAGATGTCAATCATGAAGCTATTTCGTTATTGTTTATGAACAGACTGAACGATGAGTTTGATGGAAAATTAAGCCTTGCTATTCAGGTTTTTAAAGGTGAATATCACAGAAAGTTCATGCTGCAGCTTATTTCAAGCCAGCTGGATATGGATAGGATGGATTATTTGAAGAGAGACAGTTTTTATACCGGAGTTGCTGAAGGAAATGTAAATTCTGAACGTTTGATTCAGATGATGAATGTAGTGGATGATGTTTTGGTGATTGAAGAAAAAGGGATTTACTCTGTAGAAAAGTTTCTGCTTTCGAGAAGATTAATGTACTGGCAGGCTTATTTGCACAAAACCAGCCTGGTAGCCGAATTAATTTTGATGAAAGTATTGAAAAGGGCTAAAGAACTGACTTTAAAAGGAGTTAAACTGCCCTGCAGTGAACCACTGAACTATTTCATGCAGAATAAAATTACACTTGAGAACTTTGATACAGAAAAACTGGATTTATTCTCTCAGCTGGATGATTTTGATATTATCAGTGCCCTAAAAGCCTGGCAGCGACACAGTGATTTTATATTGTCTACTTTGAGCAAAATGATTATCAACAGGGATTTGCTTAAGATAAAATTAAGCGCCGATAAAATTCCTATGGAAGAATCCCAGTCTTTAAAAGAAGAGTTTGCAGAGGCACATAATATTTCAGCATTAGACGCCGGTTATTTTATTTTTAGAGGGAAAATTAAGAATCAGGCCTATAATAAAGCCGCTGAACCGATACGAATTTTGAAAAAAGATAAAACAATTGAGGATGTTGTAGAAGCATCTGATCAGTTGAATTTGAAATCGTTATCTAAACTGGTGACAAAATATTATATCTGTTTTCCAAAACAACTTATCTAAAATTAACATTTAAATTCTATTTTTTATATTTTTGTCGCGATGAAATTTACAGCAGAACAAATAGCAGGAATTTTAGAAGGAGAAGTTGTTGGTAATCCCAACGCAGAAGTTTCTAGGCTTTCTAAGATAGAAGAAGGTGAGGAAGGATCTCTTACTTTTTTAGCTAATCCAAAGTATATCAATTATATATATACCACAAAAGCGACCGTTACCATTGTTAACGACAGCTTCATACCTGAGCAGGACATTACCACTACTTTAATTAAGGTGGAAGATGCTTACGCCGCTTTTTCTAAACTATTACATTTTTACAATCAGGTTAAATTAAACAAAACCGGAATCGAACCTCAGTCCTTTATGTCTGAAGGGACGAAATATGGCGAAAATCTGTATTTAGGCAGTTTTAGTTATATTGGACAGAACGTGGTTTTGGGGGATAATGTTAAAATTTACCCGAATAGTTTCATTGGCGACAATGTGGTTATTGGGGATAATACTTATATTTTTGCCGGTGCCAAAATTTATTCTGAAACTGTTATAGGTAATAATTGCACGGTTCACTCGGGAGTTATTATTGGGGCAGACGGCTTTGGTTTTGCACCAAATGAAGAAGGAAGTTACAGTAAAGTACCGCAGATTGGTAATGTAATTATTGAAGATAATGTAGATATTGGAGCCAATACTACAATAGACAGAGCAACTCTTGGTTCTACGATTATCAGAAAGGGAGTTAAATTAGACAATCAGATCATGATTGCCCATAATGTTGAAATTGGAAAAAATACGGTCATTGCCGCACAAAGCGGGGTAGCGGGTTCAACAAAAATTGGTGAAAACTGTATGATTGGAGGGCAGGTTGGTATTGCAGGCCACTTAACTATAGGAAACAATGTAAGACTTCAGGCACAGTCCGGAGTTGCAAGAAATATTAAAGATGACGAAGTTTTACAGGGTTCGCCATCACTTGGATACAGTGATTTTAATAAATCCTATGTTCATTTTAAAAACTTTCCTAAGATTGTTGCCGAAGTTGAAGAATTAAAGAAACAAATAATAAACCCAAAAAATGGAAATAATGGTTAAACAGAAGACCATCAAAAATGAAATTTCACTAACAGGAGTTGGATTACATACCGGAAAAGAGGTTACAATGACTTTTAAACCGGCTCCAATTAACAATGGTTTCACTTTTGTAAGAGTAGATTTGCAAGGCCAGCCAGTTATTGAAGCTGATGCTAATTATGTTGTTAATACGCAAAGAGGAACTAATTTAGAAAAATTAGGTGTTAAGATACAAACTCCTGAGCACGTGTTAGCGGCAGTTGTAGGCTGCGATTTGGATAACATCATTATTGAACTGAATGCCTCTGAACTTCCTATTATGGATGGTTCATCAAAATATTTTGTTGAAGCTATTGAAAAAGCCGGAATTGAAGAACAGGATGCTAACCGCAATGTTTATGTAGTAAAAGAAGTTATTTCATTTACAGATGAAGCAACCGGAAGCGAAATTCTTGTAATGCCAAGCGACGATTATCAGGTAACTACAATGGTAGATTTTGGTACAAAAGTATTAGGTACACAAAATGCTACACTTAAGAGTATTGCCGATTTTAAAGATGAAATTGCAAACTCCAGAACGTTTAGTTTTTTACATGAATTAGAATCATTGTTAGAAAACGGATTAATTAAAGGAGGAGATTTAAATAATGCTATTGTGTATGTAGACAAAGAAATTTCGGAGTCTACTATGGAGAATTTAAAGAAAGCTTTTGGTAAAGATCAGATTTCTGTTAAACCAAACGGTGTTTTAGACAACCTTACTTTACACTATCCAAACGAAGCAGCAAGACACAAACTGCTTGATGTTATTGGTGATTTATCCCTTATCGGAGTTCGTATCCAGGGAAAAATTATTGCTAATAAACCAGGGCATTATGTAAATACACAGTTTGCCAAAAAACTGGCCAAAATTATTAAGATAGAGCAGAGAAACCATGTTCCGGTTTATGATTTAAATCAGGAACCATTGATGGATATTCATAAAATCATGTCAATGCTGCCTCACAGACCGCCATTTTTATTGATTGACAGAATTATTGAAATGTCTGATCGTCATGTGGTTGGTTTAAAGAATGTAACGATGAATGAAAATTTCTTCGTAGGACATTTCCCCGAAGCTCCGGTAATGCCGGGAGTGTTAATTGTAGAAGCAATGGCACAGACAGGAGGTATTTTAGTTTTGAGTACAGTACCGGATCCTGAAAATTACTTAACGTATTTCATGAAAATCGATAATGTTAAGTTCAAACATAAAGTACTGCCCGGAGATACTTTAATTTTCAAGTGTGAATTGATTTCTCCTATCAGAAGAGGAATCTGCCATATGCAGGCAAATGCATACGCAAATGGAAAATTAGTGACCGAGGCGGAATTAATGGCGCAAATTGCCAGAAAACAATAATAAATTAATCAAATTTATTGTTTAGGTTTGCTGCCTTCAAATTAGATTATTTTAATTTTAAAATAGAAAACATAGATGAATCAACCATTAGCATATGTTCATCCTGGCGCTAAAATCGCTAAAAACGTTGTAATTGAACCTTTTACAACAATTCACAATAATGTTGTTATTGGTGATGGTACTTGGATTGGTTCAAATGTAACCATTATGGAAGGTGCCCGAATTGGTAAAAATTGTAATATTTTTCCAGGGGCAGTAATTTCTGCTGTACCACAGGATTTAAAGTTTGGCGGAGAAGAATCTTTGGCAATCATTGGAGATAACTGTACAATCAGAGAATGTGTTACGATTAACAGAGGAACAATAGCTTCCGGACAGACTATTCTTGGGAATAACTGTTTGGTAATGGCTTATGCTCACATTGCACACGATTGTGAGATTGGGAATAACGCTATTATTGTAAACGGAGTTGCGCTTGCTGGTCACGTTGTGGTTGGAAACCACGCTGTAATTGGAGGTTTGGCAGCGATTCACCAGTTTATTCATATTGGAGATCATGCTATGATTTCCGGAGGATCTTTGGTTAGAAAAGATGTGCCTCCTTATACCAAAGCGGCAAAAGAACCATTGTCGTATGTAGGGATCAATTCAGTTGGTTTAAGAAGAAGAGGATTTAGTACTGAAAAAATTAGAGAAATTCAGGAAATTTACAGAATTTTATACCAAAAGAATTATAATACCACTCAGGCTTTAAGTATTATTGAAGCTGAAATGGAGGCAACTCCCGAAAGAGATGAGATTTTGGACTTTATTCGAAATTCATCACGAGGAATTATGAAAGGATATTCAGGAAACTATTAAAATAAAAGTTTGATAGTTTATTTGTTTAATCGTTTAATCGAAAAAAAACAGTTAAACGATTAAGCGATTAAACAAGAAATAAAATAAAAACAAATTACAATGGCATCTACATCAGATATTAGAAACGGATTGTGTATTAAATTTAATCACGACATTTATAAAATTATCGAATTTCTTCACGTTAAGCCAGGTAAAGGGCCTGCTTTCGTAAGAACGAAATTAAAAAGTTTAACTTCAGGAAAAGTATTGGACAATACTTTTTCAGCAGGTCATAAAATTGACGTTATTCGTGTTGAAACGCATACATTCCAGTATTTATATCCGGAAGGTGATGAATTTCACTTTATGAATGCTGAAACATTTGAGCAGATTTCATTAAACAAAAACATTTTGGATGCTCCGGATTTGTTAAAAGAAGGAACAAACGTAATGGTTCAGATCAATACAGAAACAGATTTACCATTATCTGTAGATATGCCGGCATCAGTAATTCTTGAAGTTACTTACGCTGAGCCGGGAGTAAAAGGAAATACAGCTACCAATGCTACTAAAAATGCTACGGTAGAAACAGGTGCTAACATAAACGTTCCTTTGTTTATTAATGAAGGCGATAAAATTAAAATCGATACCGCTTCAGGTTCTTACATGGAGCGTGTAAAAGAGTAGATTATTAATTAAGATAATTTGTCAATGAGTCAATTAGATAAATGTTGAATAGGCATATTTTGTATATTCATTTTCTAGCTGACTCATTTTCTAATTGACACATTTTCTAATTGACAAATTTTCTAATTACAGAATATGAAATTTTCAAAAGTTCACTCTTTAGAAGAAATTGCAAATTTGCTTAACTGCGAATTTACTGGTGATAAAGACTTTCCCGTTTTAGGCATGAACGAAATTCATGTGGTTGAACCGGGAGATATTGTATTTGTTGACCATCCCAAATATTATGACAAAGCTTTACAATCGGCTGCTACCATTGTTTTAATTAATAAAAAAGTAGACTGTCCGGAAGGTAAAGCTCTTTTAATTTCAGACGATCCATTTAGGGATTTCAATGTTTTAACCCGACATTTTAAGCCATTCCAGTTTGCTAATACAGCGATTTCGGCCACAGCAGAAATTGGAGAAGGTACGGTTATACAGCCCAACACTTTTATTGGTAACCATGTAAAAATAGGGAAGAACTGTCTTATTCACTCTAATGTTTCTATTTATGATCATACTGTCATTGGAGACAATGTAATCATTCATGCCGGAACCATTTTGGGAGCTGATGCTTTTTATTATAAAAAACGTCCGGAAGGTTTCGATCAGCTGATTTCAGGAGGAAGAGTAGTGATTGAAGATAATGTAGGCATTGGAGCTCTTTGTACAATTGACAAAGGAGTTACAGGCGATACTACAATTAAAGAAGGTACCAAGCTGGATAATCAGGTGCATGTTGGTCATGATACCATTATTGGAAAGAAATGTTTAATTGCGTCACAAACCGGTATTGCAGGTTGTGTGGTTATTGAAGACGAAGTTACCATTTGGGGACAGGTAGGGACAACCAGCGGTATAACCATAGGAGCAAAAGCTGTTATTATGGGACAGACTGGTGTTACCAAATCGGTTGAAGGAGGAAAATCCTATTTTGGAACCCCAATCGAAGAATCGAGAGAGAAGTTAAAACAATTAGCCCATATCAAAAAGATTCCTGAAATTCTAAGTAAATTAAAGTAATATGTCTACAAAAGAGTTTGTTCAGAAATTTTATAAGTCAGATGCCTTAATCGACAGTGAAGTGCTTAAAACGTATCTGCATCCCGATGTTATTATTGACTGGAACAGCAGTAAAGGTTTTATCCGGATGAATTACGATTCGATTATAGAAATGGCCAATGAACTCAACAAAGCATATGTACGCTCTAAAGTCAGAATAAGTCATATTCTGGCCGAAGATGATTTAGTATCAGTACGTTATTCTCATTACGTAAAAACCATTGAGAATCCTCGCGAAGAAATGCTTTTGGCGCATTTTGCTGTAATTTGGCAGATCAAAGATGATAAACTTTACAGAGGTTATCAGATGAGTCAATTTTCTTAATATTTTTTTGACAATAAAAGAGGCAAAATACATTACAAAACCTTATTTTTGCAACACAAATTTAAAAACTACATAAAATATATATCATGAGTGTTTTAGTTAATAAAGATTCCAAAATAATTGTTCAGGGATTTACAGGAAGCGAAGGAACTTTCCACGCTTCTCAAATGATTGAGTACGGTACTAATGTTGTGGGAGGTGTTACTCCGGGAAAAGGCGGAACAAGCCACTTAGACCGTCCGGTTTTTAATACAGTAAAAGATGCTGTTGATCAGGCCGGAGCAGATACTTCTATCATTTTCGTACCGCCAGCTTTTGCTGCTGATGCAATTATGGAAGCTGCTGATGCCGGAATTAAAGTAATTATTGCTATTACAGAAGGAATTCCTGTAGCAGACATGATTAAAGCCAATAATTATGTTAAAGAAAGAAATTCAAGATTAATTGGTCCAAACTGTCCGGGTGTAATTACTCCGGGTGAAGCTAAAGTTGGTATTATGCCAGGTTTCGTTTTCAAAAAAGGAACTGTTGGTATCGTTTCTAAATCAGGAACTTTAACTTACGAAGCTGCTGATCAGGTTGTAAAACAAGGTTTAGGAATTACTACTGCTATCGGAATTGGTGGAGATCCAATTATTGGAACTACAACTAAAGAAGCTGTTGAATTATTAATGAACGATCCTGAAACAGAAGCAATCATCATGATTGGTGAAATCGGTGGTCAGTTAGAAGCGGATGCTGCAAGATGGGTAAAAGCTGATGGTAACCGTAAACCAGTTATTGGATTTATCGCCGGAGAAACTGCTCCTGCAGGTAGAACAATGGGGCACGCCGGTGCTATTGTAGGTGGTTCTGATGATACAGCTGCTGCTAAAAAACAAATCATGAGAGAAAACGGAATTCACGTTGTTGATTCACCAGCTGAAATTGGTAAAAAAGTAAAAGAAGTACTTGGATAATCTTCAGGTTTCAAAATAAAAAAATCCCCAAAAAAGTCTCAATATTTGTTGAGACTTTTTTACATTTTAAAAATCGAGGCATTTGTCGATAAAAACTTTGTATCACAGAACCTCAGTCCCGATAGCTATCGGGATAGAAGCATAAAAAAGAAATATGTATAAAGAATTAGAGAAATTTAAATCAACTAAGAGTTTTACTTTTACCGTAAACGATAGTTTAGAAGAAGTTTGCAACGCTCCTGAAGGAAGTGCCGGAATTTTTGTAGTTTATGAAATTGACGGAGATTCGAAAGAATTAATCATGGTGGGTTCTACAGGAACAGTTCAGAATGACGGAACTTTAAAAAGTAAAAACGGAGGCTTGTACGATAAAATCGTAAACGGACATCAGTTTGCAAAAACAGGAAGAAAATATTCATGGCCGGCACAAATGAAATTAGAGAATATTTCGGCTCTTGAAGTAGTCTGGTACGAAACTTTTACTAAAGAAGTAAAGGCAATCCCAACAGCAGTAGAAGGACAGGTTTTGCAGAATTTCTTAGACGAAAACGCTAAACTGCCTAGATGGAATGTTGCCTTTTAAGGGAATGTTTGTAGTCTTAAAAATTAAGAAGCTCCGCTATGGCGGGGCTTTTTTATTGCTTTCTTCTGATCACAGAATTGAGAAGACGACGGAATTTATATGTTTTACTGCAGGTTTTGATAAAGAAAGTAAAATCTTATAAATTATACTTATTTATTATTCCTGTATAATTTTAACATTTCCTTAAGAACCCACTGATACCAGCTGAATACAGGATTTTTCAAGTTTATAAAATCATTTCCCTAGTGTAAATTAATTGGTTTTGAATTTTAGCTTTTATATATTTATCGAACAAAAGAAAGTGATAATGTTAAAATAGTGTATTCTTTGCATTAAATACCCTGTTTCCTTTTCGAATAATACCACAAAATATGAAGACCCGAATTCTGCCACTCAATTCTGTTGACGATAATACACTTTGGAATAATTTAATACTTGGAGATGAAAAATCATTTTCACTGTTATTTGAAAGATATTATAGTGATCTTGTAAGTTATGGAAATTCGCTTTCTCCATTTGCCGAAAAAGTCCAGGATTGTATTCAGGATGTATTTACAGATATCTGGGTGTATCGAAACTCCCTGCAGAATTCAGTTGTGGTCAAGGCTTATTTGCTTTCCAGCGTAAGAAAGAGAATTGCGCGTTTGTATGAACGTGACCACATTTTTAGAAAAACGGCCAGTACAGATGATATTGCTTTTTTACTCGAATTTTCAGTCGAGAATGAGCTTTTAGACGATGATTACGCTACAAAAGAAAAAGTAAATTATCTTAATAAACTTCTTAATGAACTTCCGGCAAGACAAAAAGAGGCCTTGTATTTACGTTATCATCAGGGGCTTTCGGTAGAGCAGATAGCTGATATGCTGGATGTAAATTATCAGTCTGCCAGTAACTTACTTCACAGAGGACTGCTTACACTTCGAAAAGAGTGGAAAGGAAGTTTATCGCTTATAACTTTACTATTTTCAAGCACTTTTTAGAAAAAGTTAAAAAAGTTTAAAAAAAATCTTAATTTGGTGAGTATATAATAAGAAAAGTGTCCTCTATGTTTTTGTAACCTTATTTTTAAATGCAAAAACGTAACAAATATACCGAAATAGAAGACTTTTTATCTGATGAGTCATTTCAGTCCTGGGTTTTATATAAAGAAGATCAGGAGGGATGGGAGGAGTGGACTCTTGAAAGCCGTGAACGTGCCAAATTAGTTGAAGACGCAAGATTAATGCTTCTGGCTATGAAAGTGCCAAATGAGGAATTAAGTAAATCTGATATTCACAGGGCGTTAGAAAGCACCTGGCAGAGAATACGTGAAAAAGAAAGTCTGAAGTCACAGCAAAAATCAAACGTAGTATTTTTCAGAAGACCGTTTTTAAATGGAGCCGCTGCGGCAGTCTTGTTCTGTTTAATGTCGGCATGGCTGTATAACAGTTATTTTAAAGTTTCAGGCAAAGAAGTTGTTACTTACGAAGAGCTTATAGAGGAAGACAGTGAGGGATTAGTAGAACAGACTAACAATTCCAACAAACCTCAAATTATTACATTATCAGACGGAAGTTCTGTTTTACTTCAGCCAGACAGTAAATTAAGTTATCCTAAAATCTTTACCGGGAACGAAAGAAAGGTTTATTTATCCGGCGAAGGTTTCTTTGAAATTAGTAAAAATCCCCAGAAACCTTTTTACGTTTACGCAAACGAAATTGTAACCAAAGTGGTTGGAACCAGTTTTAGAGTTAAAGCTTATTCTAATCAGCCTGATGTTGAAATTTTGGTTCGCACCGGTAAAGTTAAGGTTAAGTCCAATAAAATAATTTCGGAATTAGATAAAGAAGAAATTGTACTGCTTCCTAATCAGGCCCTTAGGTTTCTGCGCAGTGATTTAAAATTCAATAAAATAACCAATATTACGCAGGATGCTGTTCTGACTCAGAGTGCCGGTAACATTGAGCAGCTGAGTTTTGAGTTTACGGATATTCCCGTTTCTCAAATTTTCGAAACTATTGAACAGGCTTATCTGATAGATATTGATTATCCAAAAGATAAATTAAAAGACTGCCATTTAACCACTTCACTAAGTGATCAGCCTTTAACTGAAAAATTAAGAATAGTATGCAAAAGCATAGGCGGCAACACCAGTTTTGAAATGAATGGTAATCAGATTATTATAAATTCAGAAGGCTGTAATTAATTTTTTTTAGTGTAACTGTAATTGCACTAAAAGGATGATTTGTTTTCAGTATTTCAAAAAATGGGGTAAAATCTTTCTTTATATTGAAGAAATGTAATTTATTTCCTTTATAAATTTCAAAAATAATAAAACTAAAAACTAACCAGTAAAAACTCTTAAATGCCTATGTAAAAAAAGAATGCATAAAAAAAGTGTCGAAATGCTGTAACATTACCGACACTTATGAATTTGGATTACTCTCTGTAAAGGGTAATTCATCTGTTTCTTAAAATACACTCAAATTAGTATTAATCAAAACAAATCAAAATTATGAAAAAACCAGTTGTTAAACAACGATTACTCCATAGAATCATGAAAATAACACTATTTCAGTTTGTCTTGGCACTTGTGTTTTCAAGCTTTGCTGTGGCAAATAATGTAAATGGACAAAAGAAACTAGATACCAAAGTTACAATTACAGTTGAAAATTTGACTCTTGATAACGCTTTGTCAAAAATTGAAAAATCTGCGCATGTAAAATTCTCTTATAATTCGCGGCTTCCTCAATTGAGTAACAAAGTGAGTATCGAAGCAAGACAGGAAACCCTGGCAAGCATACTGAGCCGCATTTTAGTGCCGTTTAATATCACTTTTTCTGAAGTGAGCAATCAGATTATTCTGCAAAAATCAGCAGCCGCAGATCCGTTTGCAAGTTTAGATAGTCATGATTCATTATTTGAAGCACTAACTGCCGGTCCCATTATCAAGGGAAAGGTAACGGATCAGGGAGGAAGTCCTCTGCCTGGTGCAACAGTATTGGCCAAAGGAACCAAAATGGCAGTATTAACAGATTTTGATGGTAATTTTACAATCGAAATGCCTGCTAATACAGATCGATTAGTTATTTCTTATGTAGGTATGGAGACAAAAGAAATAGGAATCGAAAATCTTACGCCAACAGTAGTTTTAAGTGAGTTAGGTCAAAACTTAAAAGAAGTTGTGGTAACAACAGGTTATGAAAAAACATCAAAAAGAACATTTACCGGAGCAATCAGCAGGATTTCAGGTTCTGAGCTGAAAGTAGACGGTGTTGTAGATATCAGCAGAATGATCGAAGGTAAAGCCGCAGGGGTTACCGTACAAAACGTAACAGGAACGTTTGGTACTGCTCCTAAAATTACCGTTCGTGGATCTTCTTCTATTTTTGGTGATACAAAACCGCTTTGGGTAATTGATGGTGTAGTTCAGGAAGACATCATCAATGTTACTTTTGCAGATTTGGCTTCAGGAAACTCTTCTACTTTATTAAGCTCAGCTATTGCCGGTTTAAATGCAAACGATATTCAGAGTATTGAAGTTTTAAAAGATGCATCAGCAACTTCTATTTACGGTTCAAGATCTTTAAACGGGGTAGTGGTGGTAACGACTAAACAAGGTCGTCGTGATTCACCTTTAAAAGTAAGCTACTCTGTTGAAAATACAGTAAGAACAGTTCCAAGTTATACACAGTATGATATCCTGAATTCTCAGGAATCTATGAGTATTTTTCAGGAAATGAAACAGAAAGGATATCTGGATCTGAGCTCTTCTTATACAGGACGATTTGGAGGTGCTTATAATATTCTGGCAAAAGAAATCAACCGTTATAACGAAACAAATGGTCAGTTTGGAGTTAAGAATGACCAGCCTTATATCAACCAGTTTTTAAGAAAATATGAATTAGCTAATACAGACTGGTTTAATGTTTTGTTCAGACCTTCTATCACGCAGAATCACTCATTAAGTTTCTCAGGTGGTGGTAAAAACAATACATTCTATGCTTCGTTAGGATATTATACAGATCCGGGATGGACTATTGCTGATAATGTAAAACAATTATCATCTAATATTAAAGGTACGTTCTTCATAAACGACAGATTAAACATTACACTTTCTACATTAGGCTCTATCCGTAAACAGGGAGCACCGGGAGCGTATGAAAGTAAACAAGATGTGGTTTTTGGAAAAACAACAAGAGATTTTGATATTAACCCGTTCAACTATGTTTTAAGTACGAGCAGAACTTTACGTCCTTATGATGATAATGGAAATCTGGAGTATTATCAGAATAACTGGGCTCCAATGAATATTATTAATGAGCTTGAAAACAATACTTTAGAAATTGATGTAAAAGACATTCGTTTCCAAATGGATTTAGATTATAAAATCAATAAAAATTTAAGTTATAATCTTACTGCTTCGGCCCGTTATGCCAATACATCAAGAGAGCATAAAATTTATGAAGGATCTAACGTAGTAGGTGCTTATAATGCAGGAGTTGGTGATAATGAAAACGCTCAGATTCAGGAAGCCAATGTGTTTTTATATCAGGATCCAAATGATTTAACAGCACCAAAAGTTTCTGTTTTACCAAGCGGTGGATTCTTAAGAAAGTTTACAAACGATATGACTTCTTACAATGTAAGAAACAGTATTACTTACAGAAATACATTCAATGAGAAACACGAATTGGAAGGTTTCTTCGGTACAGAGCTTAGATCTTTAGACAGAACAAATGATAATTTCACAGCAGTTGGATTGCAGTACGATAAAGGTTTTACTTCTTTTATAGACCCTAAAATCATTGAAAAAATCGTTAACGGTGGTGATTCTTACTATGAATTTGGTGAAGAAAGAGAAAGAACGGTTGGTTTCTTTGGAAAAGTAGGATATACTTACGATCGTCGTTATACAGCATCGGTTACCGGTCGTTATGATGGTTCTAACAGACAAGGTGATACAGGTTCTTCAAGATGGCTTCCAACTTATACGGTTAGTGGTAAATGGAACGTTGCCGAAGAAAGCTTCATGAAAGACAATGAAACAATCAATACCCTGGCTTTAAGAGCTTCTTATGGTCTTACGGCTACAGCTGGTCCTGCAACGAACTCTTTAGCTATTTATAAAAGTTTTATTACAGACCGTTTTAACCTTTCAGACAGAGAAAATGCTATTAGAATTGAAGATCTTCAAAACAAAGATCTTACCTGGGAAAAACAATTTGAAACTAACATTGGTTTAGATTTAGGAATGTTTAATAACCGAGTTTCCTTAACAACAGATGTGTACAGACGTAAAGCATTTGACCTTATTGATTATGTAATTACTTCAGGTGTTGGAGGACAGTCAGTTAAGCAAGGTAACAATGCCGACATGGAAACAAAAGGTATTGAGCTTGGTATCACAACGCAAAACATCAAAACGGATAATTTTAAATGGTCAACCACTTTGAATTTCTCTGTATTTGATCAGGAAATTACAAAATTACAAAACAGACCTTCAGCATTTGATTTAGTTGATTCGAATGGAGGAAACGCAGTTGGACATCCAAGAAACTCTATTTATTCTTATCAGTTTACAGGATTAAACAATCAGGGACTTCCAACCTTTAATTTACAGGACGGAGCTACCAGCAATATTACCGGAGCTGATTTCCAGGACACTAAAGACGTAACCGGTTACCTTAAATATGAAGGATCAATTGAGCCGAATAAATCAGTAGGTTTAGCCAATACGTTTACTTACAAAAACTGGTCTTTATATGTATTTGTTGTAGGATCAGGAGGTAACAAAGTTCGTTTAAATCCTATTTACAGTAACGAATACAACGATTTAACGGTATTTACAAAAGAATATACTAACAGATGGATCAATCCGGGAGATGAGAATTATACCAACGTTCCTGTAATTGCAGACAGACTGTTAAACAGAAATTATGGCGACAGAGATTTACAGATTGCTTACAATACCTATAATTTCTCTGATGTACGAATTGCAGATGGTGATTTTGTGAGATTGAAAAATGTTTCTCTTAGCTGGGAATTCCCAAAAGATTACAAGAGAAAACTGGGGTTGTCTACATTTACTTTAAAAGGTTCAGCAGTGAACCCTTGGCTGATCTATTCAGACAAGAGATTAAATGGTCAGGATCCGGAGTTTCGTAATACGGGAGGAGTTGCTTTCCCAATTACTTCTCAGTACACATTTACTGTAAATGTTTCATTTTAATTAAATTAATCATGAAAAATATAAAAATAACACTTTCATTATTATTAATAATTAGTCTTACCAGCTGTGATGACTTTCTTTCAGAAGTGCCGGATAACAGAACGCAGATCGATACACCTGAGAAAATTTCAGAACTTTTAGTAACAGCATACCCAAGCAACACCTATATGGGTATTGCGGAAACGATGTCTGATAACGTATTTGATAGCGAACTCACCAGTTCAGATATCGATAACAGGCAAAGTTATAACTGGGAAATGCAGACACAGATTGGTATCGATACCGAGGGATCATTCTGGAATGCTTCCTATGCGGCAATTGCAGCGGCTAACCAGGCTTTGGTGTCAATTGATAAATTAGGCAGTCCGGCCAGTTTGAATCCGCAAAAAGGAGAAGCATTACTGGCAAGAGCGTACTCTCACTTCATGCTGGTTCAGTTTTGGGGAAAAACCTATAACCCGGCAACGGCAGGGACAGACCTTGGTGTGCCTTATGTAACAAAACCAGAAGGGGCCCTTTTGGAACAATACAAAAGAAACACGGTACAAGAAGTATTTGAACTTATCGAAAAAGATATAACTGAAGGAATGAAATACTTGACCAATGAGTATAAAGAACCTAAATATCACTTCAATATTCAAGCCGCAAGAGCGTTTGCAAGCCGTTTCTATTTGGTAAAAGGAGACTGGGACAAAGTACTTGAAGTTTCTCAGAGTTTAGGATCTAAACCAACAGGCTTAAGGAATTATGCCGCTTTTAATGCTACAGCTTTTGCAGACAGACCACTTGAATATTCTAAAGTAGAGCAGGAAACCAACTTGTTAGTGGCATATCCTAATTCTATCTGGGGACGAAGCTATACAAACAGATTTACGCTTGCCGGAAACAGATCAGATGAGATTTTAGGACCTCAGACCAATATTTGGGGAAAACGCTGGTTAATAACAGCTTCAGGTCAGTATAGAGGTGGTATAACTGTTTTAGTACCTAAATTCTATGAGTATTTTAAATATACAAACGTTACAGCTGGTATTGGTGAAGCCTATACTGGTACTGTTTTGTTGAGTAATGATGAATTTTACTTAAACCGAATTGAGGCGCTTGTAATGAAAAATCAGATTGCAGAGGCCAATACAGAACTGGAGTATTTCTTAGGCACCAGAACGAATGCTTATAATGCGGCTACTGATAAATTAACAGAAGAGTTAATTGTGGATATGTATCCGGTTGTTGCAGATGAGTTTACACCGTTTTATTCTTTAACTCCTGTACAGACATCCTATATAAAAGCTATTGCAGAAGCAAGAAGAAGAGAATTTTTACATGAAGGATTAAGATGGTTTGATATCAGACGTTTTAATCTTGCAATTGAGCACAATACTTATCAGTTTGGACAAATAATTAATAATAACAAATTGACTAAAGACGATAAAAGAAGAGTGCTGCAGATACCTCAGAGAGCATCAGATAACGGAATTGAAAAAAATCCTAGGTAACCTTTAATTTAAGTATCATGAAAATAGTAAATCTATATAAAACAATAACAATACTTGCAGGAGTATTACTTTTTACGGCTTGCGAACAGGAAGATCAGCCAACAGACAGTCAGCTGGATTACTCTACGCCAATCAAAACCGATTTGGATAAATGGATTGATGCCAGTTTTTTAAATCCGTATAATATTAAAGTGTATTACGAATGGGATCAGAACCTTGTAGATAACAGCCGTTATTTATTTCCTCCAACTGTAGATAAAGTACAGCCGGCAATGGAAGTGGTGAAACAAATCTGGATAGACAGTTACACCGCTATAGGAGGAACTGATTTTGTGAAGAAAATTGCTCCGAGAGAGTTTGTTTTGGTAGGAGGTATGAATTTAAATACAAACGGAACCAGAACCTTAGGGTTGGCAGAAGGCGGACAAAGAGTTTCTTTGTTTCAGGTAGATGATCTGGACAAAACAAACCGCGCTGATGTAACCGAATTTATTCACACGATACAACATGAGTATGTGCATATCCTTAATCAGACCAAACCATTTGATGTACAGGCCTGGTCAAAACTGACTCCTTCAGGATATACGTCAAGCTGGTATGTTGAGGACGAAGAAGATTCAAGAGAATTAGGTTTTGTTACCAGTTACGCAAGATTAAATGTTTATGAGGATTTTGCAGAAACAGCCTCAATGATTTTAACAAGTTCAGCTGCAGAATATGCTGCATTGCTGGCAAGTATCTCAGATCCTGTGGCTGTGGCCAATATCAAAAAGAAAGAAGAAATCGTGGTTCGTTATTATAAAGAAGCTCACAATATTAATTTTTATTCTTTAAGAGACGAGGCACAAAAAAACACAGATGCTGTTATCAACAATTAAAGGCATAAATAGTTTAGGAGTAATACATAACAAAAATGGATATTATGAAAATAAAAAGCATATATAAGTACTTAGTTGTTGCCCTGACTGCAATAATTTTAGGTGCATGTACCAGTACAGAAGTCGATCCGAAATTTGATCAGACACCTACAGAGCGATTAAATGCCCGTAAAAAAGAATTAAACGATCTGCTGCTTTCATCAGCAGAAGGATGGAAAGCCGTTTATTATACAGACAGTACTCAGCTGGGAGGTTTTACACACGTATTTAAATTTCTGCCGGAAGGAAAAGTAGAAATGGCTTCTGATTTTGATGATGATACAGCAAGACATACAAGTCAGTACGAAATTCAGTTAGGAAGTGCCGTGAGTGTTGTTTTTACGACAAAAAACAAAATTCATTTATTGTCAGACGCTGCTAATTTTCCAACGGCTGCTTTATTAGGTAAAGGTTATCTGGGTGATTTTCAGTTTTTTTACTATGGACAGGAAAATGGGGACATTATTTTTAAAACTAACAGAAATGGCCATGTAGTACGATTTGTAAAAGCAACTGAGGACGACTGGGATGATTTAGCCGGAAATGCAATTATGGATAAAAACATAACTGGAGAAGCAACAAGTCCGCTTTACAGATTAGTTGAAATAAACGACGGAACTTCATTAAAGCAGTACAGTTTTGATTTTAATGCGAATGCACGTTTTGGGGTGGCATCATCTGTGATACCTAATTCAAATGACAGTTTTAATGTGGCTTTGGCTTTTACGTCTACAGGAGCTACGGTTAAACCGGCAGTGGAAGTTAAAGGACAGAAATTAACCAACTTTACGTATGATAATGTCACTTCAAATTTTGTAGCGACAGGAACAGACGGGGTTACGGCTACCATTAAATTTACGAATACACCGCCAATCTTGACAGATGACTACAAGTTACTATTACCTGGAAGACCAACGGCAGTATTTGGCTATTATCCTGGTGATTACATCGAAGATGCGTCGACTAACTCTATATTATTCAAACAGGAATTAGCGCAAATTGATGAAATGCTGCCTGCTGGCCAGTATGTAACCTCAATTCAGATTTATATGAACCATGCACTTGGAAGTTTCATTTACTATACTTTCGCAGGAAGATCAGCTATTTTCCATTACGTAGATGTGGTTGAAGATGCTGAAGGTAAAAAAGTTATTTTGAAACATAAGTCATGGAATGGAAATACAGTAGTGGCTGCACCGCCATTTTTAGCTGCTTTTGACAGTCATTTAACAGATCCAAACGGAATTTATGTTAAGAAAGAAAGTTTTAAAATTGGATATTCTAACACGGTTTATACGTTTGCCAGCGCTTCAAGTTCATTCAGAATGTCAGCTTGGCAGATTTAAAATGATTTTAGTTAGTTTTAGTTTTAATTTTTATTTTGGAAAAAAAGCAGTCCTGTTTTGGACTGCTTTTTTATAATTTAGTATATCAACTAAATTTTGGCATATCTATTATTTTTTTTCTTTTTTTACCTATAAGTACGGTTGAAAAGAGAATAAATATGAAAAAAACGGCTTACCAGTTTTATACCCTCTATACCAGATATTGAGTATTAACTATGGCTTAATAGTAAGAATGTGTTATGGATTAAAATAAACCTTTCAACAATATGGAAAAGCATATTAAATTACCCAGTATTATTACTTTTTTATTATTAATTATACTTGTTTTAGTCTCAATAGTATTACCGACATATATTAGGTATTGTACGTTTGGTGCTGTCATAGTTTTAGTACCTTTTATTGTTTTTGATCTTTTAAAAAAGAGAGAGAATGATAAAATTAATGGGACAGAAAATTTTAAAATTTCAATTATTAATACAGTAATTTCGATTGTAATAGTAGGAATTTTGTTCTTTTTTATCTATAAGAATTAGATACGCATATTTATTTTAGATTTTACATGAAGCGATTTCATAAGGAGTCGCTTTTTTTAGAAATGAAAGGTTGCATAGACCTTTTTTTTATATTTCAGATTTTATTAAATGACCAAATACTCTATATTTGTAATTCGAAAAATAAAAACGAATACCTTAATATGAAATTACTAGAAGGAAAAGTAGCAATCATTACCGGCGCCAGCCGCGGAATTGGTAAAGGAATTGCAGAAGTTTTTGCTAAACACGGGGCAAACGTAGCGTTTACATATAGTTCATCGGCTGCGTCTGCAGAAGCTCTTGAAGCTGAATTGAATGCTTTAGGGGTTAAAGCAAAAGGTTATCAGTCAAATGCAGCTGATTTTAACGAAGCACAGACTTTCGTTGATGCTGTTTTAGCTGATTTTGGAACCGTTGATATTTTGATCAACAATGCCGGAATCACTAAGGATAATTTACTTATGCGTATGTCTGAAGCCGATTTTGATCAGGTTATTGATGTTAACTTGAAATCTGTTTTTAATATGACAAAAGCAATTCAGAAAACTTTCCTAAAACAACGTGCCGGTTCTATTATCAATATTAGTTCTGTAGTTGGGGTTTCCGGAAATGCCGGTCAGACTAATTATGCCGCTTCAAAAGCCGGTGCAATTGGTTTTACTAAATCGGTAGCTTTAGAATTAGGTTCGCGTAATATCCGCTGTAATGCTATTGCTCCTGGTTTTATCGAAACTGAGATGACAGCAAAATTATCAGAAGAGGTAGTAAAAGGCTGGAGAGAAGGTATTCCGTTGAAACGCGGCGGAACTCCGGAAGATGTAGCAAATGCCTGTTTGTTCTTAGCTTCTGATATGAGTGCCTACGTAACCGGACAGGTTCTGAACGTTTGCGGAGGAATGCTTACGTAACAGCAGGCAGTGTTCAGTTTTTGACTATTCAGTAAAGCAATCTGAAAAATAATAAAGAGAACACGTTTGTTATAATTCGATTATTAATTCTGATCAAAAAACTGATTACCGAACAATAAATAAATATGACTACAAACACAATTTTTTTAATATTACTTTCTTTAGTAATAGCAGGTGGTTTGTCGTACTTTCAATATTTTCATAAAGCCGGAAACAAATCAAATCTGATTTGGTTTCTGGCTTTTTTACGTTTTCTGGCTGTTTTTGGATTATTGGTACTGCTCATAAATCCTGTAATCTCTAAAAGTTCGCTTGAAATAACCAAAACACCTTTGGCAATAGCAGTAGATAACTCCAGCTCTATAACTGCTTTAAAATCAGATAAAAAAACAGTTGAACTCTATGAAAAACTGATTTCAAATCCGGCTTTAAAAGAGAAGTTTGACATACAGTCTTATCAGTTTGATGATGAGTTTAAAAGTTCGGATAAATTTGATTTTAAAGGAAAACAAACCAATCTGGACGAAGCTGCCAAAAACTTAAAAAGCATCAATAAAAACCTGATTTTCCCAACAGTTATTATTACAGACGGGAATCAGACAACAGGAAACGATTACGTATACAGATTCGATCCTGCCAATAAAGTTTATCCTTTGGTTGTGGGAGATACAACCACCTTTTTTGATTTAAAAATCAATCAGCTTAATGTAAATAAATACGCCTTTCATAAAAATAAATTTCCGGTAGAAGTTTTTCTTCAATATGCGGGAACCAAAGCCGTAACAGCCGATTTTACAATTTCACAGGGAAATTCAGTCATGGCAAAAGAAAAAGTTTCTTTTTCCCCGTCTAAAAAAACGGCCTCATTAAATTTGCTTCTTCCTGCTGATAAAGTAGGGCTTCAGATTTTCAGGGCTGCTGTTTCTTCCGGAGCAAAAGAAAAAAACAGCTACAACAATGTCAAAAATTTTGCAGTTGAAGTAATCGATCAAAAATCCACTATTGCGATCGTTTCAGCGATGAATCACCCGGATATTGCGGCTCTAAAACGTTCTATTGAAGTTAATGCACAGCGTAAAGTGATTTTGGTTAAACCAAATGAAATTAATAAGTTACAGGAAGCTTCGGTTTTAGTTTTATATCAGCCGACTTTTGCTTTTAAGGCAGTTTTTGATACTAATAAGGCAGCCGGAAGGAATACCTTTATTATTACCGGAAATAGTACCGATTTTAATTTTCTGAACCAGCAGCAAAATAATCTGGTTTTTAAAATGAGCGGACAGGTCGAGGATTACTTATCAGAATTTCAGTCCCAGTTCAATTTATTTGCTATCGATAATATTGGTTTCGAAAATTTTCCTCCGTTACAGAATTTGTTCGGAACTATTTCAACAAACGGAGACGTTTCGGTTTTACTTTCTTCCAGAATCAGAAATGTTTCTACCAATGCTCCGTTACTGGCTTTTGCTGAGAACCAGGGAAAACGTACTGCTTTTCTTTTAGGAGAAAACAGCTGGAAATGGCGTTTACAGAGCCATATTGATAATCAGTCTTTTGAAAAGTATGATATTTTTATAGACAAGATCATTCAGTTTTTAGCCACGTCAGCATCGAAAAAATCTTTGGTGGTAACACATGAAAGTTTTTACAATTCTGGAGAAGAAATTGTAATCAATGCGCAATACTTCAATAAAAACTATGAGTTTGATGAAAAAGCAAGATTAACAATTACGGTTACTAATGCCGACACCAAACAGACTAAAAACTATGACTTATTAAAAGGGAATAATTCATTCTCTGTAAATCTCGACGGATTAACTGCCGGAAAATATAGTTTCACGGTTAAAGAATTAAATTCAAATACTTCGTATTCAGGTCGTTTTGAAATTCTCGATTTTGATATCGAAAAACAGTTTGTAAATCCTGATGTTGTTAAATTAAAACAACTTGCCTTGCAGACGAATGGGAAAGCTTTCTTTGAAGATCAGGAAGAGGATTTGATTAATGCTCTTTTAGAAAATAAAGAATACAAAACTATAGAGAAAACAGTTTCAACCAAAACTCCCATAATCGACTGGGTTTGGTTATTGATTTTAATTGCGGCTTTACTGACTACGGAATGGTTTGTAAGGAAGTATAACGGTCTTTTGTAATTAGGTTCCAATTTTTAATTTCAATCTGTGAAGAATTATATAAAAGCGAAATATATATTCTTATTAGTTCTGCTTTTATTGAGTTTAAAAGTTAATTTACATTTTGGTGATTATTGTGAAGGAATGGCCAAAGGTTTGTTATTTTTATTTTTACTTGCACTTATTTTAATCACTCTCGTAATTATTCTGATTCTGAATTTTTATAGAATGTATAGGAAAACGGAAAAATTTGATTTTGTTCCTTTGCTATTAGTTGTTGCTTTCTTTTTTTTAAATTATGGGGCAATAACGGCAAATGAGAATCATTTTTGGAAAAGTATTAGATATAAAGGAACAACTGAAGATACAAGTCAGATTTCTATGATTTTATTTGACGACAATTCATTTGAAATAACAAACTTTTATATTGAAAATCGTTGTACATTTAAAGGAAAGTATCATTTTGAAAAGAAAACTTTAATTCTTGAGGATGATACGATAGATATAAAAACAGGAGGGAGTTTTACTAATAAATACGTACTAATGTCAGATAGTATTTTGGTTCCTTTAAATAGAAAATTCGAAAACATTGAATTAATTAAATAAATGGATTTCAGGCTAAAAGTATTTTATACCGTTGCGCTCCGTCTTAATTTTACTAAGGCCGCTAGTGAATTGTATATTACGCAGCCAGCTGTTTCCAAACACATTCAAGAGCTTGAAGAAACTTATAAAACCAAGCTTTTTGAACGAAACGGTTCAAAAATTGCACTGACTCCGGCGGGTGAAATTCTTTTAAAACATACTAAAGAAATCTTTGAAATTTACAGGGAAATTGATTTTGAAATGAGCTCATTTATCAGCGAACGACAAGGATCGTTACGATTAGGGGCAAGCACCACGATTTCGCAATATATCATTTCTCCCGTTTTGGCGAGATTTCATCAAAAGCAAAAAGATATTAAAGTAAATCTGTTAAACGGAAATACCGAACATATTGAAAATGCCTTAATCAATAAAGAAATTGAAATTGGTATTGTTGAAGGACAGTCAAAAAATCAATCCATAAAATACATCCCGTTTTTAAAAGATGAGCTGGTACTGGTCTGCAGCAGTCATAATGCCTTTATAAAAGAAAATGAGATTTCGGTGACAGATTTGAAATCAATGAAATTCATTACCAGGGAACGCGGTTCGGGAACACTTGAAGTTATAGAATTTGCCCTGAAGAATATCGGTTTAAAACTAATCGACCTGCAGATTGAAATGCAGCTGGGAAGTACCGAAAGCATAAAATCGTATTTACTGAATTCAGACTGCTATGCATTTATGTCTGTTCATGCTGTTAGTAAAGAGTTGAAAAATAAAGAATTAATTGTTTTAGATGTTGAGAATTTAGCGATTGAAAGATATTTTTATATTATAACATTGTTAGGGAAAACGGATCCTTTATCAGAGTTATTTATCCGGAATTTAGCAAATCATTATAACCTGAAGTTATAGTCAATTGTATTTTACGATTGGTGTTTCTCATTTAAACAACGGAAATTTGCAGGGTAATTATCAATTATCCTATTTTGAAAACAAAACAACATACCACAGTACAACTATTTGAAATTAATCATTATGTACATCAGGCTCTTTTTGCTGGTATAATTCTTTTATGTCTTTTTTCGGTTGTTTCGCCTCCGTTTGCATTATTACTTGGTGTTATGCTGGTGAATATTTTTGGTAACCCTTTTGTTGGATTCAATCATAAAGCGATCACTTTTTTATTACAGTTCTCCGTAGTTGGTTTAGGTTTCGGGATGAATGCTTCAAGTGCTTTTTCAGCAGGAAAAGAAGGTTTTGTATTAACTGTATTTTCAATTTTTACTACAATTATTTTTGGCTTATTGCTTGGAAAATGGCTGAAAACCGAAAAGAAAACATCGCATTTAATCTCATGCGGAACTGCAATCTGCGGCGGAAGTGCTGTTGCGGCTATTTCTCCGGTAATACAATCAAACGAAAATCAGACTTCGGTTGCATTAGGAGTTATTTTTATACTAAATTCGGCGGCATTGTTTGCTTTTCCTTATATCGGACATCAGCTTGATTTGTCTCAGAAAGATTTTGGTTTATGGTGTGCTATTGCAATTCACGATACCAGTTCGGTAGTAGGTGCTGCCAATAAATATGGTGCAGAAGCTTTACAGGTAGCTGCAACCGTAAAATTAGCCAGAGCCTTATGGATTATTCCTGTTTCATTGCTAACAGCAGTGATTTTCAGAAATAAAAATTCCAGAATAAAAATCCCTTATTTTATAGGTTTGTTTATTCTGGCAATGCTTCTTAATTCTTATGTTCCGCAAATTTCTTCTTTTTCACCGCATATCGTCAGCCTGGCTAAAATTGGTTTAACCATAACCTTGTTTTTAATTGGTGCAACTTTAAATGTAAATACCTTAAAAACAGTAGGAGTAAAGCCTTTGCTTCAGGGCATTTTTCTATGGGTATTTATTGCAGGCTTAAGTCTTTTATCTATTATGTACTTAAGCCGGATCATTTAACATTAGAAAACTTAACAACAGGTTTGTCAATCATTTTATAAAATTTCCCCTTAAAAGAAAAACGTCTTTCGATTTCGAAATCAAATGATTTTTTAGTTTTTGTCATTTGTATTATTTCTTCAGGAAATTCAACATCAAATTCGTCTTCAGCTCTGGCGGTTATGTTGTAAGAACCTTTTGTTTTAATGATGATATCTCTAAAATGTTTTTTGGTATTGTCATTTGCAACCGTATAAGATCCGGTCCATGAGATGAAGGAAGAGTTGGTCAGCTGGTATTTATTAACTTCCATAACAGGCTGGTATTTTCCGTCAAAACCGGCAACAAGGTAAAGATAACCTTCATACGCACCACCAGCTCCGCCGTTAGCGTGGATTAATGTAAAAGCAAATTGATCCTCTCCAATTTCAGTCAGTTTAGGGGTTGGACATTGTGCAAATGCGCCAAAAGCCTCTACAGCAGGCTGAAACGACCGCATTTCCCAGAGGCTTCCGTTTTTTGCAAATTTAGCCAGGCCAAGAAGACCTCCTGAAAAACGCCCTGTCTGCAAACCGTCTTCATCATGAACAGAATGATTAAAAGCTAAAATTTTAAACTGATTACCTTTAGAATCAGAATAATCAATATTTGCCAGAAGCCTTGTGGCGACACCAGCTGTATAAGGAAACAGCTGATCGCCTTCAACACCATTTACGTCAATAAAAGGAGCTGGTTTACAGGTATTGCATTTCCAGCTTATAAAAGTGTTGTGGTCAGGAAGGTTATAAAGTTTTCCCGGAAACAATTTCTGCATTGTTTTTACAGCGTCAAAAGCTCCGTTTATTTTTAATGTTTTTTTCGGATTTAATATAGTATCACTAATGTTTTTAAGTTTTATATCTGTTTCCTGTGCCAAACAGACAAAACCGAAAAAAAGAGTTAGAAAAAGTAATCTAAGGCGCATATTTGTAAGATTTAATTACTTTAACAAACATACAAAGAAAATTATTTAGTTGAACTTATATCAGTTATAAGCTTTAAAAACTTTAAAAAGTTAAATTGAGATAAACTTAAGTCCCTATGTTTTAAATTATCTTTAAATACGGTAACTTTGTCTTCCAAATACAAAAACAAAATGAAAAACTTCAGAATGAGACCAAAATTAATAGCACTCTTCGCATTAATCATTGGTTTTTTTACTTTATCATGGGGAATTGTAGGCCATGAAAGAATCAACAAGGCAGCTGTGATGGCTTTACCAAGACCAATTCAGATTTTCTTTTACAATCACATTGATTTTATTACTCAGGAAGCTTCGGTACCGGATATCCGTAAATACGCTTTAAATTATAAAGACGAAAATCCAAGACATTATTTTGATATGGAAAACTTTGGTTCTCTCGACAGTCTGCCGCAGACTATGGAAGAAGCAAAGAAAAAGTACGACGCTAAATTTCTGAATAATAACGGAATTTTGCCCTGGTATATTGAAGATATGATGGCTAAATTAACTAAAGCTTTCAAGGACAAAAACAGGGCTGAAATCTTATTTTTGGCCGCTGATCTGGGGCATTATATAGGAGATGCGCATATGCCGTTGCATACTTCTGCTAATCACGACGGGCAGTTAAGCGGACAAAAAGGAATTCATTCGCTTTGGGAAAGCAGATTGCCGGAGTTATTTGCGAAAAATTACAAACTTAACGTTCCGGAAGCACAGTATTATGACGATGTTCATAAAGCAGTCTGGAATATGATACATGATACACACAGTTTAGTGAAACCATTATTGGAAGTAGATAAAAAATTAAGAACTGCCACTCCTGAAAATCAGGTTTTTAAAATGGATGCTGACGGTAAAGTGCTGAAAAGTAAATACAATACAGCCGTTTTCTCTGATGAATATGCTAAAAAACTGCATGAACAATTAAACGGAATGGTAGAAAGCCAGATGAAAAAAGCCATTTCGGCAACAGCCAGTTTCTGGTATACGGCCTGGGTAAATGCAGGAAAACCGGATTTAAGTGATTTAGATGCACCGGCAGTTACACAAAGAAATAATCAGGCATTAAAAGACGACCTGAAAATGTTTCAAAGTGGTGATTTATTCGGAATGAAAAATCAGAACGATTAATCCCCTCGTTTGAAACGGAACTTTTAAACATAAAAGCCTTAAATTCATTTGAATTTAAGGCTTTTTTTACAGCTCTTAACGAACTTTTGCGTATAGTTTATCGTGTTTGGCAATTACTCCCGGATCCTGAAACTGATATTCCTTTTTCTTTAATATATACGAAGCTGACTGATAATAAGAAACGGTTTCGTCGGCTAATTGTTTGTTTTCAGATTGTAAAGGAATCTGGTCATAATATATTTGATAATCAGTCGAAACATTTGGTTTCGGATTTAGTTTCAGCTGAAACTGTTTTATCTGCTTTTTAGGAGATAAGATGGTCAGTATATTATCCTTTATAAGGCCCAGATCCTGATAAGTAGCAATAAAAGCTCTTGGCTGATAGGAAGCTTTTAAAACATCCTGTCCAAAAAACTTACTGTCATAATCAAAATGCAGTAATCCGAACAGAGTGGGCATTAAATCAATCTGAGACATGAGTTTGCTGCATTTTTCAGGTTTTTCATTGGGAATATATATAAAAGCCGGAATTCTGTATTTGTCAAGAGGAAGCTCTGTTTTTCCGGCACTTGAAGCACAATGATCTGCTGCTATTACAAAAACAGTATTGTTAAACCAAGGCTGTTTACGGGCCATATCAAAGAATTTTCTCAACGCATAATCCGTATATTTTACTCCGCCGTTACGGGACTTAATGTTGCCGGGAATATCAATTTTATTGTCCGGATAAGTAAACGGTCTGTGGTTGCTCACGGTCATGATATGGTTAAAGAAAGGTTTGTTTTGTCTTGCTTCACGATTCATTATTGTAATCGCTTTATGATACATGTCTTCGTCGCAGACACCCCAGACATTTGAAAAAGTTATTTCTTCCGGTGAAAATTTGGATTTATCTACAATTTCATACCCGTTTCCTGAATAGAAATCCTGCATATTATCAAAAAAAGCATCTCCGCCATACATGAATTTTACGGTATAACCTTTTTGTTTAAACAAAGCACCGGTTGAAAATTTGTTCTTGTTGTCTTCTCTTTTTACCACACTTTCCCCGGCAGTCGGCGGAAGACACAGGGTGACAGCTTCGAGTCCGCGTACCGTTCGGTTTCCGGCAGCATACAAGTTCGTAAACTGAAGGCTTTTCTGTGAAAGACTGTCTAGAAAAGGAGTTATGTTTTCTGTATTGCCGTATGTTTTCATGAAATCGGCGCTTAAGCTTTCAATAGTAATGAGAACCACATTTTTGTGACTTTCTATGGAATCATTTGTTATTTTCTGAATGGTATTTTCTCCGGAAATAGCCGGAAACTGTTTTTTTAGGATAGTAAATGCTTCCTGATTAGGCAGTGTTTTGTAAAACTTAAAGTAATCTAATTTACTGTTTTGGAATGCCAGATAAAATTTGTACAAACCATTTGACTGCAGTTCATTCACAAATACATTTTTAGAGTTTTCGGTTACGGATAAAGCCGGAATTGCAAAAAGTGAAACTATAAATAAAGTAATATAAACGCCTGAAATTTTGATCTTTTCAGTAAAAGAAGGAATGTTGTTTATATAATCCTGAGATCGTTTTACAATGAAGTAGGTAACTCCGGCACTCGCCAGAAATAAAACAGAAAATATAGGGATTACAGGATAGGACTGCATAATGTTTCCTATTACTTCATTGGTATAAATCAGATAATTTACAGCGATAAAGTTGTATTTAACACCAAACTCATTCCAGAAGAAATATTCACTCAATCCGTTTTTGAAGAATTAATAAAACATAAAGAAAGATAACAAAAGAAAATAGCCAGAACCGAAACTGGATTCTCCATTTTGGAAAGAAAAGACAAATAGCAAAAAGAACCGTTTTTAAACCTGCAAAGATCAGAACAATTTTTGGCAGTGCGCCTCCATATTCATCAAAAATACTTTTCCCCGAAGCAATATAAAGAACCAGTGTGGTAAGCAGCCCAAGTATAATATAACCGGATGGCTTACTGTATTTGGATTCTGAAAGGAATATAAGGTAAAGCCACAAAAAAATTCCGGCAATCACAAAAACAAAAAAATCGGAAATAAGTCCCAGAATAAAAATTTTCAAATTTTCCAGAATAGTAAAAGAACTCTGTGTTATAGGATGAAAAAGTAATACCATACGAAGGAGAAAACTTACTGAGAAATAGAAAATGGCAAGATTATAAAAGGGCGAAAGTTTTTTGCGAAAAGTCATAATGTTCTTATTTTTTGCAAAATTAAATCCGATTGATTAACGACAGATGAAGTTATGCTTTTACCTTTCTTAACTAAAACTTAAAGTTTGCTTAAGATCCTTTGATTTGTTCTATTGTAATGATTTTAAGTAATTTCTGAGCTTTAAAATATATATCTTTGAAAAATAAAAAGAGACAAATTAATCTTGGATCAAAATAATTCAGTATGCATATTTTAATTGTAGAAGATGAATTGGGGATTGTTCAGTTTTTGGAACAGGGACTTCGTGAAGAAGGATATTTAGTAACTACCGCGAATGATGGTTCAAAGGGTTTTGAATTCATTCAGAATCATAAATTTGATCTGATATTACTGGACTGGATGCTGCCTAAAATCAATGGCTTGGATTTGTGTAAAGCCATTCGGATCAAAGATCAAAAAACACCAATTATTTTTTTGACCGCTAAAGATACCGTGCAGGAAACTATAGAAGGTCTCAAAGCCGGAGCCAATGACTATATCAAAAAACCTTTTAGTTTTGAAGAACTGGTAGAAAGAATTAAAGTGCATTTTCGTCATCGCGGCGGAAATGAAATACTCACTTTAGGTGCGATTACTGTTGATCTTTCTAAACATATTGTTTTAAAAGATGATGAAGAAATCGGTTTGACACAAAGAGAATTCGAGCTTTTGACTTATCTTATAAGAAATAAGGGAAAAGTATGTACCCGAAACCAGATCTTAAAAGACGTCTGGGAGATTAATTTCGAATACGATACCGGAGTTATTGATGTTTTTATGAATGCCATTCGTAAAAAACTCAAACTAAAAATAGAAGAAGATTATATAAAAACTATCCGAAGCGTAGGGTATATCGCTAATGAATTGTAAATGAGTCCGCTTTCCTTTAAAAACAGAATTGCCTTAAACTATATTGTAACAACCGGACTGTTGATTTTAGCTGTCTTTTCGGTTATTTATTCTATTGTAAAACATACCGTTTACAGTCATATAGATGAAAATATCAAAGTAGAAGTGCAGAATCATTTAGACGAAATTAAAGTTGAAAATGGAAAAGTTATTCTTATAGATGAAGAAGAATGGGATGAACGGGAGCATAATACAATTGATGTAAACCCTGTGTTTGTTGAGTTTCTGGATCTGAATAAAAATATTATTGAAAAAGCCCCCAATTTAAAAACACAGAACCTGGTGTTTCATGATTCAGCAGCCGATAATGAACTTTTTGATACCAGAATGGGGGATCATGCCATCCGACAGATTCAGGTGGAACTGCAGGTACAGAATAAAAAGTTTGGTTATCTGATCATTGCCATGTCACTTTCGGACTCAAAAATGGTGTTAAATAACCTGTTCGATATCATGAGTCTCTCATTTTTAGGGATCCTGATCCTGTTGTTTTTTATTGCTCGTTTTTTTGCAGGACGCAGTATAAAACCTATAAATACCATAATTAATACTTCAGAAATTATTACTAAAGACAATCTGAAAACGAGGATTTCGCTGCCTAAAACCCGTGACGAATTATACACGCTTTCTAAAACCATAAACAATTTGTTAGACCGCATTGAAGAGGCAGTTGAACGTGAAAAACAATTTACATCGGATGCTTCACATGAGTTAAGGACACCTTTGACCGTTATTAAAGGAACACTTGAAGTATTGATTCGTAAGCCCAGAGATAGTAAAGAGTACGAAGAAAAGATAAACTATTGTATTAATGAAGTTGATCATTTAAATATGCTCGTTGATCAGCTTTTAACAATGGCTCGTTCTGAGAATCAAAAGCAGCAGGTTGCGACAGAAACAGTTTACTTAAATTCAGTTATTCTGGACGTTTTAACACTTAATTCAGAGAAAATAAAAAACAAGAGTCTGAAGGTGAAATTTGATGCCGGAACTGATTTTTATATTCAGTCAGATAACTTTTTAATTATTACGATTCTCAGAAATATTATTTCCAATGCTGTTAAGTATACAAATGCAGGAGGAGAAATTTCGGTTTTGTTATTTAAGGAAAGCAGTCGTATAATCTGTCAAATTTCAGATAACGGAATCGGGATTGTCAAAGCAGATCTGGAAGCCGTATTTAATCCGTTTTTCAGATCTAATTATACCGATCATCCTGAAATTAAAGGAGTTGGTTTAGGCTTGTCTATTGTTAAAAGAATAACGGAACAACTAAATATTATGTTTAAAATTGAAAGTGAAATAGGAGCCGGTACAACAGTGATTTTGTCTTTTGATGAAAATACAGAAAACGTTATCGCAGATTAAAAATTTTCAACAGAAAAAGCATCAGAGATTTTTTGTAACAATAAACTATCGTTAAGTTATATTAAAAATTGCTTTTTTATGAAATTAACTATTATATTTGCATCCGAATCAAAGAATTATAAAACAAACCCAACAATGATTTCAAATCAATTACATCATCATCATTTACATTATTGCTCTCAGGCGATGTGTTAATGATATGCGTGTAAATCATCATATTTTAAAACCCGTTTGAGTACATCAAGCGGGTTTTTTAATTCCAATTCTTTGTACTCAAACTACTAACAAACAAAACAACTAAAAAAAAAATGAGTACTTTAAAAATTGCAATTCAAAAATCCGGTCGTTTAAACGAAGACAGTATTCAGATCCTGAAAGACTGCGGAATCTCAATCAACAACGGAATCGACCAGTTAAAAGCTGAAGCTTCTAATTTCCCTCTTGAAGTTCTATATCTTAGAAATTCAGATATTCCGCAGTATCTAATTGACGGTGTTGTAGATTTAGCAATCGTAGGTGATAACCTTTTGGTAGAAAAAGGAAAAAATATCGAAGTTGTACAGCGATTAGGTTTTTCTAAATGTAAAGTTTCGGTAGCCGTTCCTAAAACATTTGAATACAAATCAATACAGGATTTAGCAGGGCTTCGAATTGCGACTTCTTATCCTAATACGGTTACTGAATATTTCAGTTCTTTTGGATTGACGGTAGATATTCACCAGATTTCAGGTTCTGTGGAAATTGCCCCTAATATTGGTCTTGCTGATGCTATTGTCGATATTGTTTCAAGCGGAAGCACTTTATTTAAAAACAACCTGAAAGAAGTTGAAGTTATTCTGAAAAGTGAAGCCGTTCTGGCTGTTTCCCCAAAAGTTTCCCCGGAAATACAAAAACACATCGATACTTTAAAATTCAGAATCCAGTCGGTTTTAAGAGCAAGAAATTCAAAATATATTTTGATGAACGTACCAAATGATAAAATTGACGAAATAGGAAAAATTCTTCCTGTTTTAAGAAGTTTAACCGTTCTGCCATTGGCGCAGGAAGGATGGAGCAGTGTTCACTCTGTAATAGACAAAGATACTTTCTGGGATGTAATCGATAAGCTTAAAGAAGCCGGCGCAGAAGGAATTTTAGTTTGTCCGATTGAGAAAATGGTACTATAAATAAAAAAATCCCAATTTTAAAAATCCAAATTCCAAAATCAAATTTTAGACAACAGCTTTGCGAACTTTTTGACAAAGCAAATAAAAAAAAACTTGCGCGCTTTGCGGTATAGATTTTAGACAAAGAATTGGAATTTGTAATTTAAAAGATTGGAATTTAATATAAAATATTATGAATAAAATCAACAATCCAAAACCAGAAAGCTGGTCAGATATATTAAAAAGACCAACTCAGACTATTGATGATATTGAGGTTACAGTAAAAGAAATCTTCAAAGAAGTTCAGAAAAAAGGAGATGAAGCTGTAGCAAAATACACTTCAATTTTTGACGGAATTTCATTGGAGAATTACGAAGTAACTCCGGAGGAAATTACAGAAGCAATTAATTTAATTCCAAGTGAATTAAAAGAAGCGATAGAGTTAGCAAAAAACAATATTTATAAATTTCATAAAGCGCAGAAAACGAATAGAGTTGAAGTTGAAACGATTGAAGGCGTAAACTGCTGGCAGGAAAAAAGACCAATTCAAAAAATCGGTTTATACATTCCTGGCGGAACAGCTCCTTTATTTTCAACGGTTTTAATGCTGACAGTTCCTGCTGAAATTGCAGGCTGCAAAGAAATCGTATTATGTTCCCCTCCTGATAAAAAAGGAAAAATAAATCCGGCTATTCTATACGCAGCGAATTTATGCGGTGTAACCAAAATTCTAAAAGTAGGTGGAATTCAAGCGATTGCTGGAATGACATTTGGGACGCAATCCATTCCTAAAGTATATAAAATTTTCGGGCCAGGTAATCAGTTTGTGACGGTGGCTAAGCAATTAGCGACTCAGTTTGGCGTAGCAATCGATATGCCGGCCGGACCATCAGAATTATTAATTGTGGCAGATGACACTGCCGTTCCGGCTTTTGTAGCTTCTGATTTATTATCTCAGGCAGAACACGGAACAGATAGTCAGGTAATTTTGGTTTCGACTTCAAAAAAACTGATTGCTGAAGTAGAAAAAGAAGTTCAGTCACAGTTAGAAGTGTTGCCTAGAAAAGCAATTGCTGAAAAAGCGATCGAAAATTCAAAATTAATTTACGTTGAAAACGATCAAATCGCTTTGGATTTAATTAATGAATACGGACCGGAACACTTTATTATCTGCTCAGAATTCGATGATTTCTACTGTAACGGAATCGTAAATGCAGGTTCCGTTTTTATTGGTAATTACACACCTGAAAGTGCTGGGGATTATGCGTCAGGAACCAATCATACACTTCCAACAAATGGTTATGCTAAAAATTACAGCGGCGTTAATCTGGATAGTTTTATGAAATCAATGACTTTTCAGAAAATATCAGAGAAAGGAATCCAAAATATTGGAAAAGCAATAGAATTAATGGCGGAAGCCGAGGGATTGCAAGCGCATAAAAATGCTGTTACCTTACGTCTGCAGTCCTGCGAGGTTTCTAAAACCTCGTAGGTCTAAGTAGATTTCCGATTTAGAAGCTTAATAAATAATACCTATAAGGTTTTGAAAACCTTGCAGGAATAAAGAAAATAAAATGAGTACGTTCGATATAAATACAATTACACGTGAAAACGTAAAATCGTTAAAACCATATTCTTCTGCGAGAGATGAGTTTGAGGATTTTGATACAGCCGATATGATTTTTCTGGATGCCAATGAAAATCCGTATCAAAATGGGGTAAACCGCTATCCGGATCCACAGCAGAATTCGGTTAAAGCGATTTTAGCTAAAAATAATAACACCAAACAAAGTCAGATTTTGTTAGGAAACGGAAGCGATGAAGTTCTGGATTTACTTTTCAGAGCGTTCTGTGAACCTAAAAAAGATAATATTATTTCTTTACCGCCTACATATGGAATGTATGGAGTATTGGCGAATATTAACGCAGTAGAAAACAGAGAAATTTTATTGACAACAGATTTTCAGCCGCAGGTTGAAAAGATTCTGGAAGCGGTAGATGAAAATACAAAAATTATCTTTTTGTGTTCTCCAAACAACCCAACCGGGAATTCATTTTCAGACGAAAGTGTAGTGAAACTGCTTCAAAACTTTAAAGGTTTAGTGGTTATCGATGAAGCTTATATTGATTTTTCTGAAAAAGAAAGCTGGCTGACAGAAATTGATGAATATCCGAATCTGGTCATTACCCAGACACTTTCAAAAGCGTATGGTCTGGCTGGAATTCGTTTAGGAATTTGTTATGCTTCTGAAGCTGTAATTTCAGTTTTAAATAAAATCAAACCGCCGTATAATGTAAACGAATTAACGCAACAAAGAGCTAAAGAACGTTTAAAAGATTCGGATAAAATAAGACAGGAAATAGCTTCTATAATAAAACAAAGAGAAGATCTAATTAAAGTTTTACTTGAAGTTGGTTTTGTTGAAAATATCTACCCAACAGAAGCCAATTTTGTTTTGGTAAAAGTGGATGATGCGAACAAAAGATACGATCAGTTAATCGAAAAAGGAATTGTAATTCGTAACAGAACCACACAGCCTTTATGCGAAAATTGTCTTCGTTTCACAATTGGAACAGAAGAAGAAAATGCTGTTTTAATTAAAGAATTGAAGTTGTTAAACTAAAAAGCTCTCGAAAAAACGTTTTGCGTGAGGGATAGAGGCGGTATCCTTTTGTGAAGAGAAACGGAACAAAAGATATAGCCGAAAGCCCGACCCGCCTTTTTCGGCGGGACACGCCCAAAATATTATTAAACTATGAAAAAAGTACTTTTTATCGATCGTGACGGAACGATTGTTTTAGAACCTGAAAATTATCAGTTAGACAGTTTAGATAAGCTGGAGTTTTATCCAAAAGCTTTTCAATATCTGGCTAAAATTGCTAATGAATTAGATTACGAATTAGCAATGGTAACCAATCAGGACGGATTAGGAACAGACAGTTTCCCGGAAGATACCTTTTGGCCAACACAGAATTTTATTCTAAGAGCTTTTGAAAATGAAGGTGTTTTGTTTGATGAAATTTTTGTGGACCGAACTTTCCCGGAAGAAAATGCGCCAACACGCAAGCCAAGAACCGGAATGCTGACAAAATATCTGAATAATCCGGACTATGATTTACAAAATTCTTTTGTTTTAGGAGATCGTTTAACAGATGTTGAATTAGCTAAAAACCTTGGTGCTAAAGCTATTTTCATGAACGATACAGATGGAGCAGGAAGCAATGAAATTTCAGCAAAGCGTGAAGAACTGAACGAAACAATCGTTTTGCAGACAATGGATTGGAAGAAAATCTATGAGTTTTTAAAATTAGAAGCACGTTCAGCTTCCATTACACGTAAAACTAATGAAACAGATATTTACATCAATCTAAACCTTGACGGAACAGGAAAAAGCAAAATCGATACCGGAATTGCCTTTTTCGACCATATGTTGGATCAAATCTCACGTCACGGACAAATGGACCTAGAAATCCTTGTAAAAGGCGATTTAGAAGTCGATGAACACCACACCATCGAAGATACAGCAATTGCATTAGGAGAAGTTTTTGCGAAGGCGTTAGGAAACAAATTAGGAATCGAGCGCTACGGATTCTGTCTTCCAATGGACGATTGTTTGGCGCAGGCAGCGATTGACTTCGGAGGAAGAAACTGGCTGATCTGGGAAACAGAATTCAAACGTGAAATGGTAGGTAAAATGCCAACAGAAATGTTCTATCATTTCTTTAAATCATTTACAGACGGCGCAAAAGCGAATTTAAATATCAAAGCAGAAGGAATAAACGAACATCATAAAATCGAAGCCATTTTTAAAGCTTTCGCGAAAGCCATAAAAGTAGCCGTAAAAAGAGATACTGAAAAAATGATTCTTCCTTCAACGAAGGGAATGCTTTAAAAAAGGTTAAAAAATGTTTCAAGTTTCAAGTTTCAGGTTCCGTAGAGTAACTTGAAACTTGGGACTTGAAACCTGAAACAAAAAACTAATGAAAATAGTAATTATAAATTACGGGGCGGGAAATATTCAAAGCATTATGTTTGCTATTGAAAGATTAGGTTTTAAAGCCGTTTTGAGTAATGACCGTGAAGAAATAAAATCAGCTGATAAAGTTATTTTTCCGGGAGTAGGCGAAGCAAGTTCGGCTATGGGTAAACTTCGCGAAAGCGGTTTAGATAGTTTGATTCCGGAATTGAAACAACCCGTTTTAGGAATCTGTCTGGGCATGCAGTTGATGTGCAACAGGACAGAAGAAGGAAATACAGAAGGTTTAGGAATCTTTGATGTTGATGTTTTGAAATTCTCAAACAACGTAAAAGTGCCGCAAATGGGCTGGAATCAGATTTATGATTTGAAATCGGATTTGTTTAAAGGAGTTTCAGAAAATGAATTCATGTATCTGGTTCATAGTTTTTACGCTCCAAATTGTAAAGAAGCTGCTGCCACAACCAATTATGATGTGGAATACGCATCGGCTCTGCAAAAAGATAATTTTTACGGAACGCAATTTCACCCGGAAAAAAGTGGTGATGTTGGAGAGAAAATACTTGGAAACTTTTTAAAATTAAATGATTAAAAAATTTAAAGATTGAATATTCAGTCCAATAAATTTTTAAATTATTTAATTTTTAAATCTTTAAATAAAAAATAAATGAGAATAATACCAGCCATAGATATCATTGAAGGAAAATGTGTTCGTTTGTCCAAAGGTGATTATGATACCAAAATAATTTACAATGAAAACCCGCTTGAAGTGGCGAAATCATTTGAAGCGCATGGAATTGAGTGTCTGCATTTAGTAGATCTGGACGGTGCAAAATCAAGCAGAATTGTCAATTACAAGATCTTAGAACAAATTGCAGCGCAAACCAGTTTGAAAATTGATTTTGGCGGCGGATTAAAATCAGATGATGATTTGAGAATTGCTTTTGAAAGCGGGGCAAATCAAATTACCGGCGGAAGTATTGCCGTAAAAAACAGAGCAATTTTCGAAAAATGGATTTCGGAATACGGTTCTGATAAAATTATTTTAGGAGCTGATGCAAAAGACGAAAAAATTGCGGTTTCAGGCTGGCTGGAAGAGTCAAATGAAGATTTGATTCCGTTTATTCAGGACTATCAGTCAAAAGGAATTGATTATGTTATTTGTACGGATATCGCCAAAGACGGAATGCTTCAGGGTCCTAGTTTTGATTTATACAGTAAAATTTTGGCTGAAGCTAAAGGCGTAAAATTAATCGCTTCAGGGGGAATCTCAACTTTTGACGAATTACCAAAACTGGCTGAATTAGGCTGTGAAGGAACAATCATAGGAAAAGCAATTTACGAAGGGCGAATTACATTAAAACAACTAGAGGATTTTATAATTAGAAAATGAGAAAATTTGATAATTAGATAATTATTCTGCGGAATGTAAATTAATTATCTAATTGACTAATTTTCTAATTAACACATTAGATAAATGTTAGCAAAAAGAATCATACCCTGTTTAGATATAAAAAATGGAAGAACAGTAAAAGGAGTTAATTTCGTTGACCTGCGTGATGCCGGAGATCCGGTAGAACTGGCAGCAATTTACTCAGCTGAAGGTGCTGATGAGCTGGTTTTTCTGGACATTTCGGCTACAGAAGAACGTCGTAAAACATTGGTGAATATGGTGCGCAGTGTGGCGGAAAAAATTAATATTCCGTTTACAGTTGGCGGTGGAATTTCATCTGTAGAAGATGTTGAAATTCTGTTGAATAATGGAGCTGATAAAGTTTCTGTTAATTCATCAGCAGTGAAAAATCCACAATTGATTAACGATTTGGCGCAGAAATTTGGAAGTCAGTGTGTTGTTGTGGCTATAGATGCCAAACAAATTGACGGACAATGGATTGTCCATTTAGTGGGTGGAAAAGTACCAACGGAACTAAGTTTATTCGATTGGGCAGTTGAAGTTGCTGAACGTGGCGCCGGTGAAATTTTATTCACTTCAATGGATAATGACGGAACAAAAAATGGATTTGCTAACGAAGCTCTGGCAAAACTTTCCCAATTAATAAATATTCCAATTATTGCTTCAGGTGGTGCCGGAAATATTCAACATTTTGTAGATTCGTTTCAGGAAGGAAAAGCAGATGCGGCATTAGCGGCAAGTGTTTTTCACTTTAAAGAAATTGAGATTAAAGCACTAAAACAAGAATTAAGAAATAATAATATAGAAGTTCGATTATAGTTTTGACTTTAAGACTTTGGACTTTACAACTTTAGACTAAAATTATGGAAATCGACATCAAAAGTGCACACGGATTAATTCCGGCCATAATCCAGGATTCAGAAACAAAAAATGTACTGATGCTGGGATATATGAACGAAGAATCACTTCAAAAAACAATAGAAACACAAAAAGTAACTTTTTTCAGCCGTTCTAAACAAAGACTTTGGACAAAAGGTGAGGAGAGTGGTAATTTTTTGAATTTAGTAAGCATCAAAAATGACTGCGATGGTGATACTCTTTTGATTCAGGCAAAACCTGTAGGCCCAACTTGTCATACTGGTGCCTATACTTGCTGGCAGGAACCAAATGAAGCAAACTACGGTTTTATTTCTCAATTAGAAAATACCATCAGAACCCGCAGAGAAAATGCTGATTCAGAGAAAAGTTATGTGGCTTCTTTATTCGAAAAAGGAATCAATAAAATTGCACAGAAAGTAGGTGAAGAAGCGGTTGAAGTAGTAATTGAAGCAAAAGACGATAATGATGATCTGTTCCTTAGCGAAAGCGCAGACTTACTTTTTCATTATTTAATTTTATTACAGGCAAAAGGATATCAGTTAAATGATGTTGTTGAAGTTTTGAAGAAGCGTCAGAAATAATGGTAAGGATTATTTTTATGTAATCTTTTAAGAATGAGTGAAGTTGAAGTCTGCTTTGTAAAAAAAAATAAGAACTTTAACTTCGCTCAGTCTAACCGAAAAATCTTATTTTAGTGATAAAATAATGATATTATGAAATTTGTCACTTGTCTGTTTTTATTTTTAATCCCAATTTTAAACTACGGATTCAAGAAACGTGAATTACCCTATTCAATAGTTATTGCAAAAGCAGATTTAATTGTTGACGGAACTGTTTCAAAAGTTTCTAAAAATGAATATGAATTTACAATAAGCCAGTTTGTAAAAGGTAAAACAGGTTTAAAAATTAAAGTTGAGATCTGGAAAGAGTGGCTGTGTGATCCAAGAATTAAAGAATTAAAAGCAGGTCAGAGACTAATTTTGTTCCTGGAAAAACTGCCAAATGGTAATTTTTATCCAATTAATGAAAGTACAGGAGAAATTTACATCGATAATGATTCATTTATAAATATATTTCTTCCCAAACAATTTTCTAATCCTGCAATTCTTAAGAAAGGAATAACAATGTTTATTGAAACTTTTAATGTTTATGGTGATTTAAATGACAGGTTTTTACAAAATATTTATTTTGTTTCTAATAAATCTATTTTTGAGGTATACAGAATGACAGAAAATAATCCGTTTTTTAGGTTTTTAATTGATCATGAAGTCGGAGCGTACGCAACAAATGAAGTATCAGTAAATTTTCGATTAAACTATTAAACACATAAATGGTTAAATAATTTACTCTGCAAACTCAAATACGGCAAACTCCTCCGGCTGATGAAATCCGTATTGTTGAGTTTTATAAGGCTGTAAAGCAAGATATTCAGTGGTATCACCATAATCAATTCTAAAAGCATTGGCTTTCCATTTTGTACCGGCTTTGGGCTTCAGAAAATGAGCATTTTGTATCTTCTCTAAACTAATAAACGGTATTTTTATTTCGGTACAATAGCCTTTAGCAGTTATCTTACTTACAGCTTCTAATCCTGTGATATTAAAATCCATATCCGTTTTCCAGCCGCCGCAGTCAGCTGAAATACATTTTACAAGGATGTCATAATTTGCTGAAAAAGCATTTACGCCAATTTCCAGATAATTTTTTCCATCCCCGTCAGGATCAATAAAAAATTCAACCAGATCATCCGTTTCGTAAATTTTAGCATCTTTTTTCCGCGGTTTTCCAATTATTTGAGAATCTGCCGAGCGATAGGCGATATACAGATTATCATCATCCCACGAAAATGAAACCATGGTATTTTGTGCCGCTTTTTCACCGGAATCATGAATAACAAACGGACCTGAAAAAGGTACGTGCCATTCTGTTAAATCACCGTCAATCTTTATTTTGTCTTTTGTTTTATATACAGGAAATGTTTGTGAATGAATTGATAACTGGTACATTAAAAAAGAAAAGATAAATAAAGAAAGCTGTTTCATAAATAAGGGAGTATAATTAAAAAGCTAAAATAGAGAAGAATATTGAATATTGATTGTGTTTCTTTTGTATAGAAATCATAAAATTTTAAAAAGTTTAATCCGAATGTTTACATTTGTTACAGATTTAGTTCAAATACTTTATTTATTTTATAATTCTAACCAATGAAAAATTATTTTGGAAGCATTTTAACTGCTTTTTTAATTGGTTTTACTGCCAATGCCCAGGGACTTTTGAATAAGTCAGAAACCGTTTTTACACATCAGGATACTTTACGCGGAAGTATTACCAAGGAAAGAGCCTGGTGGGATTTAAAATATTATCATCTTGATGTAAAAGTGAATCCAAAAGAAAAAGCGATTTCCGGATCAAATACGGTGCGTTATACTGTTTTAACAGAAAACAACAAAATGCAGATTGATCTTCAGGAACCTATGAAAATTACTAAGGTGACACAGAATGGGAAAGAGTTAAAATTTGAAAGAGACGGAAATGCTTTTTTCATTACTTTAAATGAAAAACAGAAAATTGGTGATACAAAAGAAATCATTGTATATTTTGAAGGAAACCCGAAAGAAGCAGTAAGAGCTCCGTGGGATGGAGGTTTTTCATGGAAAAAAGACAAAAACGGCAAAGATTTTATTGCTACCTCCTGTCAGGGTTTAGGCGCGAGTGTATGGTGGCCGTGCAAAGATCATATGTACGATGAAGTTGAAAACATGCTGATCAGTGTAAACGTTCCGGGAGATTTAACTGAAGTTTCAAATGGGAGATTAAAAAGCGTTAAAAAAGAAAAAGACGGAACCAAAACTTTTAACTGGTACGTTGCAAATCCAATTAACAATTATGGCGTAAACATCAATATTGGGGATTATGTTAATTTCTCGGAAGTATTTAAAGGTGAAAAAGGCAATTTAGATTGTAATTACTATGTGTTAAGAGATAATCTGGCAGTAGCAAAAGAACAGTTTAAAGATGCGCCAAAAATGCTGAAAGCTTTTGAAAACTGGTTTGGACCATATCCATTTTATGAAGACAGCTACAAGCTGGTTGAAGTTCCGTATTTGGGAATGGAGCACCAAAGTTCTGTAACTTACGGTAATCAGTATAAAAATGGTTATTTAGGACGTGATTTAAGCGGTACCGGCTGGGGATTAAAGTTTGATTTTATCATTATCCACGAATCAGGCCACGAATGGTATGCAAACAATATTACCTATAAGGATATAGCGGATATGTGGGTTCACGAAAGTTTTACCAATTATTCTGAAAGTTTATTTTTAGAGTATTACTATGGAAAAGATGCTGCTGCCGAATATATTATCGGCTGTAGAAAAAACATTCAGAATGACACTCCCATTATCGGACATTATGATGTGAATAATGAAGGTTCAGGAGATATGTATCCAAAAGGTGCTTCAATGCTTCATATGATTCGTCAGGTTATCAATGATGACGCTAAATGGAAATCGATTTTAAGAGGGATGAACAAAACGTTTTATCACCAAACAGTTACCGGAAAACAAATTCAGGATTATATTAATGAACAATCGGGAATTAATTTCAACAGAGTATATACGCAATATCTGACCACAACTCAGATTCCGGTTTTTGAATACATGTTTAAAAACGGAACTTTCGGATACCACTGGACAAACTGTGTGGCCAAATTTGACATGCCGGTAAGAGTGAAACTTAATGGTGTTGAAATGTGGCTGAAACCAACAACGGAATGGCAGTCAGAAAAAACAACTAACGAAAACAGAACAATAGAAGTAGATAAGGACTTTTATGTAACGACTTCTAATATTGTAGAGTAAAAGTTATAAATTCCAAATATTTGAAATCCCAAACTCCAACACGATACACATCGTGAGGAGTTTGGGATTTTTTATGTTTACAGCGAACCTGTCAGGTTTGTTGCATTAGAGATAAAGCATATTATTTCATCCGTAAGAATAAATACAATGGCCGGAAAAATAAAATTTTTCCGGCCATTGTATTGGAATTTGGAATTTGGAATTTCACATATTTGGAATTTAAAACTACCTGTTACTAAGCTTCGCTTTTTCCTTAATGATATCCGCAATTTTTCGGTTTTCAATTTTACTTTCCAGCCACGAAATAATATCCAGATACAGAAAAGCCCTTTTCTCATACGTACTCTTTTCTAGTTCAACAAAACGGGCATGCATTTTTTTGAATTCCTTTTTGATATCGGCAGGATAAAAATTGTTTAAGTTTCTTAAGAATTTGATAATTTCTTTTTGAACTTCATGTAAATCATTCATTTTCAATAAGAACTTATAGGTGTTTTTAAGGTGGTTTTCTAAGTAATAATCTTTTCCAAGTTCATAATGCGCAATCAAAGACAAAAGCCTTGCAAAACACATTAAATCCTCACGCATAGACAAGTTTTTATTATTGATGATTTTGTCGAGATAATTGATACATTCATTGTACTTTTCGTTTCCAAAATAGATAGAAGCGATTTTATAGAAAAAGACCATCTCGTGATGCTCATCAAGGTGTTCGTTGTGTAATTTCAGTTTTTCTAAGATCTCCGGAATCAGGTATTCGCTCTCGGCAAAAGTACCTTCCAGAATATGCAGATTCAGTTTGTTGTTATAAATATACAAGAAGGCCAGCGAAGCCAGATTATCATTTGCCGGAAATCTCGGATCCTGAATTGTCTCTTCTAAAAGCGAAAGGTATTTTTTAAAGTTTGATGTATATTTGAGCATATACAGTGATTCCAGAAAATAATGATTTCCTTTTAAGAAAAATACCGGATTCAGGTAAATCATATTTGGATTGTCATAAAAAAGTTTTACCCATTTGTAGGCAAATTTATAACTGGCTAAAAAGTCCTGAACCAGGAAACTTCGCCATAAATTGGCATTGTAAAACCAGTATTTTTCGCGGAAACCAAATTTGCTTTCATCCAGTTTGGCGATATGTTTATTGAAATAATCGTCGATATATTTATATTCTTCGTCACTTTTTACATAACCCGTTTTCAGCATGATTCCGTATAACTGAAGCGAAAGGTTTGATAATTTACTTGAAATCGTATTTCGGTAGTTTAATTCTTTGGCCTGAACCACCAGTTCATCAGCACGTCCCTGAATACTCCGGGTGATGTACTGTGATTCTATCAGTTTTTCAAACTCAACGATTTCATAAGCCATGTATTTTTCATCATTTTCCAAAGCCTGCTGTTTAGTCTTATCCAGAATCTTTAAACTTTGTTTGTAAAGACCTTTATTATATAAGATAACGGCAAAATCAATTTGTTCACGTAACTGATAACGAATATTCTGGCTTGGGATATTCAAGCGAATACTTACTAAAATTTGTTTGTATAAGTATGATTTTAAGTTAGATAGCTGTACTTTTTTGATGCTTCCGCTTTTTAGGATCAGCTTTTCATCGTAAGTTTCAGATTTATCTAAAATATTAAATAACTCAATGAATTTAGTGTTCGAACTTGTCTCTAATCGGCTTGCAAAAATTTTAAACTGTCTTTTTTCAGATTTGGAAAGTGATTTTATTAAAACAAATAAGAAATCTTTTTGATGGTTAGCCATTGTAAAAAATAATAATATAACTTATTGGTTGTTAGGTCTTTAACTCGTTATAAATTGTGTTATGAACAGTATAATTTCATTAAAATGAATTTCGTACTGAAGAAGTACAACATATATTTGTTATCAAGATGTGAAATTACATTAAATAAATGAATATGAATAGAGAGAAAGTTCAAATTTTTGACACCACTTTACGCGACGGTGAACAAGTTCCAGGTTGTAAGTTAGATACTAAACAGAAATTAGTTATCGCAGAACGACTTGACAAAATGGGAGTTGATATTATCGAAGCTGGTTTTCCTGTGTCAAGTCCGGGCGATTTTTTATCGGTCTCTGAGATTTGTAAAATTGTAGAAAATGCAACTGTCTGCGGACTAACGAGAGCCGTAAAAAATGACATTGATGTTGCTGCAGCTGCTTTAAAGCATGCGAAGAAACCTAGAATCCATACCGGAATCGGAACTTCAGAATCTCACATACTCCACAAATTACAAACTACGCCTGAAGACATTATTGCAAGAGCAAAATATGCAGTAGCTCATGCAAAAACGTATGTAGAAGATGTTGAATTCTATGCAGAAGATGCTGGTAGAACTGATAATGCTTTCCTTGCAAAAGTTTGCGAAGAAGTGATTAAATCCGGGGCTACCGTATTAAATATTCCTGACACAACAGGATATTGTCTTCCGGAAGAATATGGCGCAAAAATTAAATATTTAAAAGAAAACGTAAAAGGAATCGAAAACGTAATTCTTTCCTGCCACTGTCATAACGATTTAGGAATGGCAACTGCAAACTCAATCGCAGGTGCAATTAATGGAGCAAGACAAATTGAGTGTACTATTAATGGTATTGGTGAAAGAGCCGGAAATACAGCACTTGAAGAAGTGGTTATGATTTTCAAACAACATCCTTATTTAAATTTAGATACCAATATCAATACCAGAGAATTAAACGAAATGAGCCGTTTAGTTTCTGAAAGTATGGGAATGATCGTACAGCCAAATAAAGCGATTGTAGGAGCTAATGCTTTTGCACACAGTTCCGGAATTCATCAGGATGGTGTGATTAAAAACAGAGCGACTTACGAAATTATGGATCCGCTTGATGTAGGTGTAAACGAATCGTCTATCATTTTGACTGCCAGAAGCGGAAGAGCTGCATTGGCTTACCGTGCTAAAAAAGTGGGTTACGAGTTAACTAAAACGCAATTAGACATCGTATATATTGAATTTTTAAAGTTTGCTGATATTAAAAAAGAAGTAGTAGACGCAGATATTCATCAAATTATCGAAGCCTCTAAAATTGAAGGCGAATTAATAAGAAGTTAATAATCAGAGAAAAAACAAGGATTTAAATACATAAAGAACGAGGCATTATGAATTTGAAAATAGCAGTTTTACCAGGAGACGGAATTGGACCAGAAGTTATTGCACAAGCTAAAAAAGCATTATATGCGATTGGCGAAGTGTACAATCACGAATTTGTTTTTGAAGAAGCACTCATGGGTGCCGTTGCCATAGACAAAACCGGAAACCCGCTCCCGGAGCAGACTTTAAATCTTTGTTTGAATACTGATGCTGTTTTGCTTGGTGCTATTGGAGATCCAAAATATGATAACAATCCAAATGCAAAAGTTCGTCCGGAGCAGGGATTGTTAAAACTTCGAAAAGAATTGGGATTGTTTGCCAATATTCGTCCTATTAAACCATTTAAGGCCTTAATTGATGCTTCTCCTTTAAAAAGAGAAATTATAGAAGGAGCAGATTTTACGATTTTCAGAGAGTTAACAGGCGGTGCATATTTTGGAACTAAAACCTTAAATGAAGAAGGTACACACGCTTCTGATTTATGTGAGTATTCAGAAGAAGAAATTACCAGAATCGCGCATTTAGCTTTTAAATCGGCACAAAACCGACGCAAAAAGCTTACTATGGTAGATAAAGCAAATGTTTTGGAAACTTCAAGATTGTGGAGAAAAGTAGTTCAGAAAGTGGGTGAAAGCTATCCGGATGTAATTTTAGACTTTCTGTTTGTAGATAATGCGGCAATGCAGCTGATTTTGAATCCGAAACAATTTGATGTGATTTTAACAGAGAATTTATTTGGAGATATTTTGTCTGATGAAGCCAGCGTAATTACAGGATCGATTGGTTTACTTCCATCCATATCTTTAGGAGAAAAAAATGCTTTGTTTGAGCCAATTCATGGATCCTATCCACAGGCAAAAGGAAAAAATATTGCCAATCCAATTGCGTCGATTTTAGCAGCAGGACTTTTGTTAGAACATTTTGGATTAACTAAAGAGGCGAATATGGTATTTCAGGCAGTTAAAAAAGCAATTGAATACCAAGTGGTTACTGTTGATTTAAAACCGGATTCAAAATTTGGTACAAATGAAGTAGGGGAGTTTGTTTCCAATTTCATTTTCAGCAAAGATGACCTGCTTTATTTTAATAATGACAATGTTCATATTGGACAATCGACAATTGTTTAAAATTTTTATTAAAATAATGAATTAAATAACAAGAAGTATTGAAAATGTTGAGATTTTATTTTTTTAGTTCTTAAGTTTTTTATACTTTTGTAACACTAAAAAATAAATGATGCGAATCTCAATTATTATTACTTCTGTCGTTGTTGTCAATGTGTTTAGCACATCTGCATCGGGAATGGTATAAATATAATTGAAAAACTATATTTGAAACCTTCCAAATACTGGAAGGTTTTTTTTTGAATAAAATTAAAACGAAAAAATAATACAAATAATGGAATTAAATAAGTACAGCAAAACCATCACGCAAGATCAAACACAGCCAGCGGCTCAAGCGATGTTGTACGGAATTGGTTTAACTGAAGAAGATTTGAAAAAAGCACAAGTGGGTATTGTGAGTATGGGTTACGATGGTAACACCTGCAATATGCATTTAAATGATTTAGCAAAAGATGTTAAAAAAGGTGTGTGGGACGCAGATCTGGTCGGACTTATTTTTAATACCATTGGAGTAAGTGACGGTATTTCAAACGGTACCGAAGGAATGCGTTATTCTTTAGTATCCCGTGATGTAATTGCAGATTCTATAGAAACAGTTGCGGGAGCACAGTGGTACGACAGTATTATTGCCATTCCTGGCTGCGATAAAAATATGCCCGGAGCATTAATCGCTATGGGAAGATTAAACCGTCCGTCGATGATGGTTTACGGGGGGTCTATTCACTCAGGAAAATGGAAAGGTGAATCTCTAAATATTGTTTCTGCTTTTGAGGCATTAGGTAAAAAAGTAAAAGGCGAAATTACCCCGGAAGATTTTAAAGGTGTTATTCAAAATGCCTGTCCCGGAGCTGGTGCCTGCGGCGGTATGTATACTGCAAACACTATGTCTTCTGCTATCGAAGCATTAGGTATGAGTATGCCTTACAGTTCTTCAAATCCTGCTTTAAGTCAGGAAAAAAGAGACGAATGTCTTGCTGCCGGAGCTGCCATCAAAGTTTTATTAGAAAAAGATATTAAACCAAGAGATATCATGACTCGCAAAGCTTTCGAAAATGCTATTACAATTGTAGCAGTTTTAGGAGGTTCTACAAATGCGGTTATGCACTTAATAGCAATGGCACATTCTGTTGGTATAACTATTACTCTTGATGATTTTCAGGCTATTAACGACAGAACACCTGTACTGGCAGACATGAAGCCAAGTGGTAAATACATGATGGAAGATATTCATGAAGTGGGAGGTATTCCGGGAGTAATGAAGTATTTATTAAAAGTTGGACTTATTCATGGAGATTGTTTAACTGTAACAGGAAAAACAGTAGCCGAAAATTTAGCTTCAACTCCGGATTTACAAGACGGACAAGAAGTAATTCATGAAATTCAAAAAGCATTAAAACCAACAGGAAATATTCAGGTTTTATACGGAAATCTTGCTTCTGAAGGTGCTGTAGCAAAAATCAGCGGAAAAGAAGGTGAGTATTTCGAAGGACCGGCTGTAGTATTTGAAGGTGAATTCGAGGTAATTCCAGGTCTTCAGGCCGGAAAAATTAAACCAGGTAATGTAGTCGTCATTAGAGGTTGCGGGCCAAAAGGTGGTCCGGGAATGCCTGAAATGCTGAAGCCTACATCTGCCATTATTGGTGCAGGACTGGGAAGCAGCTGTGCACTAATTACAGACGGCAGATTCTCGGGCGGTTCGCACGGTTTCGTGGTAGGTCACGTTACACCAGAAGCATATGACGGTGGTGGTATTGCACTGGTAAAAGATGGAGATTTAATCGCTATCGATGCTGTGAAAAATACAATCGACCTGAAGATATCCGACGAAGAATTTGCAGCCAGAAAAGCAGCTTGGGTTAAGCCGCCATTAAAAGTTGACAGAGGTGTTTTGCTTAAATACGCTAGATCGGTTTCAAGTGCATCAACAGGATGTGTTACCGATAATTAATTATAAAAATAAAAATATCAATTGCAATATCAATAACAATATCAGGATTGAGTAAGATTAGAAGTAAAGATTACCAATAAATTTTGAAATTGAACTTTGATATTGATTTTTGAAAAAAAGATATACTATGAAAATATCAGGGGCAGAAGCCGTTATAAGATGTTTATTAGCAGAAGGAGTAGATTTAATTTATGGTTACCCGGGTGGAGCTATAATGCCGGTTTACGACGAATTATATAAATTTCAGGATCAATTACACCACGTTTTGGTACGCCACGAACAAGGTGCAACGCATGCAGCTCAGGGTTATGCCAGAGCTACAGGAAAAGTAGGGGTGGCTATTGCTACTTCCGGACCGGGAGCTACTAATTTAGTTACCGGAATAGCGGATGCTCAAATCGATTCAACTCCATTAGTATGCATTACCGGGCAGGTTGGAAGACATTTACTGGGATCTGATGCCTTTCAGGAAACAGATATTATCGGAATATCAACTCCAGTAACCAAATGGAATTTTCAGGTTACTGAAGCTTCCCAAATTCCTGAAATCATGGCAAAAGCATTTTATATTGCCCGTTCAGGCCGTCCTGGGCCAGTATTAGTAGATATTACTAAAAATGCTCAGTTTGATGAGTTTGATTTTAATTATGAAAAATGTACAGGAATCAGAAGTTATGTTCCGGTACCTAAATTAAATTTAGATAAAGTGGCCGAAGCGGCTGCTTTAATTAATAGTGCCAAAAAACCATTGATCGTTTTTGGCCAGGGAATTATCTTAGGTCAGGCAGAAGAAGAGTTTAAGGCGGTACTTGAAAAATCAGGAATTCCGGCTGCCTGGACAATCTTAGGATTATCAGCATTACCAACAGATCATCCTTTGAATGTGGGGATGCTTGGGATGCACGGAAATTATGCTCCTAATTTACTAACTAACGAATGTGATGTTTTAATTGCCTTCGGAATGCGTTTTGACGACCGTGTGACCGGTAATCTGAATACTTATGCCAAACAGGCAAAAGTAGTTCACTTCGAAATTGATCCGGCAGAAATTGATAAAAACGTGAAAACAGAAATAGCTGTTTTAGGTGATGTAAAAGAATCGTTAACAGCTTTATTACCACTGCTTGATGCAAAATCACATGATTTATGGCTTAATGAATTTAAAGAATTAAGTAAAATTGAGTATGATTCAGTAATAAAAGAAGAATTGAATCCAACAAATGGTAAGGGTATTTCAATGGGAGAAACTATTGAAATGATCAATAAACATTCAAATGGAGATGCTATTATTGTTTCAGATGTGGGACAGCACCAGATGTTTGCCTGCCGTTATGCTAAATTCAATTCTACCAAAAGTAATATTACTTCCGGAGGTTTAGGTACTATGGGGTTTGCTCTGCCTGCCGCTATTGGTGCTAAAATGGGAAAACCGGAGCGTGAAGTAGTTGCGATTATTGGTGATGGAGGTTTCCAGATGACAATTCAGGAGCTTGGAACTATTTTTCAGACAGAAGTTCCGGTAAAAATTGTGGTTTTAAACAATGAATTCTTAGGAATGGTTCGTCAGTGGCAGGAATTATTCTTTGATAACCGATATGCTTCAACCAAAATGATTAATCCAAATTTCATTGCAATTGCTGAAGGGTATCATATCAAATCTAAAAAAGTAACACAGCGTGAAGATTTAGATGCAGCTGTAGCAGAAATGCTGGCTTCAAAAGATTCTTACTTTTTGGAAGTTGTTGTTGAAAAAGAAAACAATGTTTTCCCAATGATTCCAACAGGAGCCTGTGTTTCAGAAATTAGATTAAGCTAAAGAAAAAAGTTTCATGTTTCAGGTTAAAAGTTTCAAGTTAAAGCTGGAACGTGAAACCTGAAACAAAAAAAAACTTTAAACAAAAATTACATGGAAGATAAAACATTCACCATATCGGTATACTCAGAAAATAACGTGGGTTTATTAAACAGGATATCAGGAATATTCTTAAAGCGTCACATTAATATATTAAGTCTAAATGTTTCTGAATCAGAAATAGAAAATGTTTCCAGATTTATCATTGTAGTAAATACTACAGAAAAATGGGTTCAGAATATTGTAGGCCAGATTGAAAAACAAATTGAAGTTATAAAAGCCTTTTATCATACAGATGAAGAAACGATTTTTCTGGAAAATGCTTTGTTTAAAATTGCTTCAAGTCTATTGTTTGATGAAAAACAGATTCAGAATATCATCAAAGAAAGCCAGTCTACCATCGTGACCGTTTCGAGAGATTTCTTTGTGATTTCAAAATCAGGACGACGTTCAGAGATCGAAGAATTATACGCAAAGTTCAAGCCATACGGAATAATGCAGTTTGTTCGTTCCGGAAGAATTTCGGTGTCTAAACAAAAAATGGAGATTTCATCATTGTTAGAAACCTTCAAATAATAAAATAAAATGTGATATAACGTGATCACAACCAATTATAAATAAATTAATTATTAAATTTCATTTCATTAATATTTTAAAACAAAATGGCAAATTATTTCAACACATTACCACTTAGATTACAATTAGAGCAACTTGGAGTTTGCGAGTTTATGGAGCAGTCAGAGTTTGCAGACGGAATTTCGGCTTTAGCAGGAAAAAAAGTTGTTATTGTAGGCTGTGGTGCACAAGGTTTGAATCAAGGTTTAAACATGAGAGATTCTGGTTTAGACATTTCTTATGCATTGCGTGCAGATGCAATTGCTGAAAAAAGAGCTTCCTATAAAAATGCAACTGAAAATGGATTTAAAGTAGGTACTTATGAAGAGTTGATTCCAACTGCTGATTTAGTTTGTAACCTTACTCCGGATAAACAGCATACTTCTGTGGTTAACGCTATTATGCCATTAATGAAAGAAGGATCTACTTTGTCTTATTCTCACGGATTTAATATTGTAGAAGAAGGAATGCAGATCCGTAAAGATATCACGGTAATTATGTGTGCTCCTAAATGTCCTGGTTCTGAGGTGCGTGAAGAGTATAAAAGAGGTTTTGGTGTACCGACTCTTATTGCAGTACACCCTGAAAACGATCCAAACGGATTTGGTTTAGATCAGGCAAAAGCTTACGCTGTAGCAACGGGAGGTCATAAAGCAGGTGTTTTAAGATCTTCTTTCGTAGCCGAAGTAAAATCAGATTTAATGGGAGAGCAGACTATTCTTTGTGGTTTACTTCAAACAGGATCTATTTTATGTTTTGATAAAATGGTTGAAAAAGGAATTGATGCAGCTTATGCTTCAAAATTAATTCAATACGGATGGGAAACGATCACTGAGGCTTTAAAACACGGTGGTATTACCAATATGATGGATCGTTTGAATAATCCTTCAAAAATTGAAGCTTACGAATTAGCTGAAGAATTAAAAGACATCATGCGTCCGTTATTCCAAAAACACCAGGATGATATTATCTCAGGAGAATTCTCAAGAACTATGATGATTGACTGGGCTAATGATGATGTTAACTTATTGAAATGGAGAGCAGCAACCGGAGAAACTAATTTCGAAAAAACAGCTCCACAGGAAGCACCAATCGCTGAGCAGGAATATTTTGATAATGGAGTTTTAATGATTGCTATGGTAAAAGCAGGTGTTGAGCTGGCTTTCGAAACTATGACAGAAGCAGGAATCATCGAAGAATCTGCTTACTACGAGTCATTACATGAATTACCATTAATTGCTAACACAATTGCAAGAAAGAAATTATTTGAAATGAACCGAGTAATTTCAGATACAGCGGAATACGGGTGTTATTTATTCGACCACGCCTGCAAACCGTTATTAACTGAATTCATGAAAAAAGTAGAAACTAATATTATTGGAAAACCGTTTTCAACAGCAAACGGAGTTGATAATACCGTTTTAATTGCAGTTAACAAAGAAATTCGTCAGCACCCTATTGAAGAAGTAGGAGCGTGGTTACGTGAGTCTATGACGGCAATGAAAAAAATTGGATAATAAAATTGGGAATTTCCACATCTAAAAGGTGGTGGAATTTGGCTCTGTATCAATGTTTTGAATTAATATTTTGAATTAGTAAGCACTTATTAAGAAAATGGATATAGATGCATATTTGCATTCACTTAACTTCTGTGATACAAGCAAGTTAAGTGAAGCTGATCCCTAAAATGGGGTATATTTTTCAGATCAAAAAATATACTTGTTGAAATTTCTGTATAAATTAATAAAGCTGCTGCTATTTTCAAAATAGACAGAAGATTGTAATGCAGAATTACAATATTAATTGTTATTGAAATTTGTTAAATAAAAAGGCGTGATAATTTGTTTGTCATGCCTTTTTTGTGATTTACATTTTGCTTTGAAATGTCTTTTTTTAGAATAACTTCAAAAAAAACGTATATTTTATTTATTATATGTTTTTATTTGACAAAATTTATGAATTAAATAATTTTAAGAATAGAAGCAGATTTAATACATTTATAAAAAAAATCAACAAAACTATGAGTTATTATAAAATTGAAAATTTAGAACAATATTTTAAACATTACAATAAGTCAATAAGAGAACCAAGGAAATTTTGGGGAAAAATAGCTGAAGAAAATTTTACATGGTACCAGCAATGGGAAAAAGTTGTTGATTTTAATATGGCTGAAGCTGAAGTAAAATGGTTTACGGATGCTAAAGTTAACATTACCAAAAACTGTATTGACAGACACTTAAGCAAAAGAGGAGATAAAACGGCTATTATTTTTGAGCCAAACGATCCTTCTGAAAGCGAATTACATATAACATACAACGAATTATACGAACGAGTTTCAAAAATGGCGAATGTACTGCGTGAGCAGGGAATTCGTAAAGGAGATCGCGTTTGTATTTATCTGCCTATGATTCCCGAACTGGCTGTCGCAGTATTGGCCTGCGCCAGAATTGGAGCTATTCACTCTGTAGTTTTTGCCGGATTTTCTGCTTCTGCTGTTTCGGCTAGAATTAATGATTGCGAATGTAAAATGGTAATTACTTCTGACGGAGGTTACAGAGGAAATAAGACAATCGACCTTAAAGGAATTGTTGATGAAGCATTAGAAACCTGTCCGTCTATTTCGAGAGTTTTGGTTGTAAAAAGAACTAAAACTGAAGTAGCAATGAAAGAAGGTCGTGATATCTGGTTACAGCCGTTATTAGATGCTGCTCTTGACAACAGTGTAGCCGAAATCATGGATGCCGAAGATCCATTGTTTATTTTATATACTTCAGGATCAACCGGAAAACCAAAAGGAATGGTACATACCACAGCCGGATATATGGTTTATACAGCTTATACATTTAAAAATGTTTTCAGTCACGAAGAAAATGATATTTTCTGGTGTACAGCTGATATTGGCTGGATTACCGGACATTCCTATATTTTATACGGACCATTATTAAATGGAGGAACAACCGTAATTTTTGAAGGAGTGCCGTCTTATCCTGATTTCAGCCGTTTTTGGGAAATTATCGAAAAACATAAAATCACACAATTCTATACAGCGCCAACAGCTATTCGTTCGTTAGCCAAAGAAAGTTTAGATTATATTCAAAAATATCCTCTTAAATCACTTAAAGTTATTGGATCTGTTGGAGAGCCAATCAACGAGGAAGCGTGGCACTGGTTTAATGACCACGTAGGAGATAAGAGATGTCCGGTGGTAGATACCTGGTGGCAGACCGAAACAGGTGGAATTATGATTTCGCCAATTGCTTTCGTAACACCAACCAAACCAACTTATGCAACTTTACCATTACCGGGAATCCAGCCGGTTTTAATGGATGAAAAACGCAATGAGATTGAAGGGAATCAGGTAGTAGGAAGTTTGTGTATTAAATTTCCATGGCCGGGTATTGCCAGAACAATCTGGGGGAACCATGACCGTTATAAAGAAACTTATTTCTCTGCTTTCCCTGGAAAATACTTTACAGGTGATGGCGCTTTAAGAGATGAAGTGGGTTATTACAGAATTACAGGTAGAGTAGATGATGTGGTTATTGTTTCAGGACATAACTTAGGAACAGCACCAATCGAAGATGCTATTAACGAACATCAGGCAGTTGCAGAATCTGCAATTGTTGGTTTCCCACATGAGATTAAAGGAAATGCTTTGTATGGTTTCGTTATTTTGAAAGAAACTGGTGAAGTTCGAAATAAAGAGAATTTGACAAAAGAGATCAATCAGTATATTGCCGATCATATTGGGCCAATTGCTAAGTTGGATAAAATCCAGTTTGTATCTGGTTTACCAAAAACCCGTTCCGGAAAAATCATGCGTAGAATTCTACGTAAGATCGCAGAAGGAGATTTCTCTAACTTTGGAGATACAACCACTTTATTAAATCCTGAAGTTGTAGAGCAGATTATGAAAGAAAGAATTGCTTAATCAGCTAATCTATAAATACAAAAACAGCCTCTTAATTTTAAGAGGCTGTTTTTGTATTCTGTATATTTGAATATATAATGTTGTTAGGGGGCTATTTTTAAATTGACATCATTAACAAAAATGAGAGTCTGCATATTGCTCAAATTAGTAAGCGACAGAATACCGTTTTTATTCTCATTGATTCCGTTTATTTTAAAACAAAATTCGTTACCATCTTTGTCTCTTAATGTTATAAATTCAGCAGTGTTGTCTGAAAAATTCTGACAACTGTGTGAAATGCTGTATTTATGCATTACTGTTGTTGTGTTTTGGTAAATATATGTTTTTCCGTCCTGTGTAAAAGACCATTTAAGGTTTCGGTTGGTATTAGAATACCAATTTCCCAAAATACGTTTTGATGAGGGTTCCTGATTTTGCGCAAAAACTGTGGATGCAAAAAACAGCAACGACAGTATAAATAAAAGCTTTTTCATAGTCTTTAATTTGAAAATTCAGGAACAATTATTTAATTCCCAGTCTTGATTTTAATTTTAAAAACAAAAGTCCAATTTTATAAGCATCTTCGGCAGAGGAGTTTCTGTCGCTTTTTGGGATCTTATAAATTTCACATAAATCGTTTAATGAAAACTGTTTATCATTAATATCCGTTAATTTTCGGTACATAACATCAATATCAAGTGCTTCGTTCTTTAAACGGCCGCAGTCTAATCTTTCGAGGGCAGCATTGAGCATTTCAATATCAAAATTAATATGATGACCTACCAAAACCGCATTTCCAATAAAATTCACAAAGGCTTCCATGGCTTCTGCTTCCGGCATTTTGTTCATTTTACTTTCAATGATAAATTCATTGGATATTCCGTTTTCTTCCAAAAATTTATACTGCAGTAAAACCGCTTCAAAGTTCTCTTTGATTACAATACCATCATCCATAACCGAAAAAGCTCCCAAAGATAAAATAACATCTTTGTTAGGATTTAAGCCTGAAGTTTCAGTAGATAAAACTACAAACTTGCTTGGTTTTGCTTCTAGTTTAGTCAGGTAGTCTTTCCAGAATTCCGGATAATCCTTGTTAATGTTTTTAAGCCAGTCTAGCATATTTTACGAGAATTGTGTAAGTTGAAATTTACTCTTTATTAGCTCCTCCAGGTCTTTCATCGGGGTTAAAGCATTTTTTAACTTTTCTCTGTCGGTTTTAGACATTTCTCTTAAATTGATGTATTGCCCTGAATCGTCATTTTTAAAACCTTCCATAGTTCTAAACTTAGAAAGTGTCAGAAATGCTTCGGCACAACTTAAATATATTTCAGCGTTTTTAGAATCTGTAATAGCTAATTGTTTGAATCTTAGATACGTATTTTTTATTCCTTTTATGTTAGCGCTCAGGATTAACAAACGAGCACTGTCTATTAAAGGCATTAAAGCACGGGTTTTAATATCAAATTTGCCTTTGTGCGGACCTTCTTCTTCAACAATAAATTTCTTGAAAAAGCTTAAAGGGGAGTTTCTCTTTAAAGCATCATTTCCTAAGAAATCAAAAAACAGTGTATTGTTTACAGCATTTTTAAAAACCACATTTTCGATTACTTCTTCAATTTTTGGTTCTCCTATAACGATCTCATAATCAAAGAAAATACTGCTTAAGTCATTGCTGTTTTCACCTGGAGTATTCATCCAGCTGTTGTATTGTTTTGTCCAGTCGCTCAATGACTTACACCATAACATGTTGCTTCCCATATGACCGTTTGGACAATATTCGTAACCTACTTTTTCAAGAATAGCAGTCGTACGTTTGGCCAGTCTTAAAAAGTAATCTTTAACCTCTCTGTATTTCTCCGGAGCGACATCTTCAAAAATCAAAATGCTGTCCTGATCCGTTAATAATAGTTGTTCCTTACGCCCCTGACTTCCAATACTCAGCCAGGCAAATCTGGCAGGAGGGGAGCCGAGATCTAAAATAGATAATTCTACAGCACGTTTAATAATAGCCAGATTAATTTCGCTGGCAATATTGCTCACGTGAGAAATAGGAATGTTTTTCTGGATCGAATTCTGGATCAAATCTGAGAGGCGGTCACGAATCTGTTTCAGGTCTTTAGGTAATTGCGAACGCTTAATTTCTTTAATTAAGACACCAGGGTTACTGGCTTGTGCTACAACAAGATCGTGTTCTGAAATAATTCCCTTTACACTAGATTTACTGGTACCGTCTTTGGTTACACAAAGATGGGAAACATTATGTTTCAGCATTAATAACTGAGCTTCGGCCAGAGAGACATTTTCGATAACGGTAACTACCGGCGAAGACATAATTTTATCAATAGTTTCAGAAATAGGATAACGTCCGGTTGCAATTTTAGAAGCCAGATCGGCATGGGTTACAATACCAATTGGGTGGTTCTTTTCGCAAACAATGATGTTATCTACCATCGATTCGGTCATTAAAATGGCAACATCTTTTACAATATGATGAGATTCAGTGGTTAATGGCGAATTATTATAGGTAAGAGACTGAATAAATTGTATTTCAGACTGCTGGTCAATAAAAACATTATCAGTATCTAATTTACCGTTAGAACGTGCATTATCCTTAGTATGTCTTGAATTTATGGCAAAACTTTCGAGTAAAAAGTTTAAAACATCCGAATTATTGGCTACAAAAGGTCTGAACACAGCGATAGGAATAGCATAAATAATACTTTCTTCACGTGCTTTTGCGGTCATCATATAGTTATTTTTGGCAAAAAACGGGCGTAAACCAAAAATATCTCCTTCATGGCATTTATTGATAATAGTTTCCTCAGCATCGGCAATTGTAGTTAGATTGATAATTCCGGAAGCTACAACATAAAAACTATCGTGCAGAGGATCATTATTTTGAAACAATACGGCATGTTTTTCTAAATTGATAACACGGATATTGGTAGCAATATCTGATAATTCCTGAAAAGTTAAATTATCAAACGGCGGGTATTCTTTTAAAAAATCTGCAATATGCTCAGCAATTGTATTCATATAAGTAATAATATTTTTTTAGAATATTCATGTAAAAATAATAAAATAAAGTCTTACAATGAAAGCATCTGGATCAGAATCTGATTATTTTAAAGAAATGTTAAGAATTACTGAATTCAGGGCTTCAAAATGCTTTTTTAGTATTTTAAATTTGAATAATCATTTGATTTTATAGTGTTTACATTTTCGTTTTTAAGATTTTATCAAACCAAATTATTCATTTTTGAATTGATTTATTTTTATTTTTCAAATACGAGAAGTATAAGGGCTTGATAAACTGCAAAAGCTGTAGCAAAGAGTACTCCAGAAGAACTATTTGTTATAATTTCTATTTTACATAATATAAATTATAGGTCAAAATAATATAACGGTGCTTGTATAGTAGGATTCGTAAAATCAGGCTTACTATATAAATTACCAAATGATTGTTAACTTTTACTCTAGTAAATTTTTTATTGAAATGATTTTATCTTTTAAAATTGAGGAATTATTTATATTATAGATGCCTTTTAGATTTTTTAATAAACTTATACCTTTGTCATTTTTTAATTTTCGTAATTCAATTTCTGATAATTTATTCACACAATTATATAAGTTGTCGAGAACAATACTTATACCTCCTAAGTCTTCACATAATATATAATAACCAACGGATCCATTGTAATCTATTATAGCTTGGTAATAATCATCTTTTTCTAACAGTTTGTCTGCATTAAATTGCAAAAATAATGCACTGAATAAATTGTGATTTCTTTCTGTTTCTTCTTTAAATTCGGCTATTTTTTCCTCAATTTTTTTATTGAATTGTTGTTCTAAAGTTTCTTTTACTTTGTTAGCAATTTCATTTTCACTTGCTTTTAAAATTTTTGCCTGGAAATGTTGAATATAAAGAGGCACAATGATACCAAGTACACCAAAAGCTCCAGTTAAAAGATATAGTAATTTATTCCAGGAAGAGTCGTAAAATTCGTTGATTTTACTTAGAATTTCTAAAGTATCATTTGATTGTGTTTTTACAGCTTCAACTGCTGATATAACAACTGTTTCAATAAATATTATCATGATTTTAGTTTATTTCTATTTTTTGCGAATATAAAGTATTTCGATTTTAAAACGTTGCATAAAACCGTAAACTCTTTTTCTTTAAAATCTTTAGGTTTGATTCCTTGTAAATATCACTTCTTAAAACAATTAAAAATGAATGAGAATCCTTTTAAGTTTTGTTGAAAGTTAAATTATTTTATGATTTATTCTTTTTATCCCTGAACAAAATTTATTAAATTTCAGAAAATAAAACTAATAAATATAAAATGGGAAATATAAAAAATATCGACTTTATTGAAAATTGGAATATTACTGAAAAAGGAATACAATTAAAACGAAATAATATTTTTATATACGAAAAAGACAAAGGTATTGATAAAGATTGGTTGTTCGATTTTGCACATAGAATAGAACTTGATGAGAAGAAAAGTATAATTAACGCTGTATTAGTTGGTAACGATGTGTTTGATTTTAAAATTGATATAGAAGATTTTATGCATTCAGTGAATAATAAGTCTTTGTAAATCAGCACGAAGGCTTATCTTTTATAAAACTCCTCTCCTGGAATTTCAATTTCGATAACAATTTTCTTTTTATAAATTTTCAAAGCAAGTTTATCGCCGCCTTTAAAACCGCAATCTCCAAGCCATTTTCCGGTTATTGTAATTATCGGATTATTCTTTTTGGTATCTAGTGTTTTGTTGCAGACTGTAATTCGGCGTGTTTCTAATAATTGCTTTTTCTTGATATTTTCCATGCTGTTTTTTTATGGCGCTAAACAAGACAAACCTTATAAACTTATAAATTCTGTATTTAGATGTTTTATTCTGAAAAATGCATAAGTTAGAAATAACATTTATCAGTACGACTTTATTATTTTAAAGTAAAAATCCTATATTTGACATTTATGACAGACAGCAGCATGACAGACAAGAAAATACATCAAGGCAGAAATATAAAGCGTTTCCGTGAAATGCTGGGCATCAAACAGGAAGCTCTGGCCTATGAATTGGGTGACGACTGGAGCCAAAAGAAAATCTCTCTTTTGGAGCAAAAAGAATCTGTAGAAAGAGATATTTTAGAGCAAGTTGCTAAAATCTTAAAAGTTCCTGCAGAAGCAATTGAAAACTTTGATGAGGAACAAGCGGTAAATATCATCTCAAATAATGCTTCTTTTGAGAATTGTCAACAACCAGCTTTTTTTAATAACCAGCCTACCTTCAACCCTCTTGATAAAATGGTGGAGCTTTACGAGCGTATGCTTCAGCAGCAGAAAGAAATGATTGAAACGCTGGAGAGACTGATTCAGAAAAAATAATTATCTATTCATATAATTTCTTCAAAATTAATTCTGCGGGTACTAAATCCTGACCGCCTCGTTTGGTAAACTGTATTACACCGTCTTCGATCATTAAAATAGCACTCGAAGCTGATCCGTCTTTTGCAATGATTTTTATTTGAGCTCTGTCGCCTAAAGGATATACATATCCTGAAATATCCAAAACTCCGGAATTTAATTCTTTATGTTCACTTGTAACTTCTGCTGTTCCGGAAATCTTATAATTGGACTGCGCCATGGTAATGGTCAAAAAATAGTCTTTTTTGCAATCTTTACATTTTTGAGATCCCCAGGTACCGGTAAATTTGTTGGTTTGTGAGTAAGACTGGAAATTTACCAGAAGCAGTAATAAAAGAATTTTTTTCATAGAATTTAAATACGGTAAAAATATCGATCAAATATAAACGAAAAAAAGCATCACGTAGTATTGTGATGCTTCATATTTCCCGTATTTGAAAATTTATTTTAATTTTTTCAAATAAACGGATTTTCCGTTAAGAGAAACTTCGATCTGATTTGTTTTTTCTGAGAAGGTCGTTCTTAGTGCATTTCCTTTAAAAATGGAAACGTCGCCATACACTTTGCCGGTTTCATCGGAAACATATTCATAGAGCAGTTTTTTGTTGTCGGGTTCAATTCCAATTTTGTAACTGGAAAATTTAGTTCCCGCTAAATCAAATTCCTGCTGCGAATCGATGATTTTTCCATCTGCATAAAAATTGGTAATCGTTTTGTTTACGGTAATATCCGGATAATACTGATTTACTTTTTGCAGTAAATCGTATTGTCCTACATCGACATCTTCTTTTTTGGATGTGATGGTTTGCGCAAATGAAGCGGACGTAAAAATAATCGCTAATAACAAAATGTATTTCTTCATAATTTTTTAGTTTTTAAGATTAATAAAGTTCTGTTTTAGATATTAAATGCATTCAATACTCTACAAGTTATGAAATCTTTACCTTTGCAGAAAATTATAAGCCTTTTTTTAAGAAAATGACAACAAAAAAACACATTACCCTTATCCTGATTTTAGGTTCTTTAACGGCACTTGGCCCGTTTTCAATAGATATGTACCTGCCTGGTTTCTCTGATATTGCTAAAGACCTGAATACTACTGTTGCTAAAGTTTCTATGAGTTTATCGAGTTATTTTATCGGGATCTCAGCGGGACAATTGCTTTACGGACCATTACTGGACCGTTTTGGACGTAAAAAACCTTTGTTTATTGGACTGCTTGTTTATATTTTAGCTTCATTAGGCTGTATTTATGTGGCTGATATTGATTCGTTTATATTTTTGCGTTTTATTCAGGCTATCGGAAGCTGTGCTGCTACTGTGGCTTCAGTGGCTATGGTTCGTGATTTATTTCCTGTAAAAGATATTCCAAAAGTATTCTCCTTATTAATGCTTGTGGTTGGGCTTTCGCCTATGCTGGCGCCTACAATTGGCGGTTATGTTACGGCAGATTTTGGCTGGCATACCGTATTCCTGATCTTAATGTTTATGGGACTATTTATCATGGTTTCGGCACAAATTGGATTGCCGGATACTTATAAACCGGATTCTTCGATTTCATTAAAACCAAAACCTATTATTGCGAACTTTTTGAGTGTTATTAAAGAACCTCAGTTTTACACGTATCCTTTTACGGGAGCCATCGCTTTTTCGGGTTTATTTTCGTATGTGGCGGCCTCCCCTATCATTTTTATGGATATCTATAGGGTAGATGCTAAAACGTATGGATGGATTTTTGCCCTGATGTCGGTTAGTTTTATTGGTTCGAGTCAGTTGAATTCGATGCTTTTAAAGAAATTTTCCAGCGAACAGATGATTTTTGGTGCTTTAATTTCACAGTCCGTAATTAGTATTATTTTCCTGATTTTGGCTTTAAACGATCTGCTGGGATTGTATGAAACTATCGGAATGTTATTTCTGTTTTTGGCTTGTCTCGGGATTTCAAACCCCAATACGGCAGGATTAACTTTGGCGCCATTTGCCAAAAATACCGGAAGTGCTTCTGCTTTAATGGGAGCTATTCAGTTAGGAATTGGAGCTCTGGCTTCGTTTGTGATTGGTGTTTTTGTAAAAGATTCTATAGCGCCAATGGTAGCAATTATGACTACTACAACAATTATCGCTTTTATTGTTTTAAATATCGGGAAACGATTTATTAAAAACAAAGTAGAATTATCGGGTGATGATATAACGATTGGACATTAATATGAAGTAATTTAAATTCCAATATTTTAAAATTCCAATTTTGTGGAGTAAAAAAAAAAAAGAATCTCAAGGAGATTCTCTTTTTTTTGGATTTGGAATTTAAAATATTGAAATTTAGTATTTAATATTTAGTTTCTTTTATCCGGTCTGATGATCATTCTAAGAGACTGATCTCTGGCAAAATATGCTACCATCCAGTTCCAGAAAGTATTGAGTCTGTTTCTGTAAGTTATTAAAGAAATAAGGTGTATAAACAGCCAGATGATCCAGGCAAAGAAACCTTTAAAGTGCCATTTTGGACTAGGTAAATCAACTACTGCTTTGGCTTTTCCGATAATAGCCATAGAACCTTTGTCTTTATACGTAAACGGTGTAAGAGCTTTATTTTTAGTTATTGCTTTAAAGTTTTTGGCTAAGTTTATTCCCTGCTGAATAGCTACCTGCGCTACCTGCGGGTGTCCGTCCGGGAAATTTTTATCTCCGGCCAGAATTGCGGTATCACCAATAGCGTATATGTTTTCGAGTCCGTTTACTTTGTTATATTGATCTGTAGCCATGCGTCGGCCGCGGCCATAGCTTTCTTTTGGAATTCCTTCAAAAATTTTGGCCGAAACTCCGGCTGCCCAGATTAAGTTTTTGGTTTTAATAGTTTCTCCATTTTCAAAGAATACAGTATCGTCTACATAATCAACCACTTTAGTGTTTAATTTTACAACCACGCCTAATTTGGTCAGTGCTTCTAAAGTGTCTTTTTGCGATTCTTTGCTCATAGGTGCCAGAAGAGCGTCGCCGCCGTCTACAAGATACACATTGCTGGCAGAGGTGTCTAATTCCGGATATTCTTTAAGCAGAATACTTTTTCTCATTTCGGCAAACATTCCGGAAACTTCTACTCCTGTCGGGCCTCCCCCTGCTACTACAATCGTTAACAATTTGCGGCGTTTACGCATATCTTTACAGATCGCAGCTTTTTCGAGGTTTTTAAGAAGTGTGTTTCGCATTTCGATGGCATCATTTAAGGTTTTCATCGGAATGGCGTTTTTCATCACGTTTTCCATACCAAAATAACTTGTTTCGGCTCCAGTGGCAAAAACAAGATGGTCGTAGGCTAATTCACCGTTGTTCAGGATGATTTTATTCTCGGCAGGAACAACAGACAGTAATTCCCCTAAACGAAACTGCAGGTTCTTTTTACCAGCAAAAAACTTTCTGAAAGGATAACTGATACTGGATGGTTCCAAAAAAGCAGTGGCAACCTGATATATAAGCGGAGGAAAAAAATTGTAATTGTTTTTGTCTACAAGGGTTACTTGTATATCCGGGTGGTTTACAAGTTCTTTTGCCAGATTAAGTCCGGCAAAACCACCTCCAATTATGACTATGTTCATATATGTTGTTTATTAAGTAGGATTATAGAATAATTCCTTATAAAAGTACAACTTTAATAAACAATGACAAAAGTCATGTTTGCTACTTTTTGCTTTTTTTAACTGATTTATCAACTATATCGATTTTGTTCTGCAAAATATAATTAGCCATTAATTTTTCGATTAGTTCGTCCTTCGTTAAATGATGAAAAACGGTTTTTACTTTAGCTTTTAGATCAGCAGAGATATCGTGATTTGGTTTTGTTTTAAAGATTTGTTTTGCCCATAAAAGGGTATTGTTTTCTTCGATACTTAAAGCCGAAGGTTTTTCGAATTTGGTAAATGTAAGTCCTAGTTCTCTTTCGAAATCAGCAACTTCAAAAACTTCTTCCTGCTGCAAAACGGTTAGTGAAAGTCCTTTTGCTCCGGCTCTGGCTGTTCTTCCGCTTCTGTGAATATAGGCTTCATAAGTATCCGGCAAATGGTAGTTTACCACGTAGGCGATTTCTTTAACGTCAATTCCTCTGGCTGCTAAATCAGTGGCTACTAAGATGTTGATATGTCCTTCGCGAAACTGTTCCATAATACGGTCGCGGATTCCCTGTGTAAGACTTCCGTGTATGGCTCCTGAAGAAAAGCGGTTTATAGCCAGATTTTTAGCCAGTTTGTTAACGGCAGCTTTGGTTTTACAGAAAATAATTCCTCTTTCTCCTTCTCTTGAATTTAAAAAATGCATTAAAACATCTAGTTTTTCAATCGGATCAACGACAATATATTGATGGTCAATTTCTTGATTTCCTGTGGTTTCCATACTGGCACTTACCTGAATGGCATTTTTGTTCAGGTAGTTCTGAACCAGCTGTTTGATAGTTCCCGGCAGTGTTGCTGAGAATAATAAAGTGCGGTGTTTTTTAGGAATTTCGGCTAAAATTTCATCCAGGCTTTCTTTCAGGATCGCAACCATTTCATCTGCTTCGTCTAAAACCAAATACTGTGTTTGTTTTAAATCAACAGCCTTTCTCTGAATCAGATCTACTAAACGTCCCGGAGTGGCTACAATAATATGAGTTGGCGATGTAAGGCGCTCAATTTGAGGTTTGATCGGGATTCCGCCGCAGACAGCTGCAATGGAAATATCAGGGATGTATTTTGAAAAATCTTTTAAATTTCTAAAAATCTGATGTCCTAATTCTCTGGTTGGAACTAAAACAACAGCCTGTACAGCAGTTGATTTTGTGTTAATCAGCTGTAACAAAGGCAGTCCGAAAGCGGCCGTTTTTCCGGTTCCGGTTTTGGCTAAACCAACAACATCGTGATTTTCTGCTACTATTAGCGGAATTGTTTTTTGCTGAATTTCAGTTGGTTCAACAATATTTAATTCGCCTAAAGCTTTTAAAATTGGTTCTGAAAGTCCTAATGATGAGAAGTGTTTAGACATGATTTTAATTTTAGTCCCGAAACTTCGGGATTAGATTTTTAGATTCGCTGCAGATTATTATTTGTTTCAGGTGTCAAGTTACACTAAAACTTAATAAGTTTAAAGGAGAAACTACATTTGCTTTGAAATGCTATTTCTCCTTTTTAAATTTAGAATATTATTTTAGGTTCCAACCACTTGAAACATGAAACAAATAAAACTTTAAATTATCAATCTGGTTCGTTCATTATTTTTTCACGGTATTTTTTACCAATTAATAACGTTAATCTTTGCTTGTAATCATCTAAAAGCCATTCACGATAGTTTTTACTGCACTGGCTTAAGCATTTGGCAAAACGTTTAATACGGTCTTCGATATCGTCTTCCAGCTCTTTTGAAAGTGCTTTGGCTTCCGGCAGCAATTCGGTATTATCCACACACATTGCAGCATGCTGTTCCAGTGATTTGTCTAATACAATTTTGGAACGCAGGTTTTGTTTGATTGCCAGTTTGTGTTCTTCATCTACATCAAACGATACGTCGGCTGTTTTACTAAATTTAGCTCTTAATTCAGCCGGCATGCTGTATTTAAAATACATTTCAATTTCGGTATCATCTCTAAGATTTTCCAGATAGAATTCCGGAGATTTAAAAATGTGCTGCCAGTTAACCGGATCGCTCCATAAACCAAAACGGGCGGCATTATTTCCTAAATCGATTACTGTAAATTCATCTTTACCAGGCAGTTTACGGGATCCACGCCCAATCATCTGGAAATAAAGCGTTAATGATTTTGTTGCTCTGTTTAAAATGATGGTTTCTACGGTTGGTTCGTCAAATCCGGTAGTTAAAATTCCTACCGAAGTTAAAATCGCATCCGGAGTTTTCTTAAACCATTGTAGAATATCTTTACGCTCTTCAGAACTGCTGGTGTTGTCCAGGTGTCTGATATCGTAACCTGCTTCTCTAAAAGTATCGTACACGTATAATGACGTGTGGATACCATTATTGAAAATCAGAGTCTTTTTACCTAATGAACGTTCTGTATAAGCATGAAGCAGTTTTTCCTGCATCATAGAGTTGGTATATAAATCATCAGATGATTTTACAGTATAATCTCCGTTAATACCTACTTTTAATGAAGTCAGTCCCACATCATAGCTATATGTTGTGGCTCTGGCCAAAAATCCTTTGTCAATTAATGAACCAATAGTGTCACCCACGATAAGTTCGTCGTAACTCTGGTGCATTGGCAGTTTTATATTAGAACTCAAAGGAGTTGCTGTAACTCCCAGAATAAAAGCATTTTTAAATGAGTTTAATAGTTTTCGGAATGAATTATAATGCGCCTCGTCAATAATTACTAATCCAATATTGTCCAGGTGCAGTTTTTCGTCGTTAATACGGTTTTTTAAGGTTTCAACCATCGCAACGAAACAGGAATAATCATTTTGATCCGGAAGTTCTTTTACCTTACTGTTGATTATTTTATTGCTGACACCAAAGCCTTTCAGCATTTTTGAAGTCTGTTTGCAAAGCTCGATTCGGTGTGTTAAAACCACCACTTTTTTGTCATTGTTGGATAAATAACGACGTACAATTTCTGAGAAAATCACAGTTTTTCCACCTCCCGTTGGCAGTTGATATAACAAATGATGTTTTGGAGGAGCATTGTCTAAGCGGTCAAAAATGGCATCAATATCGCCTTTTTGGTATGCATAAAGTTCTTTTTTCTCTTCTCTTTCTATTTCTAAAGTGTTTTGAGACATTGTTTATTTTTGGATTTTTGCAAAAATACATCTAAAAAACAGTTATTCACCTTATTTTAACCTAAAATAAATGTTTTTTTTAAACTAATATTTTTTATAGGAAGTGTTTTTAAAAGTCAATTTTATCCAGAATTGCTTCAAAATCATACTTGTTTTTCCATTTTTGCTGCAAAATCTCTTGATAAATAGACTGGATTCTTGCTTTAAATTCAGGCAGAATTCCGTTAGAAATAACAAAATTCACCGCTTGTTCAAAAGAATTAAATATGCTTTTGTAAAACAATTCCTGTTTAATAAAATTACCGGAAGAATAAGTCTGCGCAATTTCGATATTATAAAACATCAAATCGGCGACAATAAAAGAGTCAACACCTAAAGAAATAAAATGTTTGATGATTTTCTGAGCTACAGAACGACGCATTTTGGCTTTAGGACGCCATTTAGCGTTAGGCTTTTTAACCGGAAAATATTCGTGTGAAATTTTAACCTTAGATTCCTGCAGCAGTTTGTCTTCTTTCGGATTAAAAACAAAATCGTAATACACCTTTACAGGACTGAATTTTTCATACAATTCTATCAGCTGTTCTTCTAATTGTTCTTTTGTTAAATCGGCTAAATATTTTTTTAAATCGCGCTTGCTCATTATCAAAGTTTAAGAATGCAAAAGTAAATTACTTTCCTGAGACATAACTTAAAAACCAACCATAATACTTAATTTTGCGGGTATAATCTCAAAAAACATCTACATGCTTAAGATTTTCAAAGTTACCGCAATTTTAGAGGGAATCTCCTATTTAGTTTTATTTGCCAATATGCTTATTATCAAAACTAATAATCCTGAACTTTATCATACTTTATTACGACCGCTGGGAATGACACACGGCGTTTTGTTTATTGGTTACATTGTTTTGGCTTTCTTATTAGTAAAATCTCAAAAATGGGATTTAAAAACGTTCTCTATTATATTAATTGCTTCCTTAATTCCGTTTGGAACTTTTTATGTAGAAAAAAAATATTTAGAAACTAAAGCAAATGCATAAGCTTTTGGATAAAATATTTAATTTTTTATATCCGCTTTTCAGAGACTGGGGAATGAGCCGCAATTTTGCTTCATACACCAGTCTCATTATTAATATAGCTCTTATGCTGGTTTTGGCATATGCTATCTATTATGCCGCGAAGTTTGTTCTGGTTACGCTGACAGCGATTTTTGCCCAGCGAACCAAAACGAAATTTGACGACTATTTAATTCACAACAAAACCACCAAATACACCGCTTATTTAATCCCGTTTTTCTTTATATACAAAGCGGTGCCCATTATTCTGGATAAATACGAATACTGGGAACTGCTTTTTGGAAAAATTGTGGGTATTTATATCGTTCTGATCAGTTTATGGATTATCAGGACGATTTTTAATGCTTTACGCGATTATTTAAAGCAGAAACCGGAATACAGTGACAAACCTATTGATAGTTTTGTACAGGTAATCATGATAGTGCTCTGGATTTTTGGGGTGGCGATGATTATTTCGACTTTATTCGGAATCAAAAAAGGGGAATTATTAACCATTTTAGGAACACTTTCGGCTATCATTATCCTGATTTTCAGGGATACAATTTTAGGTTTTGTTTCTAGTGTTCAGGTGGCTATTAACGATATGGTCCGTATTGGCGACTGGATAACAATGGATAAATTTGGTGCCGATGGTGATGTAATCGAAATTAACCTGACAACGGTTAAAGTTCGAAATTTTGATAATACGATTACCACGATTCCAACTTATGCACTAAGTTCCGATTCGTTTCAGAACTGGCGCGGCATGCAGAAATCTGACGGAAGACGTATTAAAAGACATGTTTTGATAAAAAGCAGCAGTATTCGTTTTTTAAACAATGATGATTTAAATCACATGAAGGGAATACAGCTGATTACTTCTTATATTGAAACTCGTCAGGCCGAAATTGAAAAATACAATGACCTTAGAGGAATTGATAAATCTCTTCTACTTAACGGTCGTAATATGACTAATTTAGGTTTGTTCCGAAAATACATTATGCAGTATTTATTAGATCATCCCGGACTGAATAAAAACATGCATATCATGTGCCGCCAGCTGCAGTCTACAGCGCATGGTGTTCCGTTAGAAATTTATGTTTTTTCGAGTGATAAGCGCTGGGCAAATTACGAATATATCATGTCGGATATTTTCGATCATGTAATGGCTTCTGTGATTTATTTCGATCTTGAAATATTTGAACTCCCGTCGCAGATTGGAAGACTGGACAGGTAGTTTTTTTAGTGTTCAGTCTCAGTATTCAGTCTCAGTGTTTAGCCTTAGTTAATAACTGAAAACTGTGACTGCGACTGAAAACTGAATACTAAAAACTACTTCTTAACTTCTTCAAAAACAAACTTAGGATCTTTATAACTTAATGTACCATGAATAAAACACGGAAGATTCATATAAGTTCCGATTACTCCGTTTCCTGAGATTAGTTTTTTATCTTTTTTGAGTAAGGCCAAGGGGATTCTTTTCCAGCTTCCGCCATTTGAAATATAGTGGTAATCACCTCTTAAAGTGTCTCCTTTTATGTCACCTCTCACATCACCGGAGTCCTTCCCTACTCCGTAATAGGATATTTCGTAACGCCCGAAAAAACGTTTGTCGCTAATCTTTAAGGCTAATACAGCAGTGTCTTTGTCTTTGACCGCCTGATAGAATACTTCTTTGTATTGGTTCTCCTCTTTGGAATTGCATGAAATAATCAAAATAAGAACGGATAAAAGGAAAATAAAAGATAATTTGTTCATAGTTGTAATTTTAGAATAAGGTAAGTTAGGTAGGAAATATAAGTTTTCTTCTAAAACAAACTCGTATTTCTTATAGGATTTAATTAACTTTAAGACAAAAATAGATTTTTTTGTATTTTATTTTTTCTTAAATTTAAATAAAAAACATGGCAGACAGGGACACTTTTTTAAAAGAATTCAGAGGCGAAACTTTAGGAACCGTGAGTGCTCAGTCTTCAGCAGATGAGATCTTTCAGAATCAAACGATTAGACCAATACTGAAACTTCAGAATGATTTGTTTATAGCAGTTTTTGTAAATTATGTAAACAAAAACAAACCGGACTTTTTTTCTTATTCTGTAGAGAAAAAGCTGCTGGCTATAGAGAACTCCATTCAAAAAGATATTAAGTTCCGTAATTCCCTGAAAGGAATTGTGATGGCGCTTTTTACACTTGAAGAATATGAAACCTATATTAAAAATTCTTCCAGTTTAAACAAGCGTATGATGAATTTGCTAATCGACCGTCTAAAAAGCCAGGTGCAGTTGTTTGAGGTAGAATCGAATTAAATGATTTTAACCAAAGAACACATTGTTTTTGAAGATATGTGCAGAAAATTATTTTTGGGAGAAACAATCCGGGGCGTTATATATGGTGAAATTGTAATTCTGGATTACGTTTTTTAGTTACGGCCTTTATGCAAAAGAGATTGATCTAAAAGAAACCCCTAATGATTATGAACAGAAATGGGATGTTTCTAATGAAGAAAAATGGATTCCATTACTCGGAAAACAGATTACTGATTTTAAGATAAACTGGGAAAAGGTGATTTCTTTAAATCAGAATGAAGCAGGTAAAACGCCTATTTTATATCCACAGACTTTTTTGTTTAACACAACATATGAGATGAGATGCGAGTGGTTGTAAGTGCTTCGGAATTTAAAGGAGATGACGATAAAGTTTATAAAATGCGTGATAATCTGCTGGTTACAACTAATTACAAATTAGCAGAAGAGCTTCAAATTATTTACTATCATGTTTGATCAATTCCGGGATAAATTTCCTTTACCAGATGAAAAATGGGCTGAATATACAGGATATTTTAATCGTATAGAAGTTCCAGCCAAAACAACTCTTTTGGAAGAAGGCGAAATTTCGAAAAAGCTCTTTGTGATTGAAAAAGGCTGCATAAGAGTCTGGTTTAATAATAACGGAAAAGACCTGACTTCGCAGTTCTTTTTTGAAAATCAAAGCGTAGCTTCTATCGAAAGTTTTATAAAACAATTTCCCAGTCCGGTATTTGTTGAAACTATAGAACCTTCTGTATTATGGTGGATTCGTAAAGAAGATGTAGATACTATTATTGAAGAAATCAAAGAGATTCCGGAATTGCGTGATCGGCTGATTGATGTGCTTTTTCAGAGAACATTCGATTATATGAAACACTTTTTTTCTTTTATAAAAGAATCTCCTGCAGAACGTTATTGCAGTTTAATTGAAGAGAAACCTCAAATTGTACAGAGAGTGCCGCAGCATTATATTGCTTCTTATCTGGGCGTAAGTACAGTTCATTTAAGCCGTATAAAAAGTAAACTGGTTCATAAAAAATAAACAGATTTCATTTAATAACAAATGTTATCGTCTGTCGAAAAACGACAGTATAATTTTGCTTCATAAAATTTTAATATTTATAGAATTATGAAAGCAGCTGTAGTTTATAAAAAAGGCGAATCGCCAAAATACGCAGAATATAAAGAACCGGTTATTTCCAATCAAAATGAGATTTTAATTTCGGTTAAAGCCGTTGCGATTACCAATCTGGACAAAGGAATTGCCAGCGGAGATCATTATTCGTCTGGCTATGATAACCCGGAAGGATTTGTAGTGGGAAGTGACGGAGTTGGTTTGTTAGAAGATGGAACCCTGGTTTATGCCCGTGGTGTTTCGGGTACGATGGCCGAAAAAGCGTTAGTAGAGAAAAACAGAATGGTAAAGTTACCGGAGGGAATCGATTATGCGGCGGCGGCTTCAATGCCTAATGCTGTGGCAGGTTCGGCAATGGCACTTCGTTTCAGGGCCGCAATACAGCCGGGAGAAACAGTTTTAATTAACGGAGCAACAGGGTTTACAGGACAAATGGCAATTCAGATTGCGAAACATTATGGCGCTCAAAAAATTATTGTTACAGGAAGAAACGAACAGACGCTTCAAAGTTTGTTAGAATTAGGTGCTGATGAAATTTTTTCTTTAAAACAGGATGATACTGTGTTTGTTTCTCAATTAAAAGAAATTCACCAAAACTCCCCTATTGATATTGTTATAGATTATTTATGGGGACACTCTGCTGAACTTATTTTTTCTGTTTTAAAAGGAAACGGAAATTTTACTCCCAGAACCCGCTATGTTTCGGTAGGTTCTATGTCGGGCGATACGATTCAGTTGTCAGCACAGATTCTACGAAGTGTTGACCTGCAGTTGTCCGGATCAGGTTTGGGAAGCTGGACCAAAGAAGAAGTGAAATTATTATTTTCAGAAATTCTTCCCGAAATGTTTCTTCTGGCTTCGCAGGATAAACTGAAAGTCAATATTGAAACGGTTCGTCTTCAGGATATAGAGAAAATATGGCAGGCAGCCGTCTCTGATGGTAAGCGGCTTGTTGTCGTGACAGAATAAATAAAAAAGGTTTGACTCTGATGTAAAAGTCAAACCTTTTTTATGGTAACGTATTTAAAATCTATTCTTTAGAAAGCATTAGCTCTTTGATGTATTTAACCGGAGCACTTCCGAAGCTTAAGAACTTTTCATGGAATTTTTTGAGATTAAAATGGTCTCCTTCTTTCTTTTTAAGTTCTTCCCTTAGATTGTAAATTTCGGTATAACCTGTGAAATAAGAACACAACTGGACTTGCGATAAAGTAACTCTTTTCCATTTTCCTTCTGCTTCTGCCTGTTGTTGAAATGCTTCTTTTATTAATAAGTTCAAAGCTTCATCTTTCGTCATGTTTTTAGTATGAACACTAATGTCAAGAATGGTGTTGCAGGTAGTTCTTAAATTCCATTTAAAATACATCAGCCACATTTCATCTGAATTTTTATAACCGCTTTCCAGCATCATTTTTTCAGCATAAACAGCCCAGCCTTCTACCATTGCCCCATTTCCTAAAATAGATTTGATGATACTTGGAGACTGATTACTGTAAACCAGCTGTGTGTAATGTCCCGGAATGGCTTCGTGTATGTTTAGAATCTGAAGGATATAGTCGTTGTATTCGCGCAGGTAACTTTCGGCATTTTCAGCAGTCCATCCCGACATACTTCCTACATTGTAATAGGTGTTGCCATTTTTATCATAAGGACCTGGCGCAGAAATCGAGGCTCCGGCAACTCCAGCCATATAAGCGGGTTCTTTACGGACTACCAAAGGTTTAGAAGGATCTATATACAGTAAATCTTTGGCTTTGACATAAGCTGTAAGTTCCGGAATTTGCTTTTCAATTTCCGATTGGAATTTTTCCGGGGTGGTATGCTGCAGCGAAATCTGATCAATAACCTGTTTAATCAGCTCCAGTTTGTTAGACGGTTTAGGCTGGTTTCCTTTGTATTTTGTCCAAAGTTTGTCCGCCAGAACAAACATTTTGTCATGCAGGTCTTTTTTATGATCGACCGCTATTTGGTAAATTTCTTTAACTGAATAACCGGACTGAATGTCAAAATTGAATTTTTTATCATATAAAGCGGCTCCCAGTCTAAAAGAACGGGGTGTTTTATTCGGCAGTTTTTTAAGCCATTCGGCGTAATCCAGGATGGCTTTTACCGAAATTTTAGCCTTGTCCTGAATAGCTTTTTTTTCGACGGCACTCAATTTGCTTTTTTCCAGAGCAGCATTCAGATCGGCTTCAAAAATAGAAGACCCTCCTGTATTCTGGGCAATGGCAAGTTCGGTATGTTCAATAGTAGGGTTTTTGATGTTTTTCCTGGCAGCTTCGTAATACGCAGGAATACTATTCATTTTTGAATTAAAAGCACGGAGACGGACTTCTAATGAATCATAATTTCCGTTTAGAATCTCTGCAAAAGCACCACAGACATTATATTCAGCCGGATTCCATTCTGCCGATTTTAATTCTTTAATGCTAAAAAGGGTGCCTTCAAGCTGGTTTTTTATGATGTGGAAATCTGTTTTGTTGTTGTCTGATAGACTTTCAACATTGTATTTCTGCAAAGAATCTAACTGGTCATTTACAAAGTCCAGTTGTCTTTTTTCATCTTCGACGTTTGGAACTACTAAAATACTGTCCCGTTTGTGGTAGCCTGCTGCAGAAGCCCAGCCCGGATAGGTTTCCCATAAACCAGTTACAAAGTTGTCTTTATAACGATCAAATTTCTGATCTAAAACTTTATCCGTTTTGTTTTTGGAACTCTGGCCGCAGGAAAAAAGCAATCCGGCGGCACAAACTGAAATGAATAACTTTTTCATTTTTAATATTTCAATAGTTCTAGTAAAGTTTCTTCAAAACGATCTCTTGGAAGAAACTGGTCTTCCAGTGCTTTTGTAAACGGAATTGGGGAATCTAAACTGGCAACTCTTTTTACCGGAGCATCAAGATATTCGAAACAGTTTTCCATAATTAAAGCGGAAATATCACTGGCAATTCCGCCAAACATTGTGTCTTCCTGATAAATAACTGCTTTTCCTGTCTTTTTAACCGAAGCAAAAATAGTTTCCATATCAAGCGGCTGTAAGGTTCTTAAATCAATTAAATCAGCATCAATTTCAGGATGTTTGGCTAAAGTATCTAAAGCCCAGTGAACCGGAGCTCCAAAAGCTATAATGGTTACAGCGGAACCTTCTCTTACGTGGGCTGCTTTTCCAAACGGAATGGTGTAATAATCGGTTGGAACATCCTGATAGATACTTCTGTATAATAATTTATGTTCAAAAAATAATACCGGATTAGGGTCGTTAATAGCAGTGTTTAATAAACCTTTTGCGTCATACGGGAATGCCGGATATACCACTTTTAATCCGGGAGTTTTGGTAAACCAGGCTTCATTGGTCTGCGAATGGAAAGGTCCTGCCTGAGTTCCTCCCCCGCAAGGCATACGGACTACTACATCGGCATTTTCGCCCCAGCGGTAATGGGATTTTGCCAGCAAATTTACAATTGGGTTAAAACCGGTAGATACAAAATCAGCAAACTGCATTTCTACAATTGCTTTATAACTGTTAATTGATAATCCCATTGCGGTCGATACTACGGCACTTTCGCAGATAGGTGTGTTTCGGATTCTGTCTTTTCCGAAATATTCAACGAACCCGTCTGTTATTTTAAAAGCACCACCGTATTCTGCAATATCCTGCCCCATAATAATAAGGTTTTTATGGCGCTGCATCGATTCGCTTAAACCGTTTCTAACGGCATCTATAAAGCGAATATTGGCACTTCCTGATTCCGGGTTAACTTCTTCAAAATGATACGGTTTGTATACATCGTCTAATTCTCCGCTGTAAGTAGCCTCTATTTCAGGTTCTTCATTGGCCAGGGTCCAGTTTTCGTCTATTTCTTTCTTTATTTCGCTATGAAACTGTTCGTCAAGTTCCGGAGTCAGAATACCAATTTCAGTCAGGTATTTGCGATAATTCGTAACAGGATCTTTTGCTTCCCATTCGGCCATTAACTCCTGCGGAACGTATTTGGTACCACTGGCTTCTTCATGACCCCGCATTCTGAAGGTTTTAAATTCCAATAAAACGGGATGCGGGTTTTCGATCATATCTTCTTTCAGCTTCGTTAGTTTATTATAAACTTCCACAATATTATTTCCGTCTATAATCCAGCTTTCAATGCCATATCCAATTCCTTTATCAGCCAGATTTTCGCATAGATATTGCTCATTGGTTGGTGTAGAAAGGCCGTAGCCATTATTTTCGATAATAAACATTACCGGAAGTTTCCAGACAGCGGCAATATTGAGTGCTTCATGAAAATCACCTTCACTGGTAGCGCCTTCTCCTGTAAAAACAGCTGTCACTTTTTTATTTCCTTTAAGTTTGTCTGCCAAAGCAATTCCGTCAGCAATTCCCAGCTGTGGTCCTAAATGGGAAATCATACCTATAATATTGTATTCCTGAGTTCCAAAGTGGAAACTTCTGTCGCGTCCTTTTGTAAAACCGTTTGCTTTTCCCTGCCATTGTGAAAAAAGACGGTTTAAAGGAATGTTTCTGCTGGTGAAGACGCCCAGATTTCTGTGCATTGGTAAAATGTATTCAGAATCATCCAGAACAGAGGTAACTCCTACTGCAATGGCTTCCTGCCCGATTCCTGAAAACCATTTTGAAACTTTTCCCTGTCGGATCAGAATGAGCATTTTTTCTTCGATCAAACGTGGTTTAAGGATTTTTTTATACAAATCCAGTAATTTCTCATCAGTAAGGTTTTGTCTGTAAAAGATCATTGTGCTAATGTTTTTTAAAATCAAAAATATAAAAATATAACAATTTTAAGATTATTTGTTAAATAATTTTAAAAGGTGTTTTTTGCCGACTGCTTATAAAAATAGAAAAATAATTATAATTTTCATTGACTATTACCAAAAGCAAAGATAAACGGATTTTTAGATTATAAAAATTTTTCTGTATTATTTTAGCTACAAAAATAAATATCCCTCAATTTTAGAGTCTTTAAAATTATTATTCACAAATTAATGTAAGGAATTGGAAATAAAAATAAAGTTTATTGAAAATTATAAAATTGAAATCTAAAATATTATCTACCTTTGTTATGGAAAGGTTTAGTACCTTTTTTCTTAAATAAAAATGTAAAGTATGCAAAACATTCCTAGTGTAGACTTACGTGATTTCCTTTCGGACGACCCGAAACGTAAACAAAAATTTGTAAATGAAATCGGCAGTGCATTTGAAAACATTGGCTTCGTTGCCTTAAAAGGTCATTTCTTAGATGACAGACTGGTAGACGAATTGTATGGTGAAATCAGAAAATTTTTCACCCTGCCAATAGAAACTAAGCATAAGTATGAAATTCCCGGAATTGGCGGACAAAGAGGTTATGTTTCTTTTGGAAAAGAACATGCTAAAGGGCGTAAAGAGGGAGATTTGAAAGAATTCTGGCATTTTGGCCAGTATGTTGACAAAGATTCAAAATGGGCAGCAGAATACCCGGACAATGTAGAAGTTACTGAACTTCCGCGTTTTAATGAAGTGGGTAAAGAAGCGTACCAGATGCTTGAAAAAACGGGAGTATATGTTTTGAGAGCTTTGGCTTTACATTTAGGTCTTGATGAGTTTTATTTTGATGAATATGCCAAAGAAGGAAACTCTATTTTAAGACCCATCCACTACCCTCCTATTACGGTTGAGCCGGAAAATGCTATTCGCGCAGCTGCACACGGAGATATTAACCTGATTACTTTATTAATGGGAGCTCAGGGTAAAGGACTTCAGGTTCAGAATCATAATGGTGACTGGATCGATGCCATTGCGGCAGATGATGAATTGGTAATTAATGTTGGAGATATGCTTTCGAGACATACCAATAATAAATTAAAATCAACGATTCATCAGGTTGTAAACCCTCCAAGAGAATTATGGGGAACATCCCGTTATTCTATTCCGTTTTTTATGCACCCGGTGAGCGATATGCGTCTGGACTGTCTTGAAAATTGTATTGATGCCGAAAACCCTAAAAAGTTTGAGGACATTTCAGCGGGAGAGTTTTTACACGAACGTTTAGTGGAATTAGGTTTAATCAAGAAGTAAAACACAAATAAATTCCCATCCGGTTTTTATCGGTTAAAAAATTCCAAATTCCAAACTCTGTTATGGGGTTTGGAATTTAATTTTTAAATACCTTTATGGTTGGAAAATTATTTTTACAGAATAGAAAAATATGGATTTAAAAGATCAATTAAAAAACTTATTTCCGGATCACGTAGAATCGAATGAACCTGAAGAAACTCAGGAACAGGATCATGTGCTGTATGTACAAAAAGAGCCCATGATCTGTAAATTTGAAAAGCGAAAAGGAAAACCCACTACCATAATTGAAGGTTATGAAGGAAGTGATGAAGATTTTAAAGTACTGGCGAAAGAAATCAAAACCAAACTGAGTGTTGGCGGTACTTTTAAAGATGATTCGATTATTATTCAGGGGGATTACCGTGATAAAATTATGGCTATTTTAAAAGAAAAAGGATTTAAAACTAAAAGAGTCGGCGGTTAAATAGTTTCTGTTTTAAAGTTTCAGGTTCCTGCAACCTGAAAAAAAAGAAAAAATTCAGCATCTTATCATCTCAGCAACTCAGAACCGTAAAAAAAAATGATAAAACAATCAGAATTAATATTAAATCCGGACGGGAGCGTTTACCATTTAAACCTTCGGCCGGAACATATTGCCCATGACATTATTTTTGTGGGTGACCAGAACCGGGTAGAAAAAATAACCCAGTTTTTCGATTCCATCGAATATTCGGCACAAAAAAGAGAATTTAAAACACAGACCGGAAGGTATAAAGGCAAAAGAATTTCGGTAATGTCAACCGGAATTGGACCAGACAATATTGATATTGTTCTGAATGAACTGGATGCATTGGTAAATATCGATTTAAAAACACGACAGCCAAAAGAACAGTTAACATCTTTAAATATTATCCGAATAGGAACCTCAGGTTCTTTACAGGAAGATATTCCGGTAGACAGTTTTGTAATGTCAAAATTTGGGTTAGGACTTGATAATATGCTCCGCTCCTATTTAATTGATGAAGTTTCAAATGCAGATATTGAAAACGCTTTTATTTCCCATACCGGCTGGGACAGTAAAAAAGGAAGACCGTATGCTATTGCCTGCTCAGAGAAACTGGAAAAACTAATTGAATCAGATAGCATTTTTAAAGGGATAACCGCGACAGCCGGAGGTTTTTATGGACCTCAGGGACGTGTTCTGCGCTTAAACATTCAGGACGAAGAGTTAAATAATAAAATGGATAATTTTAGTTTCAATGATAATCGTATTACGAATTTAGAGATGGAAACCGCAGCAATTTACGGGCTTTCTTCTCTTTTAGGACATAATGCCTTATCTTTAAATGCGATTATTGCGAATCGTGCCTCAGGAACTTTCAGCGAAGATCCGTATAAGGCCGTTGATGCTTTGATTGCCTATACACTGAATAAACTGGCCGGTAATTAAAGAAAAATGCCCCGTTGTTAGAGAATTTGATAATTATTAAAAAATCCTGAATTATGTTTTTAAGAGTAGCCCGGCATACCAATGATTTAGACAAAATAGAAGATTTTTATGTTAATATTCTCGGTTTTGAACATCTGGGAGAATTTCAGAATCACAATAATTATGACGGGATTTTTATAGGAAAGTCTGGTCTGGACTGGCATTTTGAATTTACAAAATCAGATAAAGAAGCCAGTCATTCTTTTGATGAAGACGATGTAATTGTACTTTATCCTAAAAGCATTTCAGAATATAATAATCTGATACATAAAATAATACACAGTGGTATTACAACTATAGCAGCAGTCAATCCTTTTTGGAATGAAAACGGGAAAATGATTCAGGATCCCGATGGTTATCGTATTGTAATATCACCTTTAAAAGCAGTAATAAACGAAATAGAATAATGCAGGAAACACATAAAAAAATATTATTTAAATATTATAGCGATTACTTAGAAGAAACGGTTTCAGAAACGATGTGGGCCGAAATCATAGATTTGGAAAAGGGGCTTTTTAAATTAGATAATATTCCATTTTTAGGGCCGTTAATAGCGACCGATGATTTATTTTACGCCGAGTTTGATAAAGAAGAAGAAAGACTGGTTTACAGAGAAACGATTGAAAATTCAGGAAACTCAATTGTTCAGGTAATTATACTGGAAAAAGGATTTGATAAAGAAATTATCAGAGAAAAACTAAAAGCCATTAATTGTTTATCCGAAGCTTTAAACGATGCTTTTATTTCGGCAGAAGTAGTACGGGATGTTGATTATTCGATCGTAAGAAGCGTTTTAAACGAATATGAAGCCCAGGATATTATTCAATATGCAGAACCTTGTCTTTCGGATAAACACCGGGCAGATTTAATAAAAAACTAAACTTACATACTTAATACGCATACTCAACCCAACTTAACTTAAACTTAAAACTATAATGAAGACTGTAAAAATTGCAGGTGTTCCTGAACACTTCAATCTGCCATGGCATTTATGCATTGAAAATGGTGAGTTTGAGGCAGAAAATATCGATTTACAATGGAAAGATATTCCGGAGGGCACCGGAAAAATGTGTCAGATGCTGCGTGACGGTGAGACTGATATGGCTGTTATTTTAACGGAAGGGATTGTCAAAGATATTACAGCAGGCAATCCCAGTAAAATTGTACAGATTTATGTGCAGTCGCCTTTGATCTGGGGGATTCATGTAGCGGCAGAATCCGGTTATGAGACCATAAAAGATTTAAAAAACAAAAAAGCAGCTATTTCAAGGATTGGCTCAGGTTCACAATTAATGGCTTATGTAAACGCTGATGAACAAGGCTGGGACAGCGATACACTGCAGTTTGAAATTATCAATACGATCGATGGAGCCGTGAAAGCACTGACCAATGGAACAGCCGATTATTTTATGTGGGAACGTTTTATGACCAAACCGCTTGTCGATAAAGGTATTTTCAGACGTGTGGGCGACTGTCCTACTCCATGGCCGTCTTTTGTGATTGCGGTTCGTGATGAATTCCTGAAAAAGAACCCAAAAGTGATCGAAAAAATACTGGAAATCATTAATAAAACTACTCAGGATTTTGCTCAGATTCCTAATATCGATAAGACATTAGCCGAATTGTTCAATCAGAAAAGAGAAGACATTCAGGAATGGCTTAAACTGACGCAGTGGTCCCAGAAACATTTAAATGAAAAAGCATTTGTCAAAATTCAAAATCAGTTATTTGATCTGGGAATTATTGATAAAAAAAGTACTTTTGTTGAAACGGTAAAAGCGCTGTAAAAACTGCTTTTGATTCTTATGATAAATTTTCCTAAAATTGACTTTCCGCAATTAAAATCCAGATTACAGGTGAAATCTCCCTGGGACAGGATTATTATTTCGCTGTTGAGTCTTTTGATAACGATTCCGATATTTATCATTCTGCATCAAAACCTTATCGATTTAGAATGGGCTTTTAATCTGGACCGGGTTTTTATATTCATTTTTGTTTTCGCCGCAATTTTCTTTTTGCTAATGTACCTGCGGACTATCATCATTTTATGTGTCGTCTTGTATTTACTTGTTCTTTTCTACGGGTCGGTTATAGGTAATTATGGTTTTAGCGAGATTTCGGAAGATTATAATTCGATGATTTACACGATGTCAGACAATCCGTATCCGCAGGATATCATCGTGGCCAAACTGCTTCCGTTTCCTAACCGGTCCAAAATTATCAGTGCCATAGAATATCAAAATCCCAAAGTAAGAAACTTTGCGATCATGTCTGCTAATAAACATTTTAAAGGTATTAAGGGCTATTCAGATTACCGGACTATTATTCAGTGTTTTGCCGTTTTCAAGGAAATTAACGGGCGGTGGAACTACGTAAACGATCCTAAAGACGGCGATTACATTGCTACTGCCAGCGAATCTCTGGAATATTTTTCAGGAGACTGTGATGATCATTCTATTTTGATGGCGGCAGCGATTCGTTCTATTGGCGGAACTCCGAGGCTTATTCATACGAAAGGTCATATTTATCCGGAAATATTAATAGGTTCTATGATTGATCTGGAAAAAGTCAATTATCTCATTAAGAACGTATTGTTTCAAAAGGAAAGTTATGGCAAAAAACTGCATTATCATATCGATGAGCGCGGCCAGGTCTGGATGAATTTAGATTATACGGCCAAATATCCGGGCGGACCTTTTATGTACGAAGAAATTCTGGGAGCGCTTACTCTTAATTAAATACGGAACCTCTTTTCGTGTTCTGCACAAAGCCTGTGTTTATTGGGATTGTTTCTAAAATATTAGATATCAGTTAATTTGTGTTATTAAAATGTTATGGGTACTATTTTTTTTTGTATCTTTTTCCTGTCTAATTTTAATCACATAACCATGAAAAATTCTAAATTACTTATCTTCGCACTTGCATTGGCTGCAGTATTAATGATTTCATGTTCCAGGGGAAGAAATAAATTGATTAACTCCTGGAAAATAACAGCAGTAGAACCGAAAATTCCAATGTCGGACTCTCTTAAAACTGTGATTTTAACTGATGGAACTCTCACTTTTACAAAAGACGGGCATGTAACCGGATATTTAACAAGAGAGATAACAGACGGAACTTACGCATTGACAAAAGGAGGAAAAAGTTTAGTGATTAAAGATGAAGTTGGAACCCCTTATCCATGCGAAAGTACTATTACCAGTGATGAACTGATTCTGGATAGTAAAGAAGTAAAACTTACACTCAAAAGGATAGAATAATATAAACATTTAAAAGCCACTCTTTCAAAGTGGCTTTTTTTATGTTTTATGGTTTCTGTTTACCATAAATGTCTTTTACTGCTTCGATAATCAGATCCGGTTCCTGTAATGTTACATAATGGCCGCTTTTTTCTGCAAAGATTTGTTTACTGTCTGTAGATAAATGCAATAAATCTTTTTGAAGTGAATTATGAATTGATAAATATTCTTTTGTCAAATTTAAATCGGCAAGATTCTCTACTCCGTTTGGATATTTTGCTGTAATAATGGTTAACGGAATACTGCCAAAACTGGTAATCTGCTCTGCTTCTTTCATCAATTTTTTGTCGCTTTCCATTTCCTGCATCAGACCGTCAAAAATCCTGTAAAAATAGTTTTGTACGTTTTCATTAAAAATATGCTCTTTAGGAACTGATTTCGTAAACGGAACGAAAGTATAAAGCAGTCTGATTACACCAGTTTCATTTAAAAAACTCAACATTGCATGTGATGGCGGTGTAACGGATTTTTTCAGGTTTTCGGAGGATTTTTCCAGCTGAAGCGGATGAGAAACATCGACCCAGACAATGCCTCCAATATCATCTGCATGGTTCTTAATAAAAGACCTCAAGGTGATTCCGGCAAAAGAATGCCCAACTAGAATATAAGGTTTCGGGCAGTTGGTCTTCGTAAGCAGCGTATTCAGGTCTTCTGAATATCTTTGTAATGAAACATCGTTTGAGGGATCACTCCACAATATTCCGGCTTTGTCATAAGAAATCGTAGTGTATTCTGTAGATAATTGTGATTGAAGCTGCTGCCAATGCAGATAATCGCCGCCCAAACCGGACTCAAAAACAATAGTCCCTTTTAAGTGATTTCCCATCTTCTTAAAATGGATTTTTCGGTCATTAATACTTATAAATTCATTTTCCGGAGGCCGTTTTTTATCATAATAAGATCTGGAAATCTGTTCGAAGACATAACCAGAAATGAACAGCAGAATTAATACCAGAACGAAATACTGGAATATTTTTAGGATCTTTTTTCTCATAAGATATTTTTTAGCTGGCGTTTATACCGCTTCAAAAATAACTTTTACAAATTCTAAAAACAACTTATTTGTAATTATTCTAAATAAATAATTCAAAAATAAAGTTTTTGTAATGCAAAATCGCATAGCATTTGTAAGTTATTTCTAGTGATTAATTCTTAAATTAGCTAATCGACTGATAAACAGGCTAATTTTAAAATTTAATACCTCCCGTTATGGAATTAAAAAAAAGACTAATAGCAATTTTGATTGTACTAAGCATTATTCTGCTCCCAGTAAAAGTTAATTCGTGTACCCGAATCGTGTATGAAGGTTTAAATGGTACTATTATAACAGCGCGATCTATGGACTGGCGTGGTGAAATTCCGGCCAACTTATGGTTGTTTCCCAGAGGAATTGACCGATTTGGTGAAGCCGGAAACAATTCGGTAAAATGGAAATCAAAATACGGAAGTGTAGTTACCAGTTCCTGGGATATTGCGTCGTCTGACGGAATGAACGAAAAAGGACTGGTAGGCAATCTTTTATGGCTGGTAGAATCTACATATCCCAAGTTTGAGAAAAACGGCCCGGTGAAAGGTCTTGCGGTTTCTTTATGGCTGCAGTACGTTTTAGACAATTATGCTACTGTTGCCGAGGCTGTAACTGCTTTGGAAAAGAAGGATTTTGTAGTAACGTCTTCCCATATTCCGGGAACCGATATTTTTGCTACTGTACATTTGTCTTTATCCGATTCTTCAGGAGATAATGCTATTTTTGAATATATAGACGGAAATCTGGTCATTCATCACGACCGAAAATATGCAGCAATGACGAACTCCCCTATTTTTGACCACCAATTGGCTATTAATACCTATTGGAAAGGGATTCCGGGAACGATCATGCTTCCGGGAACTAATCGTGCGGCAGACCGTTTTGTAAGGGCTTCTTATTATATTGATGCTATTCCAAAAACAGATAATATCAGAACAGCACTTTCGAGTGTTTTTGGGGTCATCCGAAACTGTTCTGTCCCGCTGGGAATTTCTTCTGAAACGGAACCTAATATTTCATCTACCCGATGGAGAACAGTAGCCGATCAGAAGAATCTGGTATATTATTTCGATAATGTACTGAATCCAAATGTAGTCTGGGTAGAATTTAGTAAACTGGATTTTAGTGAAAAAGGAAAAATCAAAAAATTAAGTCTGGCCAATAATGAAAACTACTCAGGAGAATCCTCGATGAATTTTAAAATAACGGCATCCTTTAAATTTGCCGGTTTAGATTAAATCTTAAAAAAACAGAACAATAAACCTCTAAATATATTCTGGAGGTTTTTGTTTTTTATTCCCTTAGAATCTTTTCCATTTTACGGCCTTTCGCTAGTTCGTCAACCAGTTTATCCATATAGCGGATTTTCTGCATCAGCGGATCTTCAATATCTTCTATGCGATAACCGCAGATAACTCCTGTGATTTTCGAAGCATTAGGGTTTAGATCAGGAGCTTCGGCAAAAAAGGTCTGCAGATCAGCTTTCTTTTCAATCTGGTCCCTGAATTGTTTCTCGGTATAACCAGTTAACCAAAGAATAACGGTGTCTACTTCTTCTGCTGTTCGTCCTTTTTTCTCTGCTTTTTCCTTATATAAACGGTAAATGCTCGCAAATGAATACTGAAAAACCTTTGTATTGTTCATGTCTCTCTTTTTTAGAAGTTTAAAATTAGGAAAATTACGCTGTTTTTCCGGGATTTGCACTCTTTCTTTTAAATCTGCTATTAAAAAATATCAAAAAAATATTGCGCAGTCAGATAACTGCACTATATTTGCAGTCAAATAACTGCACAATGGAAATACGTAGAGATGTTTTTCAGGCTATTGCCGACCCAACCCGAAGAGCGATTTTAAATCTGGTAGCCCTGCAGGCAATGACACCGGGAACTATTGCCGAAAATTTTGATTCGTCCAGACAGACCATTTCAAAGCATATCAAAATCCTGACAGAATGTGAACTGCTGGATCAAAAGCAGAATGGCAGGGAAATCTATTACTACATCAACGCTGAAAAAATAAAAGAGGTAGCTGATTTTATAGAACCTTTCCGCCAGATGTGGGACGATCGTTTTAATAAATTAGAAAGTATAATGAAGAACTACAAACCTAAAAATGATTAGTTTATGGAACGTAAAACCAAAATAAATGCTGAAAATGGTCAGCAGGAAATTCTGATTACAAGAGAATTTGATCTGCCTTTGGAACTACTTTTTAAAGCTTATTCTGAACCGCAGATTGTTGAACAATGGATGGGAACGAATGTCCTCAAACAAGAAAATAAAAAATACGGGGGCTGGCAGTATGAAACCAGAGATCCTAACGGAAATGTGGTATTTAGTGCCAATGGTGTTATTCATGATTTTGTTCCGGAACAGAAGATTGTCAGAACATTTGAAATGGAAAATGCCAATTTTGCTCCTCAGCTGGAATTTCTGGAGTTTGAAAAACTTACTGATGAAACCAGTAGATTAACCATGCAGATTATATATAAATCGGTTGAATATCGTGATCAGCAGTTAAAACTTCCTTTTGCACAAGGTTTAAACATGGCACACAACCGTTTAGAGGAAATCGTAAACCAATTAAAATAAAACCACTATGAACAGAAGAAACAAAATTATTTACTGGATTGCTACACTTTGGCTGGCTTTAGGAATGGCTTCAACCGGAATTGTACAACTATTACAAATAAAAGAGGAGGCTGATATGATGGCGCATTTAGGTTACCCGCTTTATTTTTTAACGATATTGGGCCTCTGGAAGATTTTGGGAGTGATTGCTATTTTGATCCCTAAATTTCCTTTATTGAAAGAATGGACTTATGCCGGTTTCTTTTTTGCGATGAGCGGTGCCCTTTTTTCTCATTTTGCTGTTGGAGATTCCGGTACAGCCTATTTTGGTCCTTCTTTACTATTGGTTCTAACAGTCGTTTCCTGGTATTTCAGACCTGCTGACAGACGGGGTTTTTAGTGTTTAGTGTTCAGTCACAGTTCTCAGTATTCAGTTCTTGTCAAACTGCATACTGAGACTGCATACTGAGACTGCATACTGAGACTGCATACTGAGACTGAACACTAAAAAACTGAACACTAAGCCCCCCCCTGCTCAGGAATTAAAAGCTTCATCAAAGAAATTAACCAGTAACTCCAGATTATTGTCATCATGCATAGCCTCTGTCTGCTGCAGGGTGATTTCGGTGATTTCAGCTGCTCTGGCACACATTTTCTTCTCAAAGAAACCTATGGCATCTTCCATTTTTACAAACAAATTAGAAGTCAGTACTTCATATAATTCAAGAGCATCGGCTAATGCCTGATTGGCTCCTTCTCCTGCATACGGAGGCATACGGTGTGCGGCATCGCCAATCATGGTCAGATTAGGTAATGGTTTCCAGGACTGATCTAAGGGAAAATGATACATTGGACGCGGAATTATTGAAATTTCACTACTGTTAAATAATTCCTGCCATTCCGTATTCCATTGGGCAAATTCCTCTTTAAACCACTGAAAAACGGATAACCTGTTCTTAAAATCAATTTCGGATGCTGTAATCCAGTTTTCATCGGTTTTCAATCCAATTAAAACCGTCAGGGTTCCGTCGCCTTTGGCACTGAATAAAAGTGTTTTTCCCTGATCTAAGGCAAATATTTTCCCGTCGTTTACCAGTTTCCATAATTTAGGTGCATTCTTTGCAGCATTGTAAACATTGATTTCAACTGCAGTTACTCCTGAAAATAGAGGCTGAATATCTGTAATATATTTTCTGACACGAGAATTAGCCCCGTCTGAAGCAATTACCAGATCTGCATAGGCAGTAGTTCCGTTTTCAAAAGAAATCTCCCAGCCCTCTCCTGTAGGCTCCATTTTGATGAATTTAGAATTCCAGATTACATTTTCTTCTTTTAAAGAAGCAATCAGGAGATCACGTAAAGGTCCGCGGTCAATTTCAGGACGAAAATGTTCATTTCCAAAATCTTCTTCGGGTTTTTCAGGATGATCGTTATAAACGATTTCCATGCCGCGATTAGCGATTTTCATTTTATCAGCTCCCGGACGATAGTATTTTTTAAATTCATCCAGTAATCCCGCTGTTGTTATGGCTTTTAAACCGGTATCGTCATGAAGATCAAGCGTTGATCCCTGCTGGCGTACCAGTTGGTCTGCGTCTCTCTCATATACTTTTACATCGGCTCCTTTTTCCTGTAATAAACGGGCAAGTGTTAATCCGCCTGGTCCGCCTCCAATGATGGCTATTTTTTTAGTATCTGTTAACATAATATAGTCTTTTTAATTTGTTTCTATTTTCAATACAAAATTATCTGTATCTTTATAGGTAAAATATCTCTTTTTGATAGTAAAATAGTCGTAAATGAAAATTGAGGTCGTTGATAAAAATGGTGCTGGAATCCTGCACAAATTTGCAGATGCTATTGGAGCTTCGGTACGGGGACGTTTTATAGACATTCCCAAATCGCTGGGTGACGGCTATATGACCGGATTTACCTGGGGAAATGATTTGCGAATGATGATCCGGAATTATTACCTGAAGGAAGAAATTGTACTCGAACGTAAAAATGAACTGCCTGAAGGACAGGAAAACGTTATTTTCTTTCTCACCGGAATATTTGATTCGACAGGACAGCAGGAAATGATTATTTCTGAGCAGCCCAGTGTATTTATTGGTATGCAGTCTGTTTCTTCTGTAATTGCCATGCCGCAGAATACTTTTTTCAGGAGTATCACCATTTCGGCTTCACGTAATTATTTAAAACATTTTTTTGGAGATTTAAAACATCCCTTAATTTCAAATATACTTTCATCAGCAGAAGCCTTTGTTTATGAAACGGGAATTTCTCCTGCTATGATTACAACAGCAAGTGAGATGATCCATCAGACGGTCCCGGAAAGTTTAGAAAGTCAATATCATAAAGTCAAGTGTGAAGAATTGTTATGCCATATTTTTGCGGTATTGTTAGAACGCGAAGAAACTCCGGCGGCGGGAATTCATATTAAGGATATTAAAGCGCTCTATGCTATTAAATATCATTTACAAGCTCATCTGGATAAGGCTCCGGACATCGCTTCGCTGGCAAAAGAGGCCAGAATGAGCGAACCCAAACTGCGGAAGTTGTTTAAACAAACCTTTGGAAAGGGCGTTTTTGAATATTATCAATACAGGAGAATGCAGGAAGCGGCCCGATTGCTGAAAGAAAAACGTTTGTCCGTTTCAGAAACCGGTTATCAGTTAGGGTTTACCAATCTGAGTCATTTTTCAAGGGTTTTTGAAGAACATATCGGACTGAAGCCGAAAAAATATTCTGTTTTATAGCTATCTGCGGAAAATTATATAAAAAATTATGAATCTTATTATTGAGTCAGCTTTACCGGATCCTTCCATTTCGCATTTTGTACACAGTTTCTGGAAACTGGAGAACAATACCGGAAAGCCTATTCCGTCAACTGTTCTGCCTAACGGAATGGTCGATCTCGCAGTTATGAATAGGGATTCTGAGACCTGGGAAACGGCAATCAGAGGATTGGACACGCTTCCTACTGAGGTTGCGATTCCTGCCGGAGCAAAAATGTTTTCGATTGGGTTTAAACTGCTGGCCGTTGAATATTTATTTGGTGATTCTTTAAAAGAAGTTGTAAATGACGGTAAAATCATTTCTACTGCTTTCTGGCATTTTGATAAGGAGGATTTACGCACTTTCGATTCTTTTATTGCTAAAGCGGCAGGACTTATCAAAAGCATTCCGGCTGACAATATCGACAGTCGCAAAAAGAAATTATTTGACCGTATTTATGCTTCAGAAGGTTCTGTTACAGTAAAGGAACTTTCTGATAATGTGTACTGGAGCAGCCGCCAGATTAATCGTTACTTTAATCAGCAGTTTGGTATTTCTCTTAAAACCTATTGCAATATCCTTCGTTTTGGATCGTCGTTTAAACATATCAGTGAAGGCCGGCTTTTTCTGGAGCATAATTTTACAGATCAGAATCATTTTATCAAGGAAATCAAAAAATATTCAGGGGTTACGCCTAAGGAACTCAGTAAAAACAAGGATGATCGTTTTATGGATATTACAGTTATTAAAAAACTGAATCTCAAGAACGACTGATTTTTACTATTTGTCTTTTGTCATCTTTTGCAATTTTGTTCCCTAATAAAAGACGATATTATGATACTTACGAATAAGAAAACGGCCATCATTGGTGCAGGACCTGTTGGTTTGACTATGGCGCGGTTATTACAGCAAAAGAATATTGAAGTTACGGTTTATGAAAGGGATGAAAATCCGAAGGCCAGAATCTGGGGAGGCACACTCGATTTGCATAAAGGCTCGGGACAGGATGCTCTGCAGAAAGCGGGTTTGCTGGAAGCCTACTATGAAAAAGCGATTCCTATGGGAAGGATTCTGGCGGATCATTCCGGTACTATTTTGTTTAGTAAAGAAATTACGGCTGAAGAACAATACGACGGACCGGAAATTAACCGAAATGACCTGCGAACATTATTAATTGACAGTTTAGAAGAGAATACGGTGATCTGGGATCGTAAACTAACTGATCTTGTGGAAGAAAATGGAAAATGGATTCTCTATTTTGAAAACGGAACAAGAGAAACAGCCGATTTTGTAATTGGTGCTAATGGCGGTATGACAGCGATTAGAAAATATCTTACGACGGCAGAAACAGAACTCAGCGGAACCTATATGATACAGGGAGAAGTTACAGCACCGGAATTAGATTGTCCTGATTTTTATCGACTATGCGATGATAAGATTTTAATGACTTCATACCGTGGAAATTTACTGGTGGCAAACCCTAAGAATCGTAAAGCACTAAGTTATAATGTTATTTTTAAGGCACCCGAAGTAATGAAACTGGATTTTACCAATACAGAAAGTATACAAGATTTTCTTTTAAAGAAGCTTTCGAACTGGGGCGAATTGTACAAGCAGTTGTTTTGTGCCACTTCTTTTTTTACAGGATTACCCACAAAAGGGGTTTCTGTAGAGAAACCCTGGAAAAATAACCGCTCCTTACCTATTACGCTTATTGGCGATGCAGCACATTTAATGCCTCCTTTTGCCGGACAGGGCGTAAATATTGGACTTCTGGATGCTTTAATTTTATCTGAAAATCTGACGGACGGGGATTTTAAAACTATTGAAGCCGCTATTCTGGATTATGAGCAAAGAATGTTTGGTTATGCTCAGCAAGCTCAGGAAGAGACCCGAAAAAATGAAATAGAAATGCTGAAAGAGGATTTTTCTTTTTTACGATTTATGGACTGAAAAATTAGTGGCGAATGAAGAAAATAATTCTATCTTAGTGACATAAAACTAACCGATTTACTAAAAAAAACTTATGGAAAATTCACAAAATCAATCAGATGTTACGCCAAAGGTAACCGGAATTGGCGGGATATTCTTTTTTCTTGAAAACCCAAAAGAAACTAAAGACTGGTATGCTAAGAATTTAGGATTAGAAATCAACGACTGGGGTTCGGCAAGTTTTGAATCAAGAAATCTGGACAATCCGGAACAGATAGAATCTACACAATGGTGTCCGTTTAAAAAAGGAGATGAATATTTTTCGCCTTCAAAAAAGGAGTTTATGGTTAATTACCGGGTTCAGAATATCGAAGCACTGTTGGAAAAACTAAGAGCAAACGGAGTTACGATTCTGGACGATATTGAAACCTATGAATATGGTAAGTTTGTACATATTATGGATACCGAAGGCAATAAAATTGAGCTTTGGGAACCCGTTTATTAAGAACTCCAAAAAGAGATTTTCTACTATTACTATTAAATTAAAAAATAAAAATGACCTCAAAACCTACTGAAAACAGCATTTCAAAAGATAAAAACATACTTCTTGTTTTACAGGAAACCATTGAAACAGGCTCAGAATTAGAGTATCTGATATCTCATTTCTGCGGGATTACAGTTAAGAATCTTTCTGAAGTTCAGATTCCGCTGAAGGATAAAAAAATATATGTCTGCGGTAATCTGGAGCTGCTTCAGGACAATAGTTTTACTTTTCATGTTATAGAAGAGCTTTCTGTGAATTATGAAAATGGTACAGGTTTAGAACTGCAGCTTGTTAGACTGGGACAGGTTCCGGTTATAATAAGCAATGCCGGTGTGTATTTTAGAGAAATGTTTACAGGCGAAGATCATTTCAACACGATTAAATCAGAGCATTTGTTTCAGAATCTGACTGAATCGAACAAAGGTTCTCAGGCTTTACGAACAGGAATTTATCTGAGTGAGGTTATTAAAGAGGAAACCGATACAGAAAAACTGCATTTCAATCTTTTAAGATGTTCGAGTAATTTTACCGGCCCAACGGATAATTTCCGTGAAACCGACCATTATATCATGAATGCATTAAATAGTGCGGTTGCAGAAACTTTTGAAAAAGAAACCGAATTGAATCATGTATTGGTTCAGATTTATGAGAACAAACTAAAATCAGAAGAGAATTCGAAAGAAGTAAAATCAAAAATAAAGGCACATTCCGATAAAACGAAAGATATGCCCAAAGAAGGGCTTATTGCCTTTTGTACCTTTTATGATAAATCTAATTTTGATCAGCTGAAACCATCTAAAAAAGACCGTTATGACTGGTGTTATAAAGAAACGAGCGGATTGACCAGATTGCATTTTAAATTAAAGAACACGGTTACCGATGCTGGTTTAGCAAAGGAGTTTAGTGTTACTTTATATCCTAATTCTGCCTTTTTGATTCCGTTATCAACCAACAGGCTTTATACGCATGAAATCAGGCCGTCTGTTCTAAATGTAGATCAAATCCCGATTAGAATGGGATATGTAGCCCGCTGTTCAAATGTAGAGGCTGTTTATATGGACAATCAGACTTTTATTAAAGAAAATGGCAGTCTGATTAAACTGGAAGAAATGACACCGGAAATGATGAGCACTCTAAGGGATTCCTATTATGAAGAAAACATGACGGAAAAGCAGGTCGAATACGGTAAAGTACATTTTAGTATGAATGCAGGTGATTATGAAAAACCAATTTATTAGAATCTAAGAATGAGCGATCTTAATTTTTATAAAATTATACTTCCTTTTGAAAATAATTTATTTGATGAATTACAGCAGTCGGCTGATTTTGAAGTTACCGGAAAAGGCAGACTGGGAAATCATCTGACGGATGTAAGTGATAAAGGCGTTCCTATTGTAAGGACTACGACTATCTATACCATTCCGGCCAATCCTTTCCTGAGCGTACATCGTGAGATAATCGAAAGTCTAAATACCATTATTCAGGATGAAGGTTCTGCACATCATCTTCCCAAACCTGATTTTAATAATGCCCTGATCGAAATTTACGATTCGAGCTATGCCACTATGAAGTATCATTCAGATCAGGCACTGGATCTGGACAAAGATTCTTATATCGCTCTTTTTAGCTGTTATGAAAACCCCGAAGAATTATCAGAACATCACCTGCGAAAGCTCAAAATAAAAGACAAAACAACCGATGAAGAATTTGATATTGTTTTGACACATAATTCCGTGATTTTATTTTCAGTTGAGTCCAATACCCGTTTTCTGCATAAGATTGTACTGGAATCTGTTCCTAAACAAGCGGCAACATCCGGTAAATGGCTTGGAATTACGTTTAGAAAGTCCAGAACCTTAATAAACTTTGATAGCGGAAAGCCGTGTTTTTCTAATGGTGAAACCTTAACACTAGCTAATGAAAATCAGAAAAAGGAATTTTACTCCTTAAGGGGACAGGAAAATTATGCTATGGATTTTGTTTATCCTGATATTCAGTATACTTTAAGCGAAAGTGATCTGATGATTCCTAAAAAGTTTGTTTCTGATAATTAAAACCGGATGAAAAAGACTACTCTCTTAGTATTTACCATAATTGTTGTCCTGTCATGTAAAAAAAGTGATAAGGATATTCCAATGGAATTAAGCACAGACCATGCTGAAATTCATAAAGAAATGGATAAAATTTCTGCAGAACTGAGTAAGTTTAATAAAGAGCTCGTTCATTTATACAAAGAATCAGAAAAAAATCCGCAGGAGGTTATAAAAAAGGCAGATAGTCTATTGAAGGCCAGTGAAAATGAAACAGATAAATATAAGGCACAGATTATAAGGAATGTGCAGTCTGATCTTCATTATTTAAAAGCTGAAGTATTCTATAAAACGCAGCAGTATAAAAACTCTTTAGCAGAATTAAATACCCAGGAATACAGACAGGGAGATCAGGCTGCTGCTTATGCCGCCAACTATATTAAGCTAAAAGAGTATAAAAAGGCAGAATCATTTATTGACAGTATTGGCAAAGGCTGGTATTTATATGATTATGCACTGGCTAATTATTACGAATGTGTTGGAAATAAAACGAATGCACTCAAAATTTATGATGAAATCAAAAAAGATAAATCGGTTAAACACTACGCCTATTATAAACTTGCTGTAGACAGGCTGAATGAAATTAGTAAGGACAATCCAAAGCTCTTAAATGAGATTTATTTTCCAACAGGAAATCCAGCTTTTGAAACAGCAGACTCCGATAATAAAAACAGGACAAAAATATTTGATCTGATACAAAATCTTCCTGAAAGTAAAGACTGGTACGGTGTTTCTATTTTAGATTCTCCTCAAATGAATGATCAAAATTACTACTGGGTCAGGGTTGATTTTAAAGAAAAAGAAGACATTAACTACTACGTATATCTGGAAACCTTTGAAATAAAATTTTTTAATCCGAAGAACAAAAAACTGATGAGTCTGGAGCAGTGGAGAAAATCTAAAAGATAATTGAAAAAGACACAATAAAAACATGGCAACACGCAGAACAGTCTTAATACAAAACATTGAAAAGGAAACCCTTGTAAAGCGAATAAAAGAATATTATCCAATAGGCCGGACTGCAGAATATGATTATGAATACCGGGAAGTTTTTCTGGATGAGATGAATTATGCTTTTATTTTGTCTGACAGTTATATAGAAGGCTGGATCGAAATGGATCTGGATTTTCAAAAATCTGTGGTAGAGCATGATGACTTTTTACTTAAAATTTCGAAGGATTTTACTACTACTGTTCTTTTTGGCTATGAACAGACCAGCTCTGGCGACGTAAGAGTATTGGTTCTAAAAGAAGGTGCTGTTGTCAGGGAGATTTATCAAAAATCATTTTTGGAACACAATGATATTATAATGTACCGCAATTATGGTGAAAAGTTTCCATCTGAGAAAAACTTCAGTTATCCGGAGAATGGGCAGAAACTGTCAGAGCATCATAAATTTCTGGATCTTTATGAAGATGTGCACTTCCTGTTTAGTGATGCGGGATACAACGGGGCAGAAAGATCGGGTTTTGCCGAAACATACCTGCATTTGGAATATTTAAAATGGGATGTATAAATAGTACAGAAAGCCACAGATTAAAATACGATATTCAAAATAACCAAAAGTAAAAATGAAAACAAAAGTTCAAATATGGAGAGAAGAAAAACATCTTACTCAGACTGAACTTGCTGTGAAATCCGGTCTTTCCCTGCGAACGATACAGCGAATCGAAGCCGGAAATATTCCCAAAGGTTTTACACTTAAAGCATTGGCAAAAGCATTTGATACAGCCCCCGAAAACCTGATTTCAGGTTCAGAACTCGATCCCGAAATAAAACGCGCCAAACTAATTAACTTTTCGATTTTGTCTTCGCTGTTGATTCCGTTTGGCAATATCATCTTTCCTGCTGTTCTCACTTATAGATCTAAAGATGCTAAAGCAAAGGAGCTTGGAAAAAGTATTGTGACCGTTCAGTTTCTGTATACCTTTATTCTGGGGACTTTAATGATAGTAAGTCCTTTTCTTCAAAAAGTATTTTCTATGAGTTTTCCTTTATTTATCGTTTTTTTGGTAGTTATGAAAGTGCTCAATCTTTTTATTGTTTTTAAGAATGCGGCAGCTTTAACCCAGAAATCAGATTTAGTTATAAAGTTGAAATACAGTATTTTGTAATATGTGAATTTAAATTGACGTATAAATGTCATATTCATTTTAAATCTTATCTGCATTACAATTCGCAATATTGCATAAAAAATTGTAATGAAAACACTAAAGAAAATCGTCTGGGCTTTTTTAGCCGTTGCTGCCTTTTTATTAATTGGAAGTTATTTTTATTTCGATAAGAAATTCAGTCCGCCCGCTAATTACCTTCAGGTTTCGGGAAAAGCTGAAGAAATCCCTTTGAAATGGATTTCGGACAATGGCAGCGCGTATTCGGCCCTGCTCCTGCCCATGCATGTTAAAGGCTTTCAGAAGACTTTTTATATGCAGTTAGATTTTGGATCACCTGTAACTGTATTTTATAAAAAAACGCTGGAATCTCTTCAGAAACATTTTACAGAAATAATTCCGAATGATGATGAATCAGGAAATGTCGCTCTGGAATTCAGTATTGGAAATCTGACCGTTTCTTCTGCAGGTTTTGAAACATTGAATTACGGTGAAAATATCAACGTGGAAAAACCGGATGCTGTAAACATACTGGGGACGATTGGGACTGATTTACTGGAGAAAAGAACCGCTGAACTTGATTTTAGAAACCAAACCTGTTCTTTTATTGAAACGCAGCTTACAAGCGGATCTTTTGATTTTGAGTTTAAAAAGCGCAGACTTCTGTTTCCTGCCCAAATTGGCCATCAGAATTTAAAACTGCTTTATGATTCCGGTACCAGCGGTTATGAACTGATTGTAAACAAAGAAGAATGGAATAAATATCGGGATATAAAAGGTACCCTAAAAACTGAAAAAGGAAATTCATGGGGAAATGTATTAAAAGTAATTTCGGCTCCGGCCAGTCAGAGTCTTCAACTGGGAAATACCAGACTAAAAATTTCAGAAGTGACTTATATTGAAGGGGTTTCAAAAATGCAGACTTTTTTAATGAAACGATCCGGAATGCAGGGAATGATTGGAAATGCTCTCTTTATAGATCATAAACTGATTATTGACTGTAAAAACAGGAAGTTTAAAATAGAATGATTTTTTTTAGAGCAATAATGCTATAGAATTTAGCTGTCTTTTTCCTATTTTCGTCTTGATTTTATAAACCCAAATACTCTTTATTAAACTTAATAAGACGAATCAGATCCATGGAACAAATTAAAAAAGCTTCATTCGAAGAAAAATATGCAATTCATATTACCATTCTAAACCTTCTCTGTATGGCAGGAGTATATATTTCTGCAGATAAGACCATTGTAAGTATATGTGGTTTAATTGTAACTTTTGTTTTAGGAAGATCTTTTATTAAAATTATCAGAAACAAGAATGTCGATAATAAGACCAAAAACAGCAGTTATATTATACTTGTGGTTATAGCATCAATTATTGCGGTATCTGTACTAAAAATCACGTCTTACTTTTAAATTTTAAGAAATGGCAAATCCATACGAAAACTTAATTCACAAAGCCTACTCTGCTTTTAACGAAAGAGATATAGACAAAGCCTTATCGGCTATGCAGCCAGACGTACAATGGTCAAAAGCCTGGGAAGGCGGTTATATCAGCGGACATGATGAAATTAAACAGTACTGGACCAGACAATGGACAGAAATCAATCCTAAAGTTGAACCTGCTGGTTTTACAGAAAGAGAAAACGACAGACTGGAAGTTAAAGTACATCAAATTGTAAAAGACCTTAATGGTGGTCTTATGTTTGACGGATTCGTAAAACATATTTATACGTTTCAGGACGGACTGATCAAAACGATGGATATCGAATTGACTGAAAATTAAATGGAGAAATTTTTTAATAATTTAAGCAGGTTTAATCAGGGATTAACGGCTATTACAGCCTCCTTGTTAATTTATGGGTATTTGTCCAGAATACTTCACTTATATTTCTTCTGGGAAAGCAAAACTATTGGCTGGATAATGCTGCTGGTTACTGTGATCAGCATTTCGGCAGCTCAGATAAAAAGGAATAAAACAGAGCATAAAAAGACTATTTTGCAGAAAATCATAATTGGATTTTCGGTTTTCATATTGTTCGTTCAATGTCTGGGTTATGTTTTGTTAAGTAAGGCAGATTCATACAAAACAGCAGAAAATTTTATTTATAAAGACAAGACAATCAAGAATAAAGTAGGGATAATCGAAAGTGTTGTTTTAACTCCTGTCGGCGGAATATCAGTATCCTCTAATTCAGAAGGAAGCGAAGGTCAGGCGGATTATAATTTTATTGTAAAAGGCGAAAAAGGTTGTATCGATTTAAATCTGATTATGATCAAAACATGGGAAACAGACTGGGAAATAGTGGAAATAAATGATTAAAAACTAAGAAAACTCCTTGCTCTGGAAATCGGGGATAATTTATCTGATTTAAATTGTGCGGATGATAACCTTCAGCGATCGTATGAAAATTTTGAAATAAAAATTGAGTTTTTAGAATAAATATGGATAAAGCATGCTGAAAAAAGGATATTGGATTTTGATTTTTATAGTGGCAAAAATGTATGGTCAAATTCCTGATTTTAAAAGCAATTATAAGCAAAAGGACTCTGTTAATACCCCTTTATTAAGAACCTTTTTGAAAGATTATGAATTTGTTCTGGTTTATTCTGATCAGTGCTGCTCAAAACAATACAGGATTCTGGGCATGAATAAAGGGAAATGGAAAAGCTGGACGTATTCAGACTATTTTACTCAGTATACCAAAACTAAAAAAGGAGAAATAAAAGAGAAGACTATAAAAACGGGCACTTTTCTAAGTGAAAAGAAGGTTAAACGGTCTCATGTAAAACTTTTAATGGCAGAACTAAATGAAAATAATTTTTGGAAATTAGAAAATGACTCTCTGAACCAGTCAAGGATTATAAAAACGTATATTGAAAACGGTGATACTATCAGGAAGAAAGCTGTCATCACAGATGGGACGACCTATGTTTTCGATATTATAACTCCAAATAACCGCAGAAAGATTCAATCGTATAATCCGGATTATTTTCTGAAAATGTTTCCGGACATGATCGATCGGAGAAAGTTTATCGCAAGCAGGGATTATTTTTTGTTATGGTGGAAAAAGTATCGCTGATATTTTAATAGTAATGAAATGGAAAAACAGGAAATAAAGAACGATTATATAAAAAGAATCAATGCGATTTTTAAATATATAGATGAAAATCTGGATAAGGAATTGTCTTTAGAGGCCATTGCCAGTATTGGTTCTTATTCTACTTTCCATCTGCACCGCATTTTTAAAACGATTACAAACGAAACAGTAAACGGCTATATTACAAGGAAAAGAGTTGAGAAGACAGCTGGTATACTTCTGCATAAAAGAGAAACAACGATAACAGAGCTTTCATTGCAATACGGTTTCAACAGCAATTCATCGTTTACCAGAACTTTTAAAAAGTTTTACGGAATAAGTCCTACCGAATTCAGAGAAATTTACCCCGATAAATTTAGCAAGATTGGTCAAACGGAAAGCAAGAACGGACAAGACGGCGCAATGAATGACGAATATATTTGCAGGATTAATAATCATTTAAACTGGATTAAAATGAATGCAAAAATTGAAGTCAGAGAAATGCCGGAACTGAATCTGGCCTTTATCACGCAGATTGGTCATAAAGGAATGGAAACAGCCTATTCTAAATTAATAAAATGGGCCGGTCCAAAAGGTTTTATGGAAAATAAAGATTTGAAAGTTGTTACAATTTATCATGACAGCTTTAAAATTACCAATCCGGATAAAGTCAGGATGAGTGCCTGTATTTCTGTACCCGAAAACACAGAAATTTCAGGAGAAATTGGATTAACTGTTGTCAAAAAAGGAAAATGTATAGTTGGCCGTTTTGAAATAGGAATCGACGAGTTTGAAAAAGCATGGAGTGGTCTTTTTATGTGGATGAATGAAAACGGATATACAAAAGAAAATCTAAATCCTTACGAGATTTATCATAACAACTTTCAGGAGCATCCTCAAAAAAGATGTATTGTGGATTTTTGTATTCCGGTTAAATAAAATAAAAGCTCCAAAGTTAGATGTACTTTGGAGCTTTTGCTATAAGCGCTACATTCCGGGCCAGTATAAAAAATTAAATTTATGTCCGTCCGGATCGGTAAAACCAAAAGTGTAACCCGCTTCAAAATTTTCCGGCTGAGAAAAAATAGTACCTCCGGCTTCTTTTACTTTTTTGAACCAAAGATCTACTTCCTCCCTGCTGTCTGCTGATAAAGAAAATATGGTTTCATTTTCGGTTCTGGTATCGGTGATATTTCCTTTTAATGCCCACTCGAATCTTGCGGGAGTAAAAAAGTTAATGATAAAATTACTCTCTGCGAAGGAAAAACTAACCAGTTCATTAGTTTCTTTTCCGTTTTGTCTAAAACCTAAAGCAGTATAAAACTGTATTGTTTTTTGTATATCATGAGAGACAAGATTGCTCCAAATCATTCTGGTTTTCATAAGCTTTAATTTTAAATGGATAAACAGCTTCTTAAAATTAAGAAATTTATCTTTTAGTTTGTTTTAAAGATATTTTCTATATTAGCTTAAACAGAATTCCCAATTAATAAAGAAGTTTAAAAGAGGAACAGGATTCAATTATGAAAAACACTTTTATAGTAGTCTTTTTTTTAAGTATAACTGCCGTTTATTCACAGCAAAAGAAAACTAATAAAACAATAGTAAGACCTGCTGTTTCTACTACTGTTCCAATACAGGAAAAGCGGATTGAAACTATTAAAATCAAAGGACATACCTATGATGTTTATCTCAGATATGAGAAAAAAGTGATGTCTGAACAAACACCACAGGATACTTTAATCTGGTACGATTTTACATTTAAAAACACTAAGTCTGTTGCAGGTGCCCGAACGGCACAAAAATATGCTACCATAAAGGGCAAAATTGCAAGAGAAGGAATCTACAAAGTAAAAAGAGATACCCTGGTTGTGACTGTTGATTATTATGATCCGTATCACGGCGGCAGAATGATAAACTATTATGTTCCTGACAAAAACGGCTGGCTTCGTGAAGTAAAAGATGAAATGAAAGGAATTGATACGGACACTGTTTCTGACCGGTATATCAAAACAGAAAGAATGCCGGCTCCTTACGGCGGAAAGAACTAAACGCAAAAACACGTATGAAACTCTTCACCCCTTTTGCATCCCTGCTGGGCCTGGTTTTAACAGGATGTATAGGAAATATGAATCCTACAGGAGGAAATTCAGCTCCGGATTATCCTTATTTTATAACGACAGAACCTATGATAATTAAAAAGATAATGGTTCCAAAAGGTACAAGATTAACTTATAATGAACACTTTTTTGTATCGGGAAAACAAGATCATAAAATGAGCGAACAGCGGCTTACCAGTATAAAGCTGCCTCAGGAACAAACGATAAACTGGGGTGGTGTTCCTGTGACTTCTATCGATCAGTTTTTTAATTCGGAAATGCGGGGTTATACAGTTTATGCAGATTTTAGTAAATTAAGTGAGGATAAAAGAACGAAATTTTCTAAAATGTGGCAAAGCTGCAGCGATGGTTTGGGAATCACGATTAAAAATAAAGATGACTGGTCCTTTAACAAAGACAATATCGCTGATGTGGAAAGCTGTAGTGTGTTGTATCAGCGTTATTTTAAAGACAATGCAGAACAGCAGCACTTCTTGAATGAGATGTACACTGAATTAAAAAAGATTGAAACCAAATAAGATCCTAATAATGAAACCAATAGTTTTACTGTTTATTGGCACTTTACTGTTGTCGTCCTGCAAAAAGAATGAGGAACCGGTTAACGAGAACAAACCTCTTCCCCTGCCTGAGACAAATGCTGTACAAAAAGTGAACTACCCTGACGAAAAGAAAAATATCAATCATTTATTTGTGGCCAACGGCGGTTCGGTTTTATATATGAAAAACGGCGAAAGAAGGTCACAGGCCAGGTTTGATACCGATGGTGATTTTGTAGAAGAATTACTTAAGGCAGCGGGTCCTGATGGCACATACAAGGATTTTGATGATTATATTATTGAAAACAAGGACACTCTTTATTTTTTTGATGATCTTGGATTTATCAATCCGGACTGGATAATTTTAAAAGGAAAACCTGTAAAGAGCAGGCAGCAGCTGGTTTCGTTTACAACACCGAAAGACAGAAAAGCAAATACTATTGAAGCAGTTCAGACTACTCAATTAATTCTGTTTAGTCCTGAGACAAAAAACTTTGAGGATGAAAATTCAGAAGAAGCAGAAGGTTATTTTACGGCTATGGACGACTGGGGTTTTTACGCTAGTGAACTAAGAACATATTTTGAAAAAAAAGGTATAAAAACCTATTCTCCCCAAAAGAGATGTCTGGAGTTTATAATTGAAAATAACCAAACTATTCTGGTTGATACCAAAGGTAAAATAAACAATTCTTCACTTGTAAGTGCGCTCTTGTATAAAAAGGGAAAAACACCTGTTATAATACATTTAATTCCTGGTGATAATGATTCTGACGAAATTGACCGTTATTTAAAATAAAAAACATAAAGTATAAATCAAACCATTACATGAAAAATATATTCATAGCAATCACACTCAGTATTCTCATCGTTTCATGCGCTAAAAATCAAACAAAAGAAACCATCAAAGAGGAAACGGTAACTAATCTGAAAAAGGACAGTGTTCCGGCTCCAGTTGTTAATGTATCAACTGATAAAGAATCCGGATTTTACAATGCTGATACAATCAAACTATTCAGACAAAGAATAATAGCAATAAATACTAAAGCTGATCATTCCAATAAAACAGAAACCAAAATTACATTAAATGAAATAGAAAACACTCCTGTTATGGTTTGGTATGATGATCATAAACAGCTTATTAAAGTAAAATATGGTGTTACGGATGACGGAGGAGAATTTACGGGAATGTTTGGTTTGTATTTTATCAATGGTAAATTATGGTGCAGCGACTGGGAAGAACTGGCTAAATTTGTATTTGATGAAAACGGAAAATTAAAATACTGGTTAAGTGACTCCTGGGAAATAAGTGTGTCCAGGGAGAGCGGAGCTAATTTTGAAGAAAAAGAAAGAATGATTTATGATGTCGTAAACCAAATATCAGCAAAAGTAAAACTGGAATAAAAACAGGTAATTAGTACCTTTTATTCGATTTCTTTTGTATAAACTGCCAGTCATATTTCGTACAAAGTCCAATTCCGTGATGTTCTGTTACGCCGTTTAAAGGTAATTCATTAAATATTTCGGGAATATCACCTATAATTTCAATTAAGCAGTGAGAGTGATGTCCTCTCCATAAATCAGTATGAAAAATATCACGATAGTTAATGGCCCATTTTACTATAGTTTTTTGTTCTGTAAATTTCGATAAATCGTGGGTGTCGAAAATAATATCATACACTTTTGGAAGGTTTACATTTCCGTAATTGCGTGAAACGCCAACCGAAATGATATTTGGGTTATTTCGCTCTAAAACAAGTGAATGAAACTCCTGTTTTATAGCATTGAATTTTTTATCAGGTGTACTGGAATACCTTTCTCTTCTTAAGGCATCAACATTATCGGGAAAAGTAAACGGTATCAGATCCCGGATTATCACATACCGGTCTATTGGTTCTATATCCATTTCATAATCCCATGAGACAGGATCCTTTGAAAGCTCGGCAGATAAATTTGCATACAAAATTTCAATAAAGTTTTTGGATGCCGGAGATTTAGTGTAAAACTGGAAAAACAGAGCTTCTATCTTTTCTATGGCGTCAAAATTTTGATCCAGTACTTCCAGGCAAAAAGGGATTACTTTATTTACAAAATCTAATCTTTCTGAAATTAGTTCGCTATCCAGAGGATCATACTGTGTATTCGCTGTTTCTCTCAGTAAAAACTTAACAAAATTTCTTTGTAATGTGGTGCTGCAGTATTTTAAGCTTTCAAAAGTTTCTTTTAAGGGAATCATAATAAAATAATGTTTTTTTTCAAATGTAAGAAGGCAGATGCATAAATTAAAAGCAGGATTAAAAAACTATTTTTAATTGATTGTGCCGGCTATAAACAGCTTTAAATATTAGTAATTCCAATACGTTTCAGGCGAAGAAGCGGTCGTTTCCATTTCACCATTTATTAACATCTTTAGAAGTTTGAAGGCATGCTGGTATCTGTTTTTAACACTTGCTATCCCATCTGATAAATCCCATCCGGAACTATTTATAGTTTTTTCCATTTCATCCGGATTATTGAATTCTATTTCGCCTGCTTCAGAAAGTATATGTACAGCCCTCTCTCTCATTTTATGAAGATTTGATCCGGTTATATACTGATCTGTAGCATCAATTTTTTCAATTATCAATTCAATCAGTTCCATTATGACTGCTTTTCTTTCATCATCAATAAGAAACTCTTCCAGTTCCATAGACATTCCGCCATAAATCATAGGCAGAGACTGAAATGCCAAAGCTGTTTTAAACTCCTGAATCCATTCTGTATCATCTATATTCAGGTTTTCAATTTCATGTATTAAACAGAGCTGCATTGCTTCTACAAAAGCATCCTTTGCCCAAAAACCTTTTTTTTCAATATTTATGAAACTGCTTGACATATTTTATTTTTTGATACAATTTAGATATTTATTTTTAATCATAAAAAGCGCAGATTGTTTACTAACTGCCTATGAATCCCCACTCTATTCTATTAATTGTTTAATAATAAGCGCTATCTATCACAAAACTATACTTAAAACTATTGTTAGAAAAGGGAATAAGAAAAGTTTCTTAGTTTTAGGAAGTTTTTTATAAAAATTCTGTAAACTATTTTTTATTAAGTTTGAAGAAACATTTGTTAGGATTAGTAATGTTATACTGGCTGTTTTATAAACACAAACATTAAAGAAAGCAATTATATAATTAAAACCGAATGAAGAAAATAGCTGTACTGTTTTTATTGTTTACTCTTTTAAAACTAAATGCACAGATTAAAATAGTCTGCGAGGATGTTAAACCGGCCCGTAATCCGTTACCTGAAGTTTCTTATGTGAAAGCGATAGAAAAAAGAACAGGAAGAGAATTTGAAGCATGTGATTTTAAACTAAGAAATGAATTGTTTGTTCAGACAGATTTTCATCCATTTGTTGCTTCCCTATATATTGCTTATGCTGATCACCGCCGTATAAGTATAAGTCCGGATATGATCTGGTTATTAATCTGCCAGGGATTTTCTACACATGTTGGTATGAATAAAGAGAAACTACGAACTAAGCTTGTTGCATTCGATGGTAAAAAGAAATTAGTAGTCAATACACAGCCTATTAGTACTGAGTTTAAAAAAGGAAGCATGGATTCTCCATGGCCGCTTGCTTTTCCTGTGATGGCTGATTCGATTTCTAAATATGTTAAATCGGACATACATTCTTTATATGTTCAGTCATTTAGCACTACCACAGCCACAGAAAAAGCAGCTTATGAAATCACATTGTTAAACGTAATGAGCGGTTATTTTGAATATGAATATGCTACAGCCTGTGGTATTCCTGAAATAAATATTGAAGGAACAAAAGAAGACTGGCAAAAAATCAGACAAAATCTTAAAAAGTTTAAGGGATATAAGGCAGATAAGTGGATAAACGCCCTTGACCCCATTATGGAGCAGTTTGTTAATGCCGCCAATAATAAAATAGATCGTAATTTTTGGGCAAACATATTTAAAAGAAAAGATGAAAGCGGCGGTCCCTATATTACGGGATGGATTATTAAGTTTTTCCCTTATGTGACTAATGATGATCAGGAAATGATCGAAAATCCATATCTGGACAGAGAACCCGAAAAATTTATGGAAGGATTGCAGACTAATCAATTCAACAATGGTCTTTCTAAAACTGATTTTGTTTGGGATTATCTGGGAAAGAAATATGAGATGGAATTTTTGGCGGGATTTGTTGCCGTAAAACAAGATAAAAATTCATTGACTTTAAGACCCGAAATTAGCTGGTTAGTTCAGGATAAAAAAGAAGCAGTTAAAACAGAAATATCTAAAAACAGAGAAATAGAACCAGATAAGTTAAATAAGAATAAAACCTTCAATTCGCCAGCATATTTATTATGGGGATTTGGTGTTATATTGTTGTTAGGAATTTTGGCATGTTACAAACTTAAAAGAAAAAAAGATTACAGAAATTGAGGTTAAGTCACTCCGATACTTCTTTCTATTTCATCCAAAGATTTTCCAAAAGTTTCAACTATGAAATCATTAAAGTCCTTTTTAGATGTTACTTTTCTTTGTGTAAGTGAAAGGTGTTCATTATTAATATGGTACAGGAATAAATCATTCTCAGTACAGAAACGTTCTTCAATTATACGCAGTTTTAAAAGTCCCCACTTCTTTTCATTTAGTTCTAAAGAGGAGACTGCTTTATAGATTAGTCTGAAAACCTCTCCAGAAATACTGTAATTAAAACTCTTTAAATATCTGTTAAACTCTGTATTATATTGGTGAGCCTCTTCAGTGTCGTCAAATCTTATTATGGGATTATGTTCTAATATGTTGTCTTTGTGATAATCCGTAAGTATAGAAGAATATTTATTAAAAAGATTAATCTTTACAGGTTCTTCTTCAGGACTGATTTTTTCGATATATACAAAACTACAAGGAAGTCCGGAATCTAAATAAGCTAAAATTTTGTGATGCCCGTCTAAAATAAAGTAGACATTGTCATTACAATTGTTATTACCAATTACAAGTACCTTTGGTCTTTTTCCTGATTGTATTAATTCTTTATAAAACAGAATTCTTTCTTTGGAAATTTTCGAATATGGCTGTGTAAACATATAATTAAAATCATCATTATGATTCAGGAAAGAATAATAATAAAATGAGGAATTTTCGACATTTCCATATTGATAATGAACGTCTTCATCCTTAAGAAGATTTTCACCAAAGCCAACCTGATACGTTCCTGATTTAAAAAGATCTAAAAAAGAAATAACTTTATTTCTGACATCTTCATCATTTCCGTTAAGTAATACATCATTAAATTCACCAATAAGAAAATCTCTGTCAAAATTAGAATTTAATGCATAATACTTTCCCATAGTACCATGATTATCATACCAGTCTGCAGCGACAGGTTCTGAGATTTTTAAAAATAAAACGTGTTTGTCAAAAACGATGTCAATTACATCCTGACCTGATTTTACTTCAACTATTTCATTCATGTCCCAGAATCAATAAAAATTAGAAAAATGGCAAAAAAAAACTCCTTAATTTCTTAAGGAGTTTTGTGGGCGATGAGGGGTTCGAACCCCCGACCCCCTCGGTGTAAACGAGGTGC